>NZ_VTZU01000062.1 GCF_008370685.1 Aquimarina sp. RZ0
ATGCTTCCAGAAAAAGAGCAGGAAATGCAACTCAGAACTATTCTGTATTGCTCAAAATGGCACTCAACTTATTGAAAAATGAAAAAACAGAAAAACAAGGTGTCAAAAGAAAAAGACTCAAAGCAGCTTGGGATCAAGACTATTTGATAAAAGTCCTAAATGTAAGGACATGATATTAAATTAAATAGATCATAATTTAAGAAAATTAACAAAGCATGAGTTTGCCCTGATATGATATTGTACCATTTCTGATCTAAAATCAACTAGTTAACTTTGTTTTTATTCGTTTACAATACCATTTCTCAAATGGAAATTATACGATTTGTGATTAAAAAATTCGTATAAATTCATTGAATTATTTTTTCTTTATGCAAGGCAAAAAAATCAAGCATAGCTATAGCTACGGTTTATTTTTTAAACGAAGTAGAAAGGAAAAAGAAACGATGAATATGCGAAATTTTTAGTTATAAATCGTATTACTTGCTAAAATCATTTCTTTTTGTTCACACTTCAAAATAAAAAAGGATCAATAGTGTTGCTGTCTATGAATTTTCTTTATTGTCTGAATTAAAAAATAATTTAATTCAGTTTATGGTGATTTCATCTAATGTTGGTATAGCTTGAAAATAAAAAGAAGTCTTAGGCTATGGTTACAACTTAATGCTTTCCGTTTTTTTTAAACAAGAAATTGCAGTTTTTTATTTGAGTATTTCTAAAACAGAAATAATAATATGTTTTCGGTTTTAAGAAAAAACAAGAAACATGAATGGTTTCATTTTTAAATTGGAGGTAGGATTGCAAGTTAAAAATCCTTGTAGTTTTATATCAATTCTATGTTATAGGGATTAAGGTAGGTAACACTTTAGTAAATAGGTTAATAGCTTTGTAGAAATCCCTTAAAGTTAGTTCTTTAAATAACTTGAATTTCTTTTTGAAATCGATGCGAATAGAGAAATACAATATGTTCCGGATAAAATTTCACTATTAAAATGATATAGTGATGAAGTTTTTTTGGAAAAATTAAAGAAAAGTATTTTTGTTAGTCGCTTTTATTTGTGAGAGGTTAGGTAGCAGGTAAATTATGTAAAGAAAGAAAAGACACCCATTTTGACATGGGCGTCTTCTATTTTTACAATTTATTATTGGTGATAATAAATATGATATTTTAATTATGTATGTGTAAACTAATTTCTAGAAGTCATTGAATTTATCATCAGAGATATCATCTGCTTCTGTTCCTGCATCATACCCTAAACTTCCGTTAGGTAATAAATCCAAAGATAAACTGAAAGAAGGAACATTAATACCATCTTCTGTCTTAACAGTGTGATAATCTAAAATATCTTCTCCTCTTTCGTATAAAGCATTCTTTGTGAATACACCTTTAACTTTTCCGCTAATTTTAGTTTCCTTCCAGTTTTTACCGTATGCAATTACACAGTAATACTCTCCTTCAGGAATGTTTCTTATATATTGAGTTTGATTACTGTTTATATAAACAATTCTTATAGTTTCGTCTTTGTCTCTTGTGTTTTCAGCCATTTTTACAAGCTTCACAACAACATCAGTATTTTTACCAACTTCGATTTTAAGATAGTTGTCTAATTTATATTCAAACTTTCCTTTGAATTTATTAAATGACTTTGGTGTATCACCAGTCCTATAAGTCTTCTTCTCCCAACTAGCAAACTTACTTTCTCGAGTTAGTTTTGACGGAGCCGCTTTTGCTCTATTTCTAGCGGTACTAGAGTTTGCGCTTTTGCCTGCTGATGCAGTACTTGATTCAATCTGAGTTCTTCCAGACTTACCATTACTTAAAGTTCTTTTATTTGCTTCTTCTAAAGCTTTTTGCGTTTCTGCTAATTCTGCTAATCTTCTTCTTTCGGCAGCAGTTTTATTTTGATTTGCGGCAGCTGCTTCAGCTGCTGCGGCTGTGGCCTCAGCCTCAGCTAATCTTAATTGTCTTTCTGCATTAGCGATAGCTTTTCGTGCTGCTTCTGCGGCTGCAATTTTTGCGGCCTCAGCAGCTTTAATAGCTTCTTCTGCAGCCATTCTGGCAGCATTTTTTCTAGCCTCAGCAGCTTTTGCAGCTCTTTCAGCTTCTGCTATACTACTATCTTGTGCTAATAATTGGGTTTGTACAAATCCATTACCATTTTTGTGCTGTACAGTACTCCAGTCTCCATACCCAGAACTAATAACATATACTTGAGTTCCTTGAGGGATCTCAGCTATAATATCAAAATTAGCACCTGGTCCAGTTCGTAATTCTAACTTGGCGGTAGCCATTAAATATCTATCCATTTTGCTTATCTGTGCAAAAGTGGTAGAGGTCATCACCAATAACAAAATAAATGTAAAAATTGATTTCATAATCTTTCTGTGTTTACATAATTAAATTTAAAATTAAAGCAGATTAGGGTTGTCTTTAATAATTTAGGTATTATCCTTTTAATGCTTTTTAATTTTTAAACGATTTTAAAAGTTAATATTCAATAATTGAATCTCCAAAAAACATGCCAAAACAATTTTACGACAATTTTGACCTCTTCATAAACACTATTAAAAGTGTGAGAAAAACAAGGTTTTTTAAAGAACTTATTCGTGATTAAACACTTTATTTTCAGCTAGTTATAGTTAGTTTTCTTTAGTAAAACTTCAATTTTATTTTTTAATTAGCTGTAATGAAAACTGTTAAATCATAAACAAAAGTAATGTATAAATCTGAAAAACACAACTTGTTTTGAGTTTATTTGTATAAAAATAAACTTTTTTTTTCATGGATTTGTGTTTTTTAACGATATTTTGTGCTCTTATGTCTGATTTATCTAAAATTTTAAAGCCGTCATGTCGGTGATTTTTAGACGGCTAAAAATATGAAATTCCCCGCTTTTTTCTAGAAAATTTGTACTCAGTATTTTTATGTTTAGTGGTGCGCTTTTTTGAGTGATTTACGCTATGCGTGCATAGTTTTTGTGTTTTTAAATCTATAGTAAAAGACTGTAAAGCTCATTGTTTTAGCTTGTTTCGAAGTGTTTATTGTGTTTTTGGGTTTGTTTAGGTTGTAACGTAGTAGTTCTTTGGTCGCGCTATATGAATTCATAATTTTTGATTTAATAGCGGTGTTATTTAACTTAATTATTCTGTGGGAAAAAAACGTGTTTTTTACATTTAAAATAAAAAAGTCAGAAAGATATGACTTTTTTATAGTGTGAGAACTTACTGAGAATATGATAGTGATTCGTTAGAATGTGTATATATGTATCGAGAAATCGATTTCAGTGTTTTTTCTTTATCAAGTTGGGGAACTTTCTTTTAAATCTATTTAACCTGGGGATTGAGACGTTTTGGATATATCTGTTATTTGGATTCCTTTTTTCATAATCCTGATGATAACCTTCTGCTTTCCAGAATATTTGAAAAGGAGTGATCTCTGCAGCTATTTTTCGGTTTATTTTTTGGCTAAGTGATTTCTTTTTTTCTGTGATTATCTTTTTTTGTTCGTCATTTTGGTAAAATATAATAGATCTGTACTGTGAACCTCTATCTGGACCTTGTCCATTTATTTGTGTAGGGTTTTGAGATCCAAAATATGCGTCAACCAAAGAAGAAAAAGAAATTATTTTAGGATTATATAGTACTTCTACCGCTTCAGCATGGCCCGTTCGACCTGTGTTGCTGGATTCATATGTTGGGTTTTTTGTATGTCCTCCAGCATATCCGGATATCACCTCTTCTACACCTTCTATGTTTTCATAAATAGCCTCTACGCACCAAAAACATCCGCTTGCAAAATAGGCTCTTTCTAATCCATTAATAGTTTCTGTTTGTACCGGTTTTATGTTTTTTGCGGGCGATGTTGCGGTTTTTTGATTCTGAGTTTGACTATTTCCCTGGCAACTACTAAATAAAAGTGAAATGCTTAAAATACTATATAAGAGAGTTTTCATAAATAACTTATTTTGTATAGAATAGTCTTGTTTTGATTTTAAACCTTTCATTTTTAGATATTAAATTATTCAAGTGTTTTTTGTTGTTTCTAATTCAAAATTACGTACTATTTTTTTTCTTTTTTACTCGATAATCGAGATTTAAATGCTCTGGGGCTTGCCTCGAAATCAACTTTTTTTTTCAATAAATGCTTCGTGCTTGCCTAGAGGTAGTTTACTTCAAAATAAAATGAGACTGTTATAGTAATGTTTTGATTTTCTTTTTACAAAAACAATAAATTGCCGCTTTTTATTCGGGTGTTTTTAAAATAAGATTGAATTATTAGATCTTGTTTTTGGTTGGTGTTTTATAAATATATCGATTATTTTTAAAGTATTGATAATGATGAGCTATTGATTATGAATAAGTGTTTTGAGTTAAGAAAGTAATAGGTATAAAAAAAAGGCTATCAAACTTGATAACCTTGTTTTGTTAAAATTATTTGGAGTTTAATTTATCCATTCATAGATATAAGAAACTCATCGTTGTTTTTTGTTTGTTTAAAACGATCATTGATAAACTCCATAGCTTCTACAGGATTCATGTCTGCAAGGTATTTACGCATTACCCACATTCTTTGTATGGTAGTTTCGTCCAGAAGAATGTCATCCCGTCTTGTGCTTGAAGAAGTGAGGTCGATTGCTGGGAAAATTCTACGATTAGAAATTTTTCGATCTAATTGTAATTCCATATTACCGGTTCCTTTAAATTCTTCAAAAATAACTTCGTCCATTTTTGATCCGGTTTCTGTTAATGCTGTAGCAATGATTGTTAGGGAACCTCCGTTTTCGATATTACGGGCTGCACCAAAGAAACGTTTTGGTTTGTGTAATGCATTGGCATCAACACCTCCACTTAGAATTTTACCGGATGCAGGTTGTACTGTGTTATAAGCTCTGGCTAGTCGTGTAATAGAGTCAAGTAGAATCACCACATCATGACCGCATTCTACAAGTCTTTTTGCTTTCTCTAGTACAATATTCGCAATTTTCACGTGTTCGTGAGCTTCTTTATCAAATGTAGATGCTATAACTTCGCCACGCACATTACGTTGCATATCAGTTACTTCTTCGGGTCTTTCATCGATTAGAAGGATCATTTGGTAAACCTCGGGATGATTTGCTGCTATAGCATTTGCAACATCCTTCAGTAGCATGGTTTTTCCAGTTTTAGGTTGCGATACGATCATCCCACGCTGTCCTTTTCCGATTGGGGAGAACAGATCCATTATTCTGGTAGAGATCGTACTTTGTCTTTCTGCTAGTTTAAATTTTTCCTGAGGGAAAAGAGGTGTGAGGTGTTCAAAAGAAACTCTGTCTCTT
The DNA here is from genome assembly GCF_008370685.1 of Aquimarina sp. RZ0. Taxonomy (GTDB): domain Bacteria; phylum Bacteroidota; class Bacteroidia; order Flavobacteriales; family Flavobacteriaceae; genus Aquimarina. The sequence goes on from NZ_VTZU01000062.1 coordinate 5,313, forward strand.
ACTACCTGAGGATCTAATCCATTAATTTTATTTACTTTAATTAATGGGAAGTATTTTTCTCCTTCTTTAGGAGGTCTTACTTGTCCCAGAACTGTATCGCCAGTTTTAAGACCAAAAAGTCTGATTTGAGACTGTGATACATATATATCATCCGGAGAAGAAAGATAGTTATAGTCACTTGATCTCAAAAAACCATAGCCATCCTGCATGATATCTAATACACCTTCACTTTGGATGATTGCATCAAATTCATAATCAGGTTCTTTGTAACGATTTCTATTATCTCGATTGCCATTGTCTCGACTGTTACCGTTATTTTCTTTTTTGTTGTTATTACGGTTTTTGTTTTGAGGCTTATCGTTACTTCGGTTTTTATTGTCCTTTCTGTCTTCTTTCTTAACTTCTTTTTTGTCTTCTCTCTTATCTTCCCTTTTGGGTTGAGGTTTTTTGTTTTCTATGGTATCACTGTTTTTAACGGTATCATTGTTCTTAACGGTATCATTATTCTTAGTGATGTCATTGTTCTTGGAAGTGTTCGCTTCCTTAGGTATCGGTTTTGAGGTGTTGTCCTTTTCTCTAGGAGTATCATCCTCTTTTTTAGTAGAAGAATTCTGAGTACTGGACGCTTTTCGAGGTCTTCTTTGTCGAGGCACAGGAGTTGGCTTCGGTTTTTTGTTTTCAGTTTTATCAGAAGGTTCTTCTGTAATAACTTCTTTTACCTTAGTTGGATTCGTGGCTTGATAATCAAGTATTTGGTATACCAAGTCTAATTTTTTCATGGTGCGAAATTTAGGTACATTTAAACTTTTCGCAATTTCCTGTAGCTCAGGAAGCTTTTTCGCTTTTAATTCAGAAATCTCTAACATTTAAATTTGTTATATAATTTAGGTTCTGGTATTAAATTTTCTAAAGAAGAATTCTAGGAAAATTTCGTTATGAAGGTAAGTAACCTAAATATAATAAGTTACATATTTTGAATTGCAAGTATACGACTTTATTTTTGATTATTTACATTTAATTATAAAAAGAAACTCTTATTTTTGCTTCTCTAAAAAATAGAAGGGGTTTAAATGATACAAAGAATACAGACTGTTTATTTATTATTAGTAGGGATATTGAGTGCAGGAGTTATGGCAATCTTACCTTATGGTACTGATAAAAATGGAGAAGCTTTGTTGGCTCAGGATAATTTTTTAGTATTGGGATTATATGTTGGATCGGCTATATTGGCTTTGATAACTATATTTTTATTTAAAAACAGACAGCTTCAATTTGTATTGGGGCGTATCAATATCTTATTAAACTTTATTTTACTAGGAGTATTTGTTTATTGGTCACTAACATTATCTGGAGAAACTGTTGTTTCTGAGAAAGGTATTGGGATGATGATTCCTGTTATTTCTATCGTTTTATTAGTGGTAGCCAATAAGGCTATCAAGAAGGATGAGAATCTCGTAAAATCTGTAGATCGATTGCGATAAACCTAAAATCTTAGTAGTATTAGTGCGTTAAGACTCGGAGTATGCCAACTCCGAGTCTTATTTTTTTCCTAATTCGATAACTTCCAGATTTTCGATCTTTCCGGTATCTAAGGTGAACCTGAGCATAGTACGTACTTTATGAAACCCGTGTTTTCCTGCGGCTCCGGGATTCATATGTAATACTCCGTTTTTTTTATCCAGAATTACTTTTAGAATATGGGAGTGTCCGCAAATAAAAAGTTTTGGGGGATTAGATTTTATTTCTTCTCTTGTATTGATATTATATTTTGGGGGGTAACCTCCGATATGTGTTATCCAAACAGAAACATGCTCACATATAAATCGTTGATGTAAAGGAAAAGAAACTCTGACTTTGTCATCATCGATATTTCCATATACGGCTCTTAATGGTTTAAGATTTTCAATTGCATCTGTAACTTTTAGATCTCCAATGTCTCCAGCATGCCAGACTTCATCTGCTGCTTCTATGTAATGGAGTATACGGTCATCTATATAGCTATGCGTATCGCTGAGTAAAAGTATTTTTTTCAAAATAAGTAATAAGAACTATTTATGATATTTAGTAAACTGAGAGTAAGCTACACGATACTTCTCTATTTTATGAAGTATATTTGTGCTTAGAATTTTAAACAAAAATAAGATAAACCTTTGAGATATTTTGTAGAATTATCCTATAACGGTACTTCATATCATGGATGGCAAAAACAACCGAATGCTATTACTATTCAGGAAGTGCTGGAAAGTTCTTTATCTACTTTGTTAAGTAGTAAAACTGAGGTTTTTGGCGCCGGTAGGACAGACGCTGGAGTGCATGCAAAACAAATAATCGCACATTTTAATCATGAAGCCTCATTGGATGCTGATCGGTTAGTATATAAGTTAAATGCAATTCTTCCTGCCGAGATAGCTGTAAAGAAGATTAGCCGGGTTCACGAAAATGCGCATGCCAGGTTTGATGCAATAAGCAGATCTTATGAATATATTGTAACTCTTTCCAAAGACCCTTTTAAGATAAAGAGGGCATATTATATAAAGAAAGACTTAGATATTAATTTAATGAATAAGGGTGCTAAATTACTGTTAAACTACACTAATTTTAAATGTTTTAGTAAGTCTAAAACCGATGTAAAAACGTATAATTGTACCATAACAGAAGCTAAATGGGAAAGAAAAGAAGACGTATTGATTTTTAGCATTTCTGCTAATCGTTTTTTGAGAAACATGGTGAGGGCAATTGTCGGTACTCTTATAGAGATCGGAGAAAATAAACTAAGTATTGACGATTTAATACGTATCATCAAAAGCGAAGATCGCGGAGAGGCTGGATATTCTGTGCCTGCACACGGTCTTTATTTGACTAAAGTGCAATACCCAATAACAATATATTCAATATAAATATGGCAAAAAAGGCCGGAAATGCATTCGATTTTAAGTTGTTTAAACGATTAATTAGTTATACTGATTCTTATCGTTTTACATTTTATTTTGTTGGATTATCTGCTATATTACTATCTATATTTGCTGTGCTAAAGACGTATCTTTTGCAGGAAACTATTGATGAAAGTTTTATTCCAAAAGATAAAGATCTAATTGTGTATTATATCAGTTTAATGCTGACAGTTTTATTATTGGAGGTTATTTTTCAATTCATGTTTATTTATTTTGCTAATTGGTTAGGACAAGGGATAATCAAAGATATTAGAGTGGATCTTTTTGAGCATATGTTGGGCTTTAAAAAACAATATTATGACCAATCAGCGGTAGGTAGATTAGTAACACGAGCAGTCAGTGATATGGAAACTATTGCTAGTATATTTAGTCAAGGGCTTTTTATGATTGTTAGTGATTTACTAAAAATGTCAGTTATTCTTGGGTACATGATGTATAAAAGTTGGCAACTTACCTTGATAGTACTATTAATATTCCCAATTATAGTGTATGCTACAAGAATTTTTCAAAAAAAAATGAAAACTGCTTTTGAAGAAGTAAGAACTCATGTTTCTGATTTAAACTCTTTTGTACAAGAGCGTATTACAGGAATGAAGATCGTTCAATTATTTACCAGAGAAGACAGAGAATATAGAAATTTTAAAGAAATTAATGAAAAACATAAAAAAGGATGGATCAAAACCGTTTGGTATAATTCTATCTTTTTCCCTATTGCAGAAATGACCAGTTCAATAGCGATTGGGATGATTGTCTGGTATGGTGGCTTGCAAGCTACACAAGGAGGTGTGATTACATTAGGAGTGGTGATCGCTTTTATCGAATTATCACAGATGCTTTTCAGACCCTTACGCCAGATAGCTGATAAGTTTAATACACTGCAGATGGGTATGGTAGCTGCTAATAGAGTGTTTGAAATATTAGATACAGATTCTAAAATTGATGATAGTGGTGAATTGATATTAACAGACGTGAAAGGAGCTATTGATTTTGAGGCAGTACGTTTTAGTTATATTGAAGATGAAGAAGTGTTAAAAGGTGTTTCATTTTCTGTAAAAGAAGGAAATACAGTTGCAATTGTTGGAGCAACAGGCGCCGGAAAATCTACCATTATTAATTTACTCAGCAGATTTTATGAGATAGACAGTGGTACTATTTTTATTGATGGCAAGGATATAGATTCATTGGATTTAAGATCCTTAAGAAGTCATATAGCAGTAGTATTGCAAGATGTATTTTTATTTGCAGATACGATTCTTAATAATATCACACTCAACAATCCTGATATTAGTGAAGACCAGGTACATCAGGCAGCAAAAGAAATAGGAATTGATGATTTTATAAAAAGCCTTCCTGGAGGATACTATTATAATGTAAAAGAAAGAGGAGCCATGCTTTCTTCTGGTCAGCGACAACTGATCTCTTTTTTAAGAGCTTATGTAGCTAACCCTGATATTTTGGTATTAGATGAGGCTACATCTTCTATAGACTCTCATAGTGAACAATTAATACAAGATGCGACAGATAAGATAACAAAAGGGAGAACATCCATAGTAATTGCACATAGATTGGCAACGATCAGGAATGCAGATAAAATTATAGTAATGGATAATGGTGTCGTCGTGGAGCAAGGGAATCATAATGAACTATTAGAAATATCAGACGGATACTACAAAAATCTATATGATGTTCAGTTTAATGAGATGAAAGAGGTTTGATCCACTATATGATATTTTTTTAATGTAGCTGTCTGCCAAAAAAATGAAAAAGTTACATTTAAGCGAGATAGACAAAAAAATGTAGTCTGAGGAAGTAAATTCAGGTTGCGAAAGATGTTTTATGTTTTTTTATAAAAAATAAAGTATCCCGAAGAAATGACTATAATCTATCCATATATGATTTTTACTCTTTTCTCGTAAAACTTACATATAAGGAATGATACTGAAAATCATGATGAAATTTTTATTAACTTCTGTAAATGGAATGATGATTAGTATTTTATGCCATTTACAGAAGTTGTTTTTATACCAGTTCTTGGATGAAATCAGGATAAACCGAATCTAAAAGAAATGATTTTAGTAGGTAATTTCATTTGAGGATGGTATTAGATATTGATTCATCCTAATGAGTTTTTTTATTGTCTTTGAAGAGTAAAGGTTGTTGTAAAAGAATTACTGGCTAACTTTTTAGCGTCAGAAGTCAACGCATATTTTACTCCCGAGTGTGTTAAACTTGTAAAACTAAATTGAGGAAATGATCCACTATTATGGGTAAAAAATTCTTCAGCATCTTCTCTACTTGCTGTACATGATAAGTAGTTGTTGGCTTGCGTCCCATTACTTGTTCTTTCTAATTGGGTAAGGTATTTACCATTGCTTCCTTTAATAATAACTTTTCTACCGCCTATGTCAATAAACTCAAATTTTTCCCATGATCCCACCGTGTTTCTAATAGCGTTGACAGGTTTATTACCGTTTTCACTACTTAAGTAATTACCATTAGGAGCTTGGATGCTGAAATAAGCTGCAGTCTCAGCTTTCGCTGTATCAAAATTTGTTTGTTTTAGATTTTCTTCTGGAGTGTCATTTACATTATCTTTTTGGCAAGAAAAAAACATCATGCTGCTAATTAATGATGCAATAACGAATAACGATTTGGATTTAAAAATTTGAATCATTTTTTTTTAAAATATTTGGTTAATAAAATTTAAGTTGCTTAAAAGGTCTTCTTTTTAGCAGTTTATTCTGGATGCAAAAGAAATGATTTAGGAGAAAAATCCCTAGGTTAAGCTCAGTAAATATTGATAATGTTTGCTAATTAATTTTAAACGAAACCTTTAGAAGAAAGGGGAGAGGATAATAACTCAAGCTAGATTTTTTTTTAAAAAGTTAGGAATATTATGTTAAGAAAAACGTAACGTAATGATTTTTTGTTTAGTATGTTTTTTACAATATTCATTCCTCTGTTTTTTTAGCATACTGATGGGAGTTTTTCATTGGTACCTTTGTTAGGGTTAAAAATCAAAATCAGGACATAAAACGTGAATTTTTGGAGGGAACGGTAGTGCTCCAGATAAATTCTGTAAGGAGTTCTATGATTTTTTCTGATTAAACAAGATCTTTTTTTATTTTTTCAATGAGTTCTTCTGAAGTCTTGAAAATAACAAACTCTCCATTTTTAACATACGATATTTGACCAGTTTCTTCACTGACCACTAGTGCTAATGCATCAGTTTTTTCGGTAATACCGACTGCGGCACGATGGCGTAGCCCAAAACGCAAAGGGATATCTCGATCATTTGTTACAGGTAGAATCACCCTGGTAGCTACGATCCTATTGTCTTCTACAATCATGGCACCATCGTGTAATGGACTGTTTTTATAGAAAATGCTTTCAATTATAGGAGTTTTAACCAAAATTTCTAGTTCATCACCTGAGGTTTTTACAAAATCAAGTGAAGTATTTCTTTTAATTATGATAAGAGCTCCGGTAAAGGTACTTGCCATTTTTTCGCAGGCCTTGATAATCGCAGCAATATCTGTGATACTATCTTCTGGTGTATCACGTATGAATTTTAGTTGGCGTAAAAATTTGCGTCTTCTTCCAAAATTGGTAGAGCCAATCATTAATAGAAATTTTCTGATTTCTTGTTGAAAAACAACGATAAGCGCAAACATTCCTACTCCAATGAACTCACCTAATACACTACTCAGCATCTCCATAGCCAGAAACTGAGTGAGTTTCCAGACCAGATAAATCATCACAATGCCAATAAAAATATTAATTGCGGCAGTTCCTTTAACCAACTTGTAGACATAGTATAGTAAAAGTGCTACAAGAACTATATCTAAGACATCTAATATTCTGAGGTTGATTAAATCCAACTGCATGTGTTTCTGTAAAAATAGAAAAATTAGTGAAACTCTGATTTGAAAAGCTTAAAAAAGGCTATTCGAATAAAAAACTTTACTGGATAATCGAGATTTAAATGCTCCGGCTTGCCTCGAAATCGAAATATTTTTTTCAATAAATGCCTTGTGGATTTTCCTCAAGGTAGTTTGCTTATTAACAGTGGTGTACTGATTAAACGATTTCGCAAGATTTACTTGTGATATATATTCATTAATGATATACATTCCATAGCTTCTTTTACATCGTGAACTCTTAGTATCGAACTTCCATTAAGCAGCGCTATTGTGTTTAATACAGTGGTTCCATTAAGTGATTCAGCTGGATTTATATCTAAAATTTTGTAAATCATAGATTTCCTTGATATTCCCGTAAGAATCGGTAAGTCGTGTAATTTTAGCATTTCTAATTCTTTGAGGAGTTCATAATTTTGCTGTACGTTTTTAGAAAAACCAAACCCTGGGTCAATAATGAGATCATAGATACCATTTTTTCTGGCATCCGCAATTTTTTTAGAAAAATACAACTGAATATCTTTTACGAGGAGATCATATTGATGCAAGGATTTCATAGTTTGGGGAGTACCTACCATATGCATCATTATATAAGGGACTTTTAATTCTCCTATCATAGGAATCATGTCAGTATCAAGATTTCCTGCCGATATGTCATTAATAATAGCTGCCCCTATATCGATGCAACTTTTTGCAATTTTACTTCTGAATGTATCAATTGATAATATACAATCAGGAAACTTATTTTGTAATAACTCTACCACAGGTAAAACTCTTTTCTCTTCTTCCTGCATCGTAATATGATCCGAACTGGGTCTTGATGAATATGCTCCAAGATCTATAAAAGTAGCCCCCTCTTGCAGCATTTTTTCTACCTGTTTTAGAATATCATACTCATTTTTATATGCTCCACCATCATAAAATGAATCAGGTGTAAGATTAAGAATTCCCATTACTTTGGGTGTAGATAGATCGATTAACGAGCCTTTGCAATTAATTGTCATTAGAGAGTAAGCTGTTTTTTTAGATTTTAATTGGTATAATTCCCATATTAAAGCGAAATTTACGCAAAATTGAACAGTTTTATGCAGGATACGTCTACACAATATGATACAGTAATTACCAAGTGTCGTGATCTTTTTATAAAAAAAATGAAAGATTATGGCAGTGCCTGGAGGATTTTAAGATTACCATCGCTTACAGATCAGATCTTTATAAAAGCACAAAGGATACGAAGTTTACAAGAACAGGATGTAAGAAAAGTAGATGAAGGAGAGATCTCAGAATTTATAGGGATTATTAATTATAGTTTAATGGCTTTGATACAGATAGAGAAGGGAGTTGTAGAACAACCGGATTTATCTACAGACGTAGCCATAACATTATACGATAAACATAGTGGTATTGCTAAAGAGCTAATGATGAATAAAAATCATGATTACGGCGAGGCTTGGCGCGATATGCGAGTGAGTTCCTTAACAGATCTGATTCTCCAAAAGTTACTCCGTGTGAAACAGATTGAAGATAATAAAGGAAAAACCTTGGTAAGCGAGGGGATAGATGCTAATTATCAGGATATGGTTAATTATGCTGTTTTTGCAATGATACATCTGGGAGAAAGTTGATAGATTAGGATTTATAAAATACTGTTAAACTAAAAGAGACAAGGTGTAAAGCATAGTATCTTGTCTGCAATAATTTAAAAACTACCATCAAAAAATGAAAATACTAGTTTGGTTTTCCAGAATATTTGTAGCAGCTCTGTTTCTGTTTTCGGGTTTTATAAAATTAAATGACCCTGTAGGTTTTTCTTATAAGCTTCAAGAATATTTTGGAGAAGGAGTATTAAACCTGGAATTTTTGATCCCTTATGGATTATTGATTGCTGTTTTTCTGGTGATTTTTGAAGTTATTGTTGGGGTTACATTGTTGTTAGGATACCTGCCTAAGTTTACTGTTTGGTCTTTATTACTAATGATAGCCTTTTTTACATTTCTTACTTTTTACTCAGCATACTTTAATAAAGTGACAGATTGTGGTTGTTTTGGGGATGCACTTCCTTTAACACCTTGGGAGTCATTTACCAAAGATCTTATTCTCCTGGTATTAATATTAGTACTATTTTTTGGAAAAAAGTATATAACTCCTATTTTACCAGTAGCTTCTCATAAGTGGATTGTTTTTATTAGTTTTTCTGCTTGCTTGGCATTTGCCTATCAAGTATTAATGCATTTACCAACATTTGATTTTAGAGCGTACAAAATAGGAACAAATATACAAGAAGGGATGTCGGTTCCCGAAGGTGCTCCAGAAGCAAATTTTCAATACTTCTGGAAGTTCGAAATTGATGGAAAAGAAGAAGTAGTTACTACAAAAGGAGAGTATCCACAAGTGAATGGTAAATATATAGGTGTCGAAACAAAAATGATCGATGAAGGATATATACCACCGATTCACGATTTTGCAATAGAAAAAGAAGGAGAAGAGTATACAATAGAATTTCTTGAAAAAGAAAACCTGGTATTGATCATTATGTATAATCTGGCAAAAAGTGAAGGTGAAGGGATGAGTGTAATAAAAGGTTTAGCTGATAAAGCATATGCTCAGGGATATGATGTAATAGGTCTTACCGCTTCTTCGCCACAAGCGATCTCTCAGAAAAAACAACAATACAATCTAGAATTTGATTTCTATAATACAGATGAGACTGCACTAAAAACAATTTTACGCTCTAATCCGGGAATTGTTAAATTAAAAAGAGGAACTATTACAGAAAAACTGCACTGGAATGACGCAGATAAATTAGTATTAGATAAAGTAGAAAGATCAAAACCTAAGATTAATAAAAACCTTAAAAGACAGTTAGATAGTATTGTGAAATTAGATCAGGAAGGTAGAAATGCTGATAATATTTCCTGGGAAGAGCAGAAAGTCGTGGATAGCACCAATACTATCTTTATAGAAAATGTTTTTAAAAGATATGGATACCCGGGACGAAGCCTGGTTGGAGAAGAAACTAGTATAGCTGCTTGGTTGGTTATTCAGCATTCTGATAAAATAGGAAAATATTTACCGCTAATCAAAGAAGCAGGAGAGAAAGGAGAGCTTGATTATACATCGGTTGCTATGATGGAAGATCGGTATTTTATGCAACAAGGTCTCGAACAAAAATATGGTACGCAAGGTCGCACTATTAATAGTAATAAAAATAGCCCAATACAATTAATCTGGCCAATTAAAGACCCGGAAACCGTAAATGAACGAAGAAAAGAAGCTGGGTATAAAACAACGGTAGAGGAAAATGCTAAAAGATTATACGGAGAAAATTTTGAGTATAAAATATATACACTTGAAGAAGTTAAGAAACTAGACCCTAATATTAACGAATAAGGAATGCTTAGATACTTCAGTAAATTAGGGTATGCATTACTTACATTATTAGGAGTGATCACTGTTATTTTTATGTTATTTACTATTCTGCCTGGTGATCCTGCGCAGATGATGATGGGACAGAACGAAAGTAAAGAACAACTAGCAATAGTAAATAAGAAATATGGTTTTGATCTGCCACTGATCTCTCAATATGGGTACTATGTAAATGATCTTTCTCCTATTTCTTTTCATAATACTGCAGTAGAGGCATTTTCATTTTTTGATAAAAAGAAGTATTCAGGAGTATCGCTTTTTGTTATAGGAGGTATTGAAGTGGTTTTTAAGTTTCCCTATTTAAGAGAATCTTTTCAGAAAAACGGAAAAAAAGTCACCGATGTTATCAAAGAAACGATGCCCAATACAGCTGTGTTGGCAATATCTGCAATATTGATAGCAATATTTCTAGGGATCGCTCTGGGTATTATAAGTGCATTGAAAAAAGATCAGTGGATCGATAGATTGATTCAGTTTGTAAGTACAATAGGAATGAGTGTGCCCTCTTTTTTTAGTTCGATTATTTTTGCGTGGTTTTTCGGATATGTTTTACATGAATATACAAATCTTAATATGACTGGTAGTTTGTATGAGGTAGATGATTTTGGGGAAGGAATTTATATTCAATGGAAAAACTTGATACTACCGGCTATTGTTTTGGGAATAAGGCCATTAGCAGTAGTTACTCAGTTAATGCGTAATTCATTGTTAGAAGTGATGAGTCAGGATTATGTAAGAACAGCAAAAGCAAAGGGATTGTCATTGTTTCAGGTTATCAGAAGACATGCAGTAAAGAATGCATTAAATCCTGTTGTAACTGCCATTTCTGGTTGGTTTGCTTCCATGTTGGCAGGAGCAGTATTTGTCGAATATATTTTTGGTTGGAATGGGTTGGGAAAAGAGATAGTAGATGCACTTAATACATCAGACCTACCAATTATTATGGGATCTGTAATTGTCATTGCATCATTGTTTATTCTTATTAATATCTTTGTCGATATAATCTATAGATGGTTGGATCCCAGAATAAGGGTTTAATATTTCTATAAGTTTTAAAATAGTAACCAAACTATAACCACAATATAAATACTTAAATTAAAAATTAATGAGAAAAAAAATTGTAGCTGGAAACTGGAAAATGAATAAAAATCTGGCTGAGACAGGAGTTTTAATTTCAGAACTTAAAACAACATTAGAGCAATCATCAGACGCCGAAATTATTGTTGCACCTACGTTTACAAACTTATACTATGCTTTTGAAGAATTAAAAGGATCTGATATCAAAGTAGCAGCGCAAAATATGCACCAGGCAGAACACGGAGCTTTTACCGGAGAAATTTCTGCAAGTATGCTAAAAAGTGTTGGGATAGAGATTGTAATTCTTGGTCATAGTGAACGCAGAGCCTATTTTGGTGAAACGGATGAATTATTGTTAGAAAAAGTAAAAACGGCATTAAAACATGATATGACCATCATTTTCTGTTTTGGAGAAGAGTTAGAGGATCGTAAAAGTGAAAAACATTTTAGTGTAGTAGAAACCCAATTAAAGAATGCTTTATTTGGATTAGACGCTGCATCCTGGAAAAATATAGTATTGGCATATGAGCCGGTATGGGCCATAGGGACAGGAGAAACAGCAAGCCCGGAACAAGCTCAGGAGATGCATGCTTTTATCCGTAGCACGATTGCAAAGGCATTTAATGATTCTATAGCAGAAGAAGTTTCTATACTTTATGGAGGAAGTGTAAAACCCGCAAATGCCAAAGAGATTTTTGCTAAACCTGATGTAGATGGAGGATTGATTGGTGGTGCAGCATTAGATGCAGAAAGTTTTGCTGCAATTGTGAATGCAATATAGTTTTTCAAAATTCGTAATAGATTAGCATACACAGGAGACATTCGTAGGTACGGATGTCTTTTTTGCTAGTTAAAAATAGTAAATTTGTGCGCTGAATTTTTTAAAACACAAAGATGTCAACTCCTATTTATATTGGTTATTATTTTAAAATAGCACCATTACAACCGGCTGCAGAGATTTTAATAGCAGAATTAGGCTATGCTGGATTCGAGAGTTTTGTAGAAACAGAAAATGGAGTAGAAGCTTTTATACAAAAACCTACCTGGTATGAGGGGATATTAGATGATATTCATATATTAAATTCAGGAGAATTTGAAATTACCTATAAAACAGAAGAAATAGAACAGGTTAATTGGAACGAAGAATGGGAGAAAAACTTTACTCCTATTATTGTTGATGATATTTGTAGTGTAAGAGCACCTTTTCATAAAAAGCCAGAAGTGGAATATGACATAGTCATTGAGCCTAAAATGTCTTTTGGAACGGGACATCATGAGACGACTCATATGATGATACAACATCTCTTAAAGAATGATCTAAAAAATAAAAAGGTGCTGGATATGGGATGTGGTACGGGAGTTTTAGCGATTTTGGCAGAAATGAAAGGAGCTAAACCAATAGATGCTATTGATATAGATAATTGGTGTTATCAGAATACACTAGAGAATATAGAACGTAACCATTGTTCAAAGATTACTACATATGAAGGAGAAGCATCATTATTAGAAGGGAAAAAATATGATGTAGTGATAGCAAATATCAATAGAAATATACTTTTAGATGATATCGCTGTATATGCTAAAACACTGAATGATCAAGGTGTTTTACTTTTAAGTGGTTTTTATAAAGAAGATTTAGAGGTAATTACAGAAACATGTGCATTAAATAATTTAGAATTCATAGAAAATTTAGAACGAAATAATTGGATTGCAGCTTGTTACAAAGTAAAATAATTTGCGATAAGATTATTTTTTGTATTTGATATAGTATATTTGTAGAAAATGTATAAAAATAGTGAGATGAGCACTCAAGAAAAGGTTTTAGAAGAGGTTTTAGAAAAAACTGTAGAGCAGAATAATAATGAAATTGTTTTGTATAATGATGATGTTAATACATTTGATCATGTCATAGAGACATTAATCTATACGTGCGAACATACTCCTGTTCAAGCAGAACAATGTGCTATGCTCGTGCACTATAAAGGAAAATGTACTGTAAAAACAGGCGTTTATGAAGAATTAGTTCCCAGATGCTCTAAACTATTACAAGCAGGTTTAAGTGCTGAGATAGTTTAACGTAATGTTATATTAATTTATAGTATCAAATTATAGTATCAAAAATCATAAAAGATAAATTCTTAAAACTTAACTGTGGTTAAGTTTTTTTTATGCAATTTTTTGAGAAGTCTAATTCCTGAAAATTTTAATAGATCAAGTTTACACCTTCCTTAAATGATTCTGGTAAGTAATTTTACTTGAGAATTGAATTATAAGCATTTTGAAACAATAGAATCTGTAACAAAAAATGTCGAAAATTTTATGTTCTAATAATCAGTTGATTAAAAGAAATTAGGGTCGTATGGGAATATTACAAATTCGATCAGCATCAAGTGCTTTGTTTGTTATAAATTACAATATGATTTTCCAACATATTAAGCATAGAACTCAACGAAAAAAACTAGTATTAATGTTTTTTAACAAAAGTGTAATTAAATTTTATGATATGTAAGAAAAAAGCTTCTTTGTTGGTTTTTTTGACTACATTTTGAAAATCTTCCAAATACTGCTAATTAGACTAATCGTTTATGAATGAGCGGATAAAGATTATGCGGTATAAATTGTGTATTTGGTCGATTTTATTGTATGATTTAAAGATATGTGATTACTAGTTATTATGTGTTTTTATTGCATTTACTCTATTTATTTCTTTTGATTGCAGAGAATTATTTAAATTATAAGCTAATATTTTAAAAAAATTATCATATCTTCAACCCGCTTAAGATTAAAAAAGTTCAAAGCTTTACTTAAAATTGTTGCAAAGTAAATAGATACCGTAGTATATCTATCTTCTTTTATATTATTTAATAGAACTACACAAACTCAACTTTTAAAAAAATGAAAAAATTCAAATTTTTAGCGTTTTGCGCTATTGTAGCAGGTGTTGTAACATCTTGCGAAAAAAATGAAATTAGTAGTGATGTACAACCAGAGGCAATAGAGCTTTCAAAAGTACAAAATGATGCTTTACTTAGAGCCGGAGTTAATCCAGGAGGTGCATACATTAGCTCTGTAACTGATCTTGATGGTACTACTCGTAAAGTAGCCGTATCGGGTGATATTATGCTTGATGTAAGCATGCTAGAAGAAGGTTTGTTTGATCTTGGAATAGCTGAGGATGGACAAACAAGACAATATAGAACCAGTAATCTAGTGACAGGTTCTAATAGAACTATTGATATCTTAGGTTTTACAGGAGGTGTAAATGCATTGTCAAGTAATATGCGTACAGGATTACAATGGGCAGTGAATAATTATAACAGATTGAATAATTCATTAACTTTTAGATTGACATTTGGCACTAATTTTGAAGCTGCAGATATGGTAGTATTTGATGCTAATCAAGGTGGATCAGGTGGATCAGCTGGGTTTCCTAGCGCAGGTAGACCAAATAAATTCGTAAGAATCCTGAGTGGTTTAGCAAATTCAAGTAATAATTTAAATGAGCACGTAATCGGTCACGAAATAGGACATTCTGTTGGTTTCCGTCATACAGATTATGCAAGAAGAAGATGTGGAGGAGGTAATGAAGGTTCTAGCGGTGTTGGAGCAATACGTATACCAGGTACTCCTGCAGAAAATAGATGGGGAGCGCCAGGTTTAGATTCAGATTCTTTTATGATTTCTTGTTTTGATGGAAGTGAAGATGGAGAATTTAGTGATTTTGATATTGTAGCTTTAAATTTCTTATACTAGATAATTTTTAGATTATAATAAAGTAAAGATTCAAAAATATTTTAGCTTTGAGCTTTTTAAGTATCCATCTTGATCATATGATCAAGATGGATTTTTTTTAATAGAATGGCAACGCCTATAGATATTTTAGATTATTTTCTACTTTAAAAATGGTTTAATCATTTTTGCTAAACTAATACAACATCTCTTTTATTCTGAAAGAAGAGATTTTTTTACTTAATAAACCTTTCTACTATCGTTTTTTGTAGTGACCTCTTCAAGTAACTAATACCATCGTCAAATAAAATTACCTGCTAAAATCATTTTTTTCGTTTCATATTTAAAAATAATAAGCATCAATAGTACTGTTATCTATGAATTTTCTTTCTCGTCTGAATAAAAAAACAATTTGATTCAGTTCTTGGTGATTTCATCTAAGGCAAGTATAATAATGTAATTATAACTTGAATTTACCTAAAACTATACTTTTTTAGCTTTTTAACCTATTGCATTTTTTTTGTATTCCAATTAGCAAATTTAAGTCAAAATAGGAGCCGTAATAATGATATAGGTTTACCATATTCTTTCGGATAAGAAATCTTCTAAACTTGGAATCAGTTCATTTATCAAAATATATCAGGTACTACTAAAAGTTGAACGATTCTTTTAGATAAACACGAATTAAATAAAATGTAAAAAATTAGCCTTTTTTATGTTTTTTATTGTATTATTTTTATAAAAAAACTGTATTATGAATAAATAATTCATTCTTTTTTGTAATTCATTGAAAATAATATACCTTCGAACCCTCGAGAATCACATAAAATTCAAAGCTTTTTTAACTTAAAATAATAATACAGAAACTCAACTTTTTTAAATGAAAAAAATGAAATTATTGGCGCTTTGCGCTATCGCAACAGGTTTTGTAACATCTTGTCAGAAAGAAGAATTAACAAATGAAATACAGACTGAGACTGTAGAGCTCAGTAAAGCACATCAAATTGCATTATGGGATGCAGGAGTAAACCCTAATGGGGCAAAGTATCACAGCCTTCAGCACCCGGGAGAGATTGAAAAAACAAATGGGATCTTATCAGGAGATATTTTTATGGCTTTGGATCAATTGGCAGAGCAAGCCTTAGCAGGAGATACCAATGGTACAAAGCAGTATAGAACCAGGAATACCGTAAGTCAAGGTCGTACTATTAGTGTTGTTGGATTTACGGGTTCAGGGTTTGCACTTACTAATGTAATGAGAAATGGATTGCAACGGGCGGTAAATACATTTAATGCACAGAATATATCATTACGTTTCAATTTAAGATTTGCGGCTACAACAAATGCAGATATGGTAATCTATAATGCTGGTGGTTCTGGACAAGGAGGAAAGGCAGAGTTTCCTAGTGGCGGAAGACCAGGTAAATTTATCCAAATTTTTGGTGGGATGAATTCGCTTAGCTCGAATGTGAATACTCATGTTATTATTCACGAAATGGGTCATGCCATTGGACTTAGACATACTGATTATGCCAGAAGAAGATGTAGTGATGGTGGTAATGAAGGTAGTGGAGCTCCTGGAGCAATAAGAATTCCTGGAACTCCTTCAGAAAATAGGTGGGGAGCCCCAGGTTTAGATCGTGATTCTGTTATGATTTCTTGTTTTGGGAATGAAGATGGAAGAATAAGTAATTTTGATAGGATTGCACTAGAATACCTATATTAATAATATATTATCCGGCTTTGAACTTTTATGGCTATCCATCTTGATCACAATGATCAAGATGGATTTTTTTTAAGAAAAAGATAGTTGATTATCAATTTGTTATTCTAAAGAATTCATATGTTTATAAATATGAAACTTGATATTTGGTCTATTTTTATCATTGTTGTCATCTTTCAGGGTATGTTTGTGATATCCACTTTTTTACTATCTAAGGAGAAAAGAGAACGCATGAGTAATAGATATTTATTTTTGATAATTTTACTATTTATTTGGTATTTATCTGAGTTTTTGTCTATTCGTCAGGTGTATAAAGTGCATTGAGGTGTTTTTTATGGCACACGTTATGGTTCTTGGTTTTTACTGGGACCTCTTACATTTTTTTATTTTAAATCTGTTTCATACGATTTGTGATTAAAAAATTCGTATAAATTCATTGAATTATTTTTTCTTTATGCAAGGCAAAAAAATCAAGCATAGCTATAGCTACGGTTTATTTTTTAAACGAAGTAGAAAGGAAAAAGAAACGATGAATATGCGAAATTTTTAGTTATAAATCGTATTCTTCACAAGTTGATATTGTGATCAATGTAAATAGTTTGGATACCAATCACGAGACAAGGGACAAACATCTTATTGGATCGATGTGGTTGGATGCCAAAAGTTACCCAGAAATTAAATTTATTTCCAGTAGTATAAGAAAAGAAGATATCAATAAGTATAGAATAGAAGGAAGTTTAACAATAAAAAATATTACAAAAAAAAAATAGCTTTCCTGCTGAGATATTAGGACCATTTGTAGACCCGACAAAAAAGAAAACAATGAGAATTAAAGCTGATTTGGTTATCGATAGATTTGATTATGGAATAAAATTCAATAAAAAAATGGATAATGGCTCTTTTTTTATAGATAATAAAATAAAAATAAAGATTTAGGGCATTAGTGGTTGGGAATAATTTTTAAAATATTAGAAGTTTATTCTAAACGATAAGTTAGGAGTGATTCCTGAGGAAAAAGTGTCTGTCTCTAGTAAAAAAATGCTTTCTTCTGGAGTATTGCCAGTTTCAAGTGAAATATCGTAGGTTCTATTTAATATGTTTTTTCTATTGTATAGATTAAATAAAGAAAAATTAATTTGACTATTCCATTGTTTATTTTTTGAAAGAGCAAACGAATAAGAAGCTGAGAAATCCAGGCGGTGATAAGTTTCCAGACGTTTACTATTGGTACCTTGATAATCAATTAAAATAAAATCTTCTGTTTCTGTGATACCAGTAGCGGGGGTATATGGTCTGCCAGTTCTTATATTCCATCCCAATGAAAATTCAAAGTTTTTCTGTTGGTATGAATGTACCCAGGATAAATAATGAGAAATGTCAAAATTACCAGGAAAGCTATTACCATTATTTATATCCGGAAATCTAAAAGTTTGATCTGTTAGAGAGTATCCAACCCATGTTCTGTAGTTATTAAATCTTTTTTTAATCAATACATCCAACCCCAAAATTTCTGCTTCTCCTTGATAAATACTGATTAACGAATCATTAAAACCATTAGAAAATGACGTAAGCCCTTTGGTAGTTTTATAATAGCCTTCAATATCCACATACCAGTCATTTTGATTATAAATCAAACCGCTGGAAATCTGATTGCTACTAAGTATAGATGTAGCATCAGAGCCAGATAATAACCAAATTTGATTCTCAAGGTTGAAATCTGTTTCCAGAAAGTTAAAAACTTGGCTCATGACCTGGTTTTTGCGTTCAAAAGAAGCTTTGGATTTTAAATTTTTTAATAATCGGAATTGTGCACTAATTCTGGGTTCCCAGAAAATTTCATCTGCAATAGAAAAATAGTTACCCCGGACTCCAGTATTTAAATAAAATTTGTTATTATAATTAAATCGATATTCTCCATAAAATGCATGTGTTATATTATGATCATTATCAATAAAAGGTGTTTCATCAAAAAAACCTGATGTATACAATACATCGGTTGTAGAAAACTCATAACCAGAATGAATGCTATGGGATGGTGTTACTTTCCAACTACTATGAAATGAAGCGCCGAGATCTTTGATTCTGTTTTTTTGTATAGTGTAATTACTAATAAAGATAGAGTCATTTTCCCTTAATTGTGTAAACTCTCTTGTTCCGAAATAATCAAAATTATAATGAGAAAAATAAGCCTTGGTTGAGAGGTAAAAATTTGCATTATAATTTTTGCTCCAATCCATACTAAGTCCTTCATTTCTATACTCTAGATCATTTTTTTGATTTTTATCAAAGGGTGGTTCATCTAAAACTGAGATATTCAGTACGTCCAGCTTATGCATTAGTGTGTTGTTAGTAAAAATGGAACTTACCGTCAATTTTTCATCATCAGAGAAATTTGCAATTGCTTTTAACGTCAAATCCATAAAATAGAAATTGTTTTTGCTCTTTACGGTCTCTGGATTGAATTGTTGATCATCTTGCGTAAATTGAATACTCTGAAAACTGCGTTCAGAGTAACTTTCAAAAGTAGGTGTTTTTAAAACATCTGTAAATGATCTTCTTCCAGAAATGATGACTCCAAAATTTTTAGAGATTGGTACTTCTAGATAGGCATCTATATTGGTCATATTAAAACCAAACCCTCCTCCAAAGTTGTTAGGAACATCATTCTTTGATGTGATGTCAATAACTCCTGCAATATGATTACCATATCTAGCCTCTGTACTACTTCTAAAGAGTTTTACATTTTCTGTTATATAGGGATTGAACACCGATAGAAGATCAAAAAAGTGGCCAGTACTATACATTTTAATACCATCCCATAAGACCAGGTTTTGATCTGGTGTGCCTCCTCTGATATGTATTCCGGAAGCTGTTTCTGTGGGGCTTTGAACACCTGGAAGAAATTGTATCGTTTGTAACACATCTGGCTCTATTAATCTGGGTAGAATGCCTAATTTATCGGGATTAATGTTGATAGCGCCTGTAACTTCTTCTCTGGAAATTCCTGAAGTCACATATTCTTCGATCAATACTTCTTCTAATTGAAAACTTTCTTCATATAAGAATATATTTTTGCAGTCCGTTTGTTGTAATTCTTGGGCTATTATTTTTTTTGAGTTATAGCCCAAGAATCTAATATTAATAGTGTCATTTTCAGATACATCTATTTGGAAAAAACCATCAGTATCAGAAATTACGGTTTTAGACTTAGTATGATTCTGTATAAAAGCTTCAGAAATAGGTTTTTTATTATTAGCATCTACTAAATAACCACAGATATGAGGAGCTTTTTTATTTCTTATTATATAGTATCTATTGTTTATTTTTTCAAAGAATAAAGAAGTTTGGACCTGTATTTTTTTGAGAATATTTCCAAGTAAATCGTTATCCTTAATGGTGATTTTTTTATTTTTTATGAGCTCTGAATTAAAAGAAAACTTTATGTTACATGATTTTTCTAATGTTTCCAAAACTGTTTTTAAAGACGTGTTTTTATATTCTAACTGTATTGTTTTCTGAGAAAATAAGTTAGAATACATACATATTATAAAAAGATAAAAATAAACTAGTTTCATTTATTTTTTAATATGGATAACGCTGTTTTTATTTAGGATTACATTGTTTTTATTTTTTTTTAATTAGACTACATTGTTTTTATTTTTTAGTTAAAATCACGTTGTTTTTATTTTTTAAAGTAAACGAAATTTCCATAGGAACAAAGATTGTTTTTAATGCAAGTTCAATATCATTATGGCTATAACTCCCTGTAAAACGTTTGTGTTCATTAATGTCATTTTTGTCAAAAGTAAGGTCAAACTGATTCTGAAGAGATTCAATAACCTGTTTTAATGGAGTATTAAGAAAAGTAGTTTCTCCAGATAGCCAACTGGGTTTTAATTCTTTGATATCCCAATTTTCAACAGTATTGCCAACAATTCTATAAGCTTTCTGTTTAGTTAGAATAATCGTTTTGCCAGCAGTGCCAATGGCCTTGACTTTTCCTTCGTGACACATTACCTCAAAGAAATCACTACTACTATTTACATTAAATTGAGTGCCAAGTACGGATACATCTCCTGATGATGTATTTACGAGAAAATCAGAGCCTTTCTTAACTTTAAAAAACGCTTCTCCAGTCAATGTCACAGTTCGGTTAGTGTCCCAATCAGCTTTTTTAAATTTTAACGACGACTTAGAATTTAGAATAACTTCAGAGCCATCAGGCAATGTTAGTGAAGTTTGTTCGCCAAAATCAGTAGAATACTTGGTAGAACTATCACATAAAACAAATAACCCCATGATCATTAATAAAGTTGCAGCAACACCATAGATCCATTTTGGAACTAATTGTATTGTTTTGCTCTCTTTTTCAATATTTCTTTGTATCGAATTGAATAATTTTTTCTTATCATAAGGAAGTGAACCAAGGGTATCTACTTTATCAATAATTCTCTTATATTTCTTATAGTCTTCAGATTTTTCAAATTCTTCTTTCTCATTGGTAGTCAGATTATTACTTAGCCATCTGGCTAAAAAATTATCATCTGGATACGGATTTTTCATGGTTTCTTATCTTTTGTTTATAGCCCCCATCATATTAATAAACAAACTTAAAGGCTTTTACCCTATACTTTATATTCTAAAATATATGCTAAATTTTTAAAATTTAGTATAGCATAGTGTATAATAAACAAGTACAACAGCTTTAACCCTAAATTATTATATAACATCTCCTAATTTTTCTCTTAAATTTAACATAGCATAGTGTATTCTCTTTTCTATTGCTTTTATAGATACACCTGTTATTTCTGATATTTCTTTATACGATTTTTTATCTATTCTGGATAACAAAAATGTTTCCCGTTGTTTTTCCGGTAGTTCATCAATTGCTTTTTTTAACTTTTTCATAAACTCATTCTCTTCCATAATAAACTGTGGATCTTGATTATTGACTTCAGAATGATGAGGTTTTTGTTCATACTTAAGAACTACCTTTTGATGTGCTATATGGTTTAGTAGTTTATTATTGGCAACAGTAAATAAAAAAGACTTGGATTTTTCAAATAATATTTTTTTACAATTCGCCCATAATTTTACAAATGCTTCTTGAATAATGTCTTCAGCAAGATCCATATCCCCACATTTATAATAAATAATATTTCTTAATGATGCAGAATATTCATTAAAGATTGATTCAAAATTTTTCTTTTCACAAACAGACTTCTTTTTCATAGATCTCTAGAAGATATTTATCGCGCAGTGGTAATAATTTCAGATTTAATAAATTATTTACATTCGGAGAAGTTAATAAAAAATCTTTAGTCCGCGAATATATCACAAGTTATTTAATTGGTTTCTAAATAATTCATCATATTTTGTATTTTTTTTAACACGAGATGAACGGCTTAAATTATTATGATTTTTCCTTTGAAAGATTTTTCTCATAGTCTTGAGAATTATTTTTGAGCTATGCCTTCAACGGCTTTGTTTTTATACGCAAGGAATTCTTACCAACAAAAACTTAACTACTAATTCTTTTTAACTCTAAACTTTGCTTTTTAACGAACCTACAAAATCTTCCTTTTTTATCATAAAAATATATAAAGTTCAGTGATTCAATTGGATTATTACAGGTTTTATTGGAACAGTAAGCCAAAAAACGATACAAAATCAAAGAAAAAAATCAAAAAAGTAGCAGGATTATTAACTACGAACTCATCTTGATTTTTTCTATTTCTTAAAAAATAAAAAATCAAGATGAGTTCTGCAAAACTAAACATGTACTTAGGTATTGTCAAATAAGTATTGGTTAGTAGTTTATTGTTTTGATTATTAGTGTTATAGGTGGTGTGTGAGTTGTTGTTTTTTAGTATAATATCGAATACTTTAAAAATGATAACAGATTCTCAGTAATCATATGCGAATACTATAAGAAAAGAGTAGTCAGAGAATATCATATGTACCTTTATCATTAACAAACTACAAACTACAAACTCAACTTAACCTAACTTAATTATGAAAAAACTTTATATTTTTTTGATATTAATACTTATTTCAAGTATTTCTCATTCTCAATCGCATCAATGGAAACGGACCAACCCTGGAGGAGGAGGTTGGTTTAGTTCCATTGGAGCTAGTAAATCTGGAATTGTCTTGGCGGGAAGTGATTTAAGCGGTGCCTACAGAAGTAAAAATGGTGGCAGAACCTGGGATGTCTGTGGTGCAAGTAGAGGAATTAATGATACCCATATAGGGGGTATGGGGTTTCATCGCACCAATGGTAACATCATGTTTATAGCAACTGGAGGAATATACAAAACCACAAATGGGGGGGATTCCTGGGATAGAGTTATGGATGGCGGTGGATATGTCAGTGACATAGAATTAGCTACAGACAAGCCATGGATTGGATATGCATCACGGCATAAAGGAAATTGGAATACGTTAAATGCCGAAGTATGGAAAACTACAAACACAGGAAACTCCTGGGTTAGAGTTGATAGGAATCTGCCTAAAACAAGAATTATAAAGATAGTAGTAAACCCAAAGAATGCAGACGAGGTATATCTGGTTACAGGAAAAGGAAGACCTGTTTGCTCTGTTGCTGATGTTTATAAAAGTACCAATGGAGGGATCAATTGGAAAAACATCACTGCAAATAATAATTTTGAAGGATTTACAGAAGTTGCAGATTTTGCAATAGATCCCAAGAATCCCAATACATTATATATTACAGCAGTAAAAGCAGATTGTGATAATCGTTTTTGGATGGATGGATTAGCTAGTAAATTTTATAAAAGTACTAATGGAGGAAATAGCTGGACAAAAATGCAAGATCAGGGAGGTCAAATATTTATTCATCCTCAAAACTCAAACATTACACTTGTAGAAACAAGAGCAGTTGCTGGTTGGAATCCAAAGTCTGGTACTCGATTATCTACTGATGGAGGTAGGTCATTCACAAAACTAAGTGATGTAACAAAGTGGCAGACTACATTTCATGGAGAAACACAAGGTACCTACAGTGGTATTGGAGATGGATATAGTAGAACAGTTGGAGAAGATTTATCAAATGCAAATAATTTTTATTGGACAAACTCTCAATGGGTAATGGGCTCCAAAGATGGAGGTAAAAATTTTAATGTTCTACACGCTAAAAAAGTAGGTGCAAATGGTTGGCAAAGTACAGGAGTAGATAATATCGTAAATTATGACATGAGTATTAGCCCCAAAAACCCAAATATTATTTATCTGGCTCTCGCTGATATGGGAGTTTGGAGAAGCCTAAATAAAGGACAAACGTGGGAGAATTGTAATACTGATGATATAAAATACGGATGGGGAAATGGTAAAGGAGGGAATGCTCACTCTATTATTGCAGATCCGGATAGAGAAAATGTGGTGTGGACTACTGTTAGAAAAGGATTTATTCTAAAAAGCACCAATAAAGGAGAAAGGTCAAGCTGGATAGAGGTAAGCACAGGTTTAGAATCAAAAGAATTTGTAAATGGGTTATCTATAGATGTCAAAAGTCCAAGAAATAATAGAACTCTATTTGCAACAGCTAATGGAGATGTGTATAAAAGTATCAACGATGGTAATAAATGGTCAAAGGTATTAGTTGGTGGTAATTGTAATTTTACAGCAATCGATCAACAGGATAGAAACTTAATATATGCAGGAGGAACCAAAGGGCTCTGGAGATCTACAAATGGAGGCAAAAATTGGAATAGATTGGGTTCTTTTAATAAGAATTTACCAGCAGACAATACATTGTTAGAATTTGGGAACAATCGTTATAAAGGTATTTATGATATAAAAACAGACCCTAATAATAAAAATTGGGTATATGTAACGGTATTTGAGGCTGGTAAGGAAAGAGGTCTTTTCAGAAGTAAAAATAAAGGAAATAGCTGGGAGAAGTTGCTCACAGATAAGTTTATGAGAAAAGTAGCAATTATGCCTAAAAACTCTAATATTTTGTATGCCACCTCTTCAAGTGCCCTATATTCAGGAGGACTAAAAGATGAAAGTAACGGTATTTGGTTTTCAAAAGACGGTGGAGCAAATTGGGTAAAACAAAATAAAGGAATGGCATATCCTTTTGGCAATGCAGTATCTATATCTAATCAGGATAAACCTTTTGTAATGGTAGGTGTTCCAGGAACCGGGTTTCAAAAGGCTGATGTACCAGTTTCAGGAAATAACGGAGGAGGAAATGATGATATTGTCACACTATATGAGCATTGCAATTATGTTGGAAATAGGATAAAACTAGGAGTCGGTGACTACCCAAATATCACAAATGAAGGTTTCAAAAATGATGATGCCTCTTCTCTTAAAATAAGATCTGGTTTTAAAATTACACTATATGAACACTATAATTTTGAAGGAAGATCAATTACTTTAACCTCTGATGACAATTGCCTTACAGCTAAAACTTTTAATGACGAAGTTTCTTCTATGAAAGTATCTAGAAATCAAGGGCAAGGAGAACAAAATATAGAGGTTAATGGCGAGTATTTGATTCAGAATACTGGTAATAATCAAAATGTTATTGCTCCCAGCTGGGAAAATCATAATGTTAGAATGTATGCTTCGAATACAATTTTTAACGATCATAAATGGCAATTCAGGCATTTAGGAAATGGAATACACGAAATTAAAAACATTGGGACGAATAGATTTTTAGAAACAACTGCTGGTAAATGTGATAAAAATGCCAATATTAATACCTGGACTTCAGCAGGAGCAAACCATCAAAAATGGTATGTAACTAAAATTGGGAAAAATCATTTTTTAAGGCCAACGCATTGCACAACGATGGCTTTAGATAAAAGTACGGGAGATGATGGTAATGTTAAATTATGGGATTATACAATTGCTAATAATAATCAAAAATTTAAGTTGATACCCGTTACGTCAAGATCATCAGAAGCAGTACTTTCTGGAATTACAATTTCACCTAATCCAGTTCAGACAAAATTAAAAGTAGATCTAAGTAATTATGCGGGCGAACCCATTTATTATACAGTGAGTACTATTACTGGACAACTTGTTAAAAATGGTACGTTTAAAACAAAGCATAATGATGCCGAATTGCTTAATTTTGATCAACTTCAGAAAGGAATATATATTATAAGGTTCAAGCCTGAGAATCATAAGGAACAGATTCATAAATTTATAAAAATGTGATGATCTAGATTCATATAATATATTTTATGATTTAGAACGCATCTTGACTTTCTATTTCCTAAAAAAACAAAAAGTCAAGATGCGTTCTAAACTAAAAAGTGAACATAAGAAAACGCAATGATTTAGTTTTATTACGTTTTTTTGTGAAGTGATTTAAACGCTCAAAGTTTAAAAAATGAATATGTGCTATTACTTTGCAGGTAAAATACTTTGAGGATATAAATAGTATATACTTTCCAGAATAGTGTCTATAAAATCGAATAAGTTATTGTTTTATAAACCTCTTTACAATTGATTTTCTTTTATAATCAAAAAATACAATTTCTACTATATAAATCCCAGAAGGTAATTCGGTTACATTTATCGTTTCATCTTTCGAATAGTCAATTATTTGTTTTACGAACCTTCCGTTTGCGTCGTAAATCGATAAACGATTATTTGATTGAATTTCAGAAATTTGAATCTCATTTACTGCAGGATTAGGATAAATTCTTATGAGTTCTTCTTGTATTTTTCCAGGAAGTATGGTTAAAACTCTAGTCACAACATTAACAGAAAGATGATTTTTATTACCAGATTGATGAGCCGAAATAATAACAGAACCTTCTCCAACAATTGTTACCGTATTTCCAGAAACAGTAGCTACATTGGTATCAGAACTACTAGTAGGTAATTGCTAATCCTGAAGAGCTCGTTAGAACAGTAAATGTAGTAGATACCACTGCTTCAGTAATTACTTTAACAGGAGCCAATCCTCAGGAAATTGTTGAAGGTGATTTTATGTGGAATTAGGAGCTACAATAGATGATGGATCAATGGTTGTAACTGACGCATCTGCTGTAGATACGAACACTGTTTTATTAATCGTTAAATAATTAATACTATTTAGTAATTGCTTTCAAACCTTATTAACAAAGAGGTTTTATCAAGATCAATATAAACTAAATAGCAAACTATTAATAAATTCTAATGACAAAGTAACAGTAATCGTCTTTTCAAGTTCTGATGCTTCTTGGTCTGTTAGTGATGAAAGTGGATTTAACGGGTATCTGATCAGTAGGTTTTAATAATTCATTGAACTTGTTTTAATGCTTTTTTGTATACGTTTTATAATCTTGAAATTTTAGATTTAAATTCCGAATTATGAATATCAGTTTTTATGGTTTAGTTTTGAAACCTTTATTTTATTCGTGACCTCCATGAATCACGCTTCAAACTTTCTTGCAAAATACTTAGAAGAAATTACAGAATATGCAAAAGAGGAACAAGCTTTGTTAATAGCTTGCTAAGGGAATTATGATGCAAAATACTTTAAACTTTTGAGAAGAATTTAAAATAACGGTTTAAGCACTAATTTTCATAGAATGCATTGGTACCCATTGGCTTTTCTTTCGTTAATCTTTAATTTTTCTGAAGTTTTATGTTTGCATATTCAGGAATCTGATTAGTCTAATTGATTGTTGCAGAATAACTTTTATAATAAAACATTAGGTGGTGCCAGATAAATGGCGTAAGTTTGCACCACAATAAAAGATACCTATAGAATTTTAAGGTAGTATATAGTACAATTAGTTTTTACGAGTTTTTCTCTTCTTTCCAATTTTATTTTTACAATTACTTTTTCAATAGTGTTTTTAAGTTATACGAATAGTTTTTATAATTTTATTTAGAACTCTTTAGTATGCTTTTCTTAATTAGGATATTCTTTATTGTGAAAAAATAATTAATAATTTAAAATTAAGTAAAGATGCAAGAAGGCACAGTAAAATTTTTCAACAATTCAAAAGGATTCGGATTTATTAAATCAACAGAAACAGGTGAAGACATTTTTGTTCATAATTCTGGTTTAAGAGATGATATTAGAGAAAATGACAAAGTACAGTATGAAACTGAACAAGGAAATAAAGGACTAAATGCAATTAACGTAGAAGTTATTGATTAATTCTAAATACTATTTATCTTTTAATAGATAAAATCTTATTAAAAAAAGACCGTTTTTTTTGAACGGTCTTTTTTATGATTCGGACTGAAAAAAATTCAAGCTATACGGTTAAATCCAGTTTTCTGCGATCAAGAGCAATTGTTGTGTTTATTCAAATATTCTTGTTAGTCTAAAGAGGGAAAATTCTATATTTTTGACACTTCTAAATTGCGTTCTCAAGGCTTTTATCTTTGCATTAAAGGAATTTTTGGATGCGTTTGCATTTCTTTTTTTATAAAGTAATTTAAGATTCATCCATAGTTTAAGGTTATTGTGTAAACTACTGTATTGAAGACTTTAAATGTTGTATGTCAGTATTTAACATATGATTTGTGAATAGTATTCAAATTAAAGGTATATTTACAATGTTAAAATTCGGAAAGCTCCAATTTAATCTTGTTTTCTCAAATTCAATATTCTTTTTCTGCTCTCTTTTTTCTCGGCAATAGTGCAAAAACATTTTTAAGCTAAATGTAAGGATAGGAACATTCGTTTGGGTATCGTTTTCAATATAGAACAAGTCTTCACAATTAGATATTTCTATTCGTTTCTCAATCTTTTTATAATTATTCGTTGTCCCAAATTACGCAAGGACGGGCTTAAAAAAAATGATAGTATTAAAAACCCCCAAAAATAGCGAACTCATATTTATCAAAAAATATTGATAAACAGGGTAAATAATTATATCTAACAACTATTAAATAGAATAATAAATATAAAGAAATGAAAGAAGGAACAGTAAAATTTTTCAATAGTGCCAAAGGATTTGGTTTTATTAAACTCAAGGATTCTGATAAGGATGTCTTTGTACACCAAAGCGGTATTATAGATGAAATTCGTGAGAACGACAACGTAAAATTTATGATGGAAAGAGGTGAAAAGGGAATGAATGCTGTCAATGTTGAATTGATTAAATAATAGTTCTTTTATCTCTTATCTCCTATGCTGGTAATGTATTTAAATTTTGATTGTCCAAATCCAAGTTCAAACATAATTGAGATATTGAGATTACACGAGAGCATTTATATATATATACAGAACGTATTACTCATTACAAAAGGTAAAAAAATGACAATGCGAATACAACTATTCCTAATAATACTAGCTTCATTTGCCATGTCCCCTTCCCAGGAAACAAATCGAATAAAACAACTGGAAGGAGGGTATCAAGGACGAGTTGAGAACGGTTATTCGTTTTGTTTTAAAACTGCATCTGGATTTGAAAAAACCATGGTTTTTAATGAAATCCTGTCCGTTATACTCGAAAAATATCCATTACATATCGACACACATATCGGAGAAAATTTTATCATTTCGTTTACTAGGGATATACGTACAGAAGAAAAAGGCAGCAGAGAAGTATCAACTATAATACGCCTACAGAGTATTGTGCTTGGGCAACATTTTTGAGAATGATATACGACTCCGAATTTTAATAGTAAACTACCTCGGGGCAAGCCCAC
Organism: Aquimarina sp. RZ0; assembly: GCF_008370685.1. Taxonomy (GTDB): domain Bacteria; phylum Bacteroidota; class Bacteroidia; order Flavobacteriales; family Flavobacteriaceae; genus Aquimarina. Next base: position 34,778 of record NZ_VTZU01000062.1, read on the forward strand.
GAGGCATTTATTGAAAAAAACATTTTGATTTCGAGGCAAGCCTCGGAGCATTTAAATCTCGATTATCGAGTAAAAGATCTGAACCCTTGCTTGTTTCCACAGGAAAAAGCGACTTATAGCATAGAGATTCTTATAGCGTTTATTTTCTTAAACCCTCCTATTTGTAGTATAAAACAAATACCTTGTAAAATATAAACTGATAACATCATGAGCACAAAACTCTTCATAAAATATATGGTCAGTTTACGATGTAAACTCATGGTAAAAGAAGAACTAAAAAAACTTGGTTTGCATTATATCGTTGTTGAATTAGGGGGTATTGAAGTTTTAGAAAACATAACTAAGAAACAACGTTTTCAACTGAAAAGAAACCTAATTAAATTAGGATTAGAATTAATGGATAATAAAAAAAGTATTCTAATTGAAAAAATCAGAAATGTTATTATCGAAATGATTCATTACACTGATGAATTGCCTAAAGTCAATTATTCTGAGTATATAAGTGAAAAAACAGGTTATGATTATACCTACCTGGCTAATATATTTTCAGAAGTGAAGGGTATTACTATTCAGCAATTTATAATTATGCATAAAATTGAAAGAGTCAAAGAATTGCTGATCTATGATGAACTAAATCTTACTGAGATTTCTTATAAACTACACTATAGCAGTGTTGCCCATTTATCTAATCAATTCAAAAAAGTTACGGGTTTGACTCCTACATTTTATAAGCAACTAAAAGAAAAGCGTAAACAAAATTTGGATGATTTATAATTGAACTCATCTTGATTAAAAAGTAGTAACCAAATTCTCAACGTATAGATCATTCTTTTATACCAATTTACAGGATACCATTTCCTCAATTATGCATCATTCAGATAAACAGATATATTGTCCTGATACTTACAGACTATAAAATACTCTTCATTAAGTTCTATGATTACTCTTTTTTTTAGCCTTATTGTTAACGTTAATGGGCATCACCTTTTTATTCATCACCACAAAGTTTAGGTTGTTTTTTAAAAACAATAGGTAGCTCAGAACATTATTTTTTCATCCTAAGGAACCTTTTCTTTTTTGACATATAATAATGTGTGATATATGTAATATGAGTTTAGTGTAGTGTAAAGTAATATGTATATAATTATCACATTTTTGTATCAAAATGTAATTACAATGGACGATCAAGATTTAAAAAAAATAACGGAAATTTTAAAAAATGGTAAATGGAAAAAATTATTCATTCTAGCAGTACTACTTATAATATTGATAGCATTTAAGCCATGGACTCAAGTGGGAGCTGGTGAAAGAGGAATTGTTCAGAATTTTGGTGCAGTTCAAGATGTTGTACTAGGAGAAGGGATTCATTTCAAAATCCCCATAGTACAAACAGTTACGCTAATAGATGTAAAAATCCAAAAAGCAATGACTGATGCTGCCTCTTCTTCCTCTGATCTTCAGGATGTAGATTTATCAGTAGCACTGAATTATCATATCATACCCGATAAAGCAAATCTTGTATACCAAACCATTGGGGCAGAATTTAAAGAACGTATTATTGATCCTGCTATTCAAGAGGTGATGAAAGCCGTTTCTGCCAGGTATACCGCAGAAGAATTAATTACCAAAAGACCCGCTGTCAGTACCGAAATGCAGGAAGCACTCACCTTGAGATTGCTTGCATCAAATATATCCGTTGATGCCTTTTCGATTATCTCTTTTAGCTTTTCCCAAACTTTTACTGATGCCATTGAAGCAAAACAAACCGCTGAACAAAATGCATTAAAAGCAAAGCGAGATTTGGATAGGATAAAAGTCGAAGCAGAGCAAACTATTGCTGCAGCAACAGCCGAGGCAGAAGCGCTACGTTTACAAAAAATGAATATTTCACCCGATCTAATTGAACTCAGAAAGATCGAAGCAAACCTAAAAGCCATAGAAAAATGGAATGGAATTTTGCCACAAGTTACCGGAGCAGGCGCTATACCCTTCATAGGAGTAAGTGATGTAGCTAAAAAGTTAAAACAATGATAAGATAATTTTATTTGTGCTGATTCATTCGATTTCTACTAATAAAAATGCAGCATTACAAAATGTATTCTTTAAAACAAAGTAGTAGGTTAGGATATAATAGTCTTGCATAATCTTTAAGATCAGCTTTTTTTATTTTAAAACAATCAAAAGTAGCTTTTAGCTTCATATTGGATTTGATAAATACAAATCACTACCTATGAAAAATAATAGATTTCATAACTAAATAGAGCAACATTTCTGTGGTAATTGTGGTGTTAGTTATATCATAATAACTCTGGCAGTGAAACGGTCATCAACAGTAGCATAGCAAGCCAAAAAATAGATAAGTCAATTGTTATTGGAAATAGTTAAAAGTGTGATATATGTAATGTCCATTCAGCGCAGTGTAACACATGAAATCTTTAATTAACTGATTTTTGTATACATTTTGAAACTGTCCATAAATGGGCATATTATTTATAATCTTAAAAACAGAAAATCATGTCAAAAGAAAAAGAAGGTAAGGCCAAGTCAGGTAAAAAAGCACCTGCAAAAAATTTGAAAGAAAAAAGAGCAGCAAAAGCAGAAAAAAGAAAGCAGAAAAGGAGTGATGATTAAATGTTATGAAAGAAACCATCTGATCACCTTCTACTAGTTAGTATCAAACCTTCTAACATCTTATCAATGAAAAATAGTGAATTAGAAAAATCTTGTATGCATGAATTAGCAGACACTGTTGATTACATACCGGGATCTGTCGTTATAAAAGCAATCCTGAAGAAAAAAACAGGAGTCGTAGCTATATCATCATTTGATAGCGGAGAAGCATTATCTTCTAAAACATCTCCTTTTGACAATCTTATTCAGATTATTGAAGGAGAAGCTGAGATTATTATTAATGAAGAATCAAATATTATTGGAACTGGTCAGATAATCATTATCCCTGCTCATGCAAGGAATATAGTAAAAGCTGATAAGCGTTTTAAAATGGTATCTATTATCATCAAGAGTGGTTATGAGGATATAAGTATTTAAAAGCTAAATATAACGGATATGATAGAACAAGAAAGTAAATTCAAGCCAGGTGATATGGTTTATGCCAAAATAAACCCTGATGTTAAATTGATTGTACGGCTATACTACCGGCGAATATACTACTGTACGTTTGCGAAAGATCCCAATAAAAAAGAAGTCGTATTTTTTGAAAGAGAACTTTTATAATTATTGTGTATTACTACAAAACGTAAGAACTCTAGATAAAACATATACCAGATGACAGAACGATTAAGCATTACAAAAGAGCAAAAAATTCATTTTAATACGCTAAAAAGCAAACCAAAAATAGCCTACTTCATATTGGTTGATCGTTTTCCCAAACAGCTCGAACGATTGCTTAAATCCATTTACCATCCAGAAAATCACTACTTGATCCATATCGATAAAGAAGTTGACATCGCCACAGAAAGAGATATTAAAGCATTTTTAGGAAATTACTCCAGCGCTTATCTTTTAGCGAGTAAAAATATAGAAAGGGGAGGATATAGTACAGTACAGTCCCAACTTAATGGAATGAAATACTTACTGAACCGCTGTTTGAAATGGGATTTTTTTATTAATCTAAGCGATCAGGATTTTCCATTAAAGTCTCAAAATTCTATTCTTGATTTTTTGCACAGAAATAAAGAAAAAAACTTCATAAAAATAACCAATCACATTAAAGAGTATCCTGATAGATTAAACCATATTGAAAACGATTTTCAACAGATCGATATAGGCTTTTCGAGGATACCTTTTAAAAAATCTTTTATAAAAAATGTGACTTGGTATGTCGGTGGGCAATGGATGATCTTGACTCGGGCGTGCTGCAAATTTATCTGTGGTAGTCCTGAGGTAAAAAAATTCGAAACTTTTTATCGTAATACACTAAATGCTGAGAAATCATTTTTTCAGACTTTACTCATGAATACGTCATTCAAAGAAATTATTGTAAACGATGATAAAAGAGCTGTTATATGGATACCAGATGAAAACATGAAATTAAAACCAAAAACTTTGACAGGATCAGACATTGACTTTTTAATGCAAGCAGATAACTTATTCGCACGAAAATTTGACGAAGGAGTAGATGAATCTATATTGAACATCTTGGAGGAAGCCTTGACAACCGATCAAATATCAAGTAGTTCTAATAATATGAATGTCAACTTTATTCCAGCGTTTAGTACTGATAGAAAAAAAAGTATTCTATTAGATCCGAAAACAATTATAAGTTCAACAACTCAACTACCCAAAAAAATGCTTAACGGCAACAAATAAAATGGCTAAAACAAATATTACAAGAAGTTGGAGAGAGCAAAAGGTAATGCTTAAACGGAGATTTTCTTTTTTATCTGACAAAGATTTTGATTTTGAAGATGAGCAAAAAGAAATGATGTTTGATAATCTTGCTGTTAAACTCAAGAAAACCAGAGCAGAGTTAGAGTTGCTTTTTGCGGAACTACAAACCTATTGAATTTTTGTAATTAAGAAAAAAAGAGTATGCATAAATTCAAAATACAACCGCTTGCTAATAGAGTATTGGTAAAAGCTGACATAGCAGAAGAAAAATGAAAAGGAGGCATTATTATCCCTGATTCAGCTAAAGAAAAACCTCAAAAAAAGATCATATTGGCCGTAGGAAAGGGTAAAAAAGATGAACCCATGACTGTAAAAGTTGGTGATACGGTATTATATGGAAAACATTCCGGAACTGAAATCACTTTTGAGGGGATTGATGCGATTATTATAAAAGAGTCAAACATCTTTTGTATTATTTAGCCAACTACTTTAGAGCTTATATAAGATTATTGAAACAGATATTTGAGAAAAGAAATATGTTATTAAAGCTCTGCGATGAAGTTTCCAGGTGAAATATAATATGACGTTTTTAAAAACGTAAAATCTCTAAAGATAAAAGGACACTTTTATCTGGATAATTAAAATTGTCTGACTGTACCTAAGATTCCCTTAAAATACTATCGGTACCGTACTCCTTATTTTTTCTACCGCCCAACCAATATGATATAGTGTGTCATGCTAGTTTATATCTCATTATTGGGTTTTATTTTATGATATACAACAACATTTAAGCTACATCAAAAGGTTTATTTACAACCGCTAAGAATTCTTTTCTGGTATCGGATTCAACGAACTTTCCTCTATATTCGATTGTAGTAGTGAAACTACTTTTATCTTTAATTCCTCTTGAAGAAACACAAAGGTGTTTAGCCTGTATTACTACAATGACATCTTCAGTTCCTAAGGTTTGCTGCAAGTCTTTTAGAATCTGTAAACAAAGTCTTTCCTGTACCTGAGGGCGATGAGAATAATAATCAACTAACCTATTGATCTTAGATAATCCAATTACTTTTCCTTTAGGAATATACCCTACGTGAGCAGTACCTACAATTGGTAGGAAATGATGCTCACAAGAAGAATCAATATTTATGTTTTGCTCCACTAACATCTTATCATATTGATATTTATTCTCAAAAATGGAAGTTTTTGGACGGTTTTTAGGATTTAAACCATAAAAGAGTTCCTTTACATACATTTTAGCCACTCTATAGGGAGTTCCAGAAAGACTATCATCCGTTAAATCTAATCCTAACTCCTTCATAATTTCCGAAAAATGATATTGTATATTTTTAATCTTATCAGCGTCAGACGTATCAAAAGCATCTGCTCGTAAAGGCGTTTCTGTCGAATTGGAAATATGTGCATCTCCAATGGATTCTATTTTGTTTTTATTTCTAGTGTTCATGATAAATTAATTTGTACAGCATTTTTTATTGTTACATCTACAATACTTTTGATTGTAAAAATGTAGGCTAGCTAAAAAAATTGAAACAACATAGATAAACTCTTCAGCTAATGGTGCAAGATCCAGTTTTTCATTTATTACAATTGCGAATAGAAGAGACCAGCATATCCAAAAAATATACTTCATTTTTTGATTTGAAGTGGTCTGTGTAGTTTTATATACAGCTATAAAAGATAGTCCTAAAAAAATAAAATCTAAAGATTTCCACCAAAACGGATGTGTTCCTTCAGAAATTATCAATCCTGTATGAACTAAAAATAAAAAAGGAGTTGCCAAGCAGTGTACTAAACATAAACTACTGGCTATAATACCTAATGTGTCGGAGTTGCTACGTATGTGTAAAATGTTCAAAATAAAAGTGTATATATTTTAATGAGGGCAAAGATACTATATATTTTATAAACGCAACTTTGTTGCGTTTATAAATTTATCTATTTTTGTCAAAAATGATTTTATGATCCGAACGACATCGCTAAGGTTTACATATCAGAATACAAAAACTCATACATTTTGTTTTCCTGACCTAGATTTATCATTTGAACAGAATGCGTTAATTCTGGGTCCTTCAGGTGTTGGCAAAACCACTTTATTGCATCTTATGGCAGGTCTTTTGATTCCTAAAAAAGGGAATGTTTTTATTGGTAATACTTGTGTACACCAACTCACAAGAAATCAACTAAATAATTTCAGAGGGAAAAATATTGGAATAATTTTTCAAAGAGCATATTTCATTAAATCTTTGACCTTATTAGAAAATATGAAGATACGAGAAAAGCTATCTAAAAAAACAACTGATCAAGACAGAAGGAGGCAATTACTTGAGCAATTAGAGTTAACCGAAGTTAGAAATAAGAAGGTTCATGAATTAAGCGAAGGTCAGCGGCAGCGACTTTCGATTGCTCTTGGGGTTATCCACAAACCAAAGGTGATATTAGCAGATGAACCTACCTCTAACTTGGATGATAAGAATTGCGAAAAGGTCATTTCCTTATTGAAGAAAGAAGCTCAAATTTGTAAAAGTAATTTGATCATTATTACTCATGACCAAAGAGTTAAATCACATTTCAACAAACATATAATTCTATAAAATTGTTATACTTAGCTTTCAAAAATCTAATTTCAAAACCTTTGAATACGCTGCTTAGTATTTCTGACTAACGTAAAATTACACTACTGATTTACAGTTATTTGCAAATCATCATTAGTTAATCCAAATTTATCAATTTGTTTTCTAATTCTTTTCACTAGTCCTAGTTTTCTTTTTTGATCGAGGTA
>NZ_VTZU01000063.1 GCF_008370685.1 Aquimarina sp. RZ0
TCTAGAGCTTTCTTTTCTAATTCTTGCTGTTCTGTCTTTGTCATCTTATCTGAATAATGTGTAAATTAAAAATTTAGTATTCAGACAAGGTTATATTTACACTCTCCTTCGGATCCAATCAGAGCAATTAATACGATTTATAACTAAAAATTTCGCATATTCATCGTTTCTTTTTCCTTTCTACTTGGTTTAAAAAATAAACCGTAGCTATAGCTATGCTTGATTTTTTTGCCTTGCATAAAGAAAAAATAATTCAATGAATTTATACGAATTTTTTAATCACAAATCGTATAAGTCTCG
>NZ_VTZU01000064.1 GCF_008370685.1 Aquimarina sp. RZ0
CGATTATTGAGTAAAGTCTATTGGGAAGAGTGGGGGAAAGAAGGATAAAGAAAATTACGAGTTATTGAATATTTTTTTGTAAACCAAGCATACTACTACTACTACTTATTATTATTATTAAACGTGGGATTACTGCACAGCTTCACATTCATCACAGATTATTATAGTAAAAATAATGTTCTGTAGACTTATCTCAGTAAAATTTTAATGAACAAGCTGTTTCCCAATTTAATTATTATTTTAAAAAAATTATGAACATATATTTTTGTTCGAATTTTCAGGTGTATGAAACCGAGGGTCAGGAACGATTGCTTGTCTTTCGGCTTTATCTGCTACAATATAAAAATATCCCAATTCTTCTATAACGCTTCCAAGGATCTTATATATCCCTTTACTTTTCATTGGGTATTCTAAAGCTACCTTTGGAAAGAGAACAACATCGAATATATCGCCTTCAGAATCTAATAAAGTTCCGAATATCATCATTTGATTTTTATTCGTTTTCACCCTTTTAGCAGTTATCAGATTTCCATAAATAATGACTTTTTTAGCAGAAAAATTTTTAAGAGTATTAGCCTTTAGCATGCTACTAGGTTCTTCTAATAGTAATTGAAATTGTGAAACTAATGGAAAACCTAATAACTCTATCTGATCATAGGCATCAATAACAAAATTACTAGAGATTTCAGGAAGTGTATAGTCTATCTTCTTCGGTTTAAAAAGAACAGGATGTATTTGAGTTGTTTTAGACGATTTACATTGCAAATATGCTTCCCACATTAAGTGATGTTTATCTATTGTTGTAAATCTAAAGGCATCAAGACGAATTAATAAAATCAATTGTTCTAAGCTAATATGAATTCGGTCAACAAATTCACTAAAAGACGTGAAACTTCCGTATAATTGACGTTCATTCAATATCTTTTGAATAGTTCTGGTTTCTATATCCCGAATCATTCCAAATCCTAAAAAAACGGTTTTTCCGATAATACGATTTGGATGATCACTCGTATTAATACAAGGAGGCGCCACAATACCCCCGCATTTTTTTATCTCATTAATATACGTAGGAATATTGTAAAATCCACCCCCATTATTCAAGACAGCCGTCATAAACTCCAATGGAAAATATTTTTTAAGATACAGACTTTGATAGCTTTCTACTGCATAAGAAGCAGAATGTCCTTTGGCAAAAGCATATCCTGCAAAAGCCTGTATTTGATTCCACACACTTTCTGTGTCTTCGGGAGTATACCCTTTCTGTATACAGTTCGTTTTAAACTTTTGAGCGATTCTAAGAACTTCTCCTTTAGAACGACTTTTACCTGATATGCCTCTCCTTAAAATATCAGATTCAGCTAAGGATAATCCTGCAAATTTATGAGCTACTTTCAGTACATCTTCCTGATACACCATAACACCATAGGTATCTTCTAAAATTGCTAACAAGACAGGATGAGCTTCTTTCTTTTTTTCTGGGTATCGATGTCTAAGGATATACTGATTTTTCATACCTCCATTTGCCACTCCCGGTCGTATAATAGAACTGGCAGCAACTAGTCCCAAATAATCCTGCGTTTGTAGTTTAGTCATCAAGGTTCTCATAGCAGGGGATTCTACATAAAATACTCCCATACAATCTCCAACCTTTAGTAAATTGTTAATTTCAGGATCAGACTTAAACTTATATACATTGTCAATATTTTCAATACTAGCTTCAGGTTGGTTTTCTCTAATGATAGTAATGGCATCTTTAATTTTTGATAACCCACGTTGTGCCAGAATATCAAATTTGTAAATACCAAGGTTTTCTGCAATATTCATATCAAACATAATGGTCTGAAAACCTTTTGGAGGCAGAATGGTTGCTGTGTAGTAGTATATAGGTTTTTTGGTAATTATAATACCACCCGAATGTATACTGATGTAATTTGGAAACCCATGAATCAATTTTCCATATTTGTGGATCAGCTTAAAAAACTCGTCATTCTTAGGATCAATAGTATAGCCTTTTAAGAAAGTATCAACTTCTATTTTTGGAACTCCAAATACTTTGGCAAGTTCTCTAACCACGGCTTTATACTGAAAGGTGACATAGGTTCCCATTAGCGCGGTATGCTCGAAGCGTTCAAAAATGTAACGCGTCACATCGTTCCTATCTTTCCAGGAGAAATCAATATCAAAATCAGGTGGTGAGGATCTATAGATGTTTATAAAACGCTCGAAATATAAATCTAAGTCTATAGGATCAACGTTGGTAATACCTATAATATATGCAACGATGCTATTTGCACCTGATCCTCGACCGATAAAAGGATACTCTTTGGAGATGGCATACTGAACAATGTCATAGTTGATTAGAAAATACGATACAAAATCCATTGTTTTGATCGCTTCTAATTCTTTCTCTACTCGTTCTATGATTGTTGGTTGCGCTTCAGGATAACGAGAATATAATTTGTCATAGCACAGTTTTTTCAGGTAGTCAAAATCCTGTTCTTTAGTGTTAAAATATCGATCTTGGTTCTGGTTAGTTCGATCATCATTAAAGAAAAAGTCAACCTTACATTGCTGAAGTATACGTTTGGTATTTTCAATCATAGAAGGATAATCCGCATATCTGGTTAACAAATCATCCTTTGTATGCATTCGGTCTGTTTTATTTCCCTGTTGGCTTTCGGGTAATTTGCTCAATACTATATTGAGATCAATAGCTCTTAATAAACGATGTGCGTTATAGTCTGATTGATTCCTGAAGGTGACAGTCTGGTGGATAACTAGTTTGTCCACATAGCCTTTGTACACAGAAAAAGGTAATTTATTCAAATCCTTTACAGAAATCCCAATAAACTCATTTGCTTTGAATTTTATTTTTTCCAATTCAAGTACTTTTTCAAATGGATAAATAACAAATGTATTTTCCAGTTCTGGTGCTTTTTCAGGAAAATCAGATTTGGAGTGAAGATGCTCTGATAGAAAAGTATTAATAGTCTGAAATCCGATATTATTTTTTGCTAGTACGACATACTGCTGATCTACACCATTCCTGAAATCTACTCCAATAATCGGATATATTTTATAGTTTCCTGATAGCTGTAAAAAACTTAATACAGCTGTAGTGCTATTGATATCCGTTAATGCTACATATGTGATATCATTTTTTTTTGCCATTTCCAAAAGTTCTACCTCCGAAAATGTTCCATATCGTAAAGAATAATATGTATGGCAATTGGTATACATTGCTTACTGTTTACGGTGAGCTAATAAAATTGGTGGTTCTCCATTGAACGGATTTCTATTATCCCTTACTGTTTTCACATCCAGAGTAGATGCACGCATTACACTCGCAGCTCCATACCGTTTTCTAAGGTGATCTAATGCAGCATACAAATTCAATTGCTTTTCGTTGTCATCAAATAAATTAATTTGATAATTACCTCCAGCCAAATGAGAAAATTTGACCCCTATCAGGCGTATCAATACTCTGCGTTTATACAACTTTTTAAATAATTCCTGAACCATGGGCAGTATCTTGTGATCCGCACTTGTGTATGGAATTTTTGCTTGTTTGGAATAGGTACTAAAATCAGAATATCGAATTTTTACCGAAACACAAGAAGTGAGTTTATCTCCCATTCGGAGTTGGAACGCCAAATTTTCAACCATTGCAATGATGGTAGATTCTAATTTCTGGATATCAATAGTATCTTTATTGTACGTCCTTTCGGTTGAAATTGACTTACGCTCATTATATGGTATGACTAATGAATTGTCAATTCCATTAGCACGTTTCCAGATAGTTTCTCCGTTTTTTCCTAAAACAGAAATAACCATTTCAACGGGCATTTCCTGCAATAATTTTATGGAATGCACTCCTAGATTTCTTAAAGTTTGTGCAGATATTTTGCCAACCATTGGAATTTTACGGATAGCTAGTGGTGCAAGGAAGCTTTTTTCAAATCCATAATCGATTTTGAGCTGATTGTTAGGTTTGGCTTCTCCGGTAGCTACTTTAGAAACTACCTTATTTTGAGATAACCCAAAAGAGATAGGTAAGCCTGTTTCTTTAATTACTCGTTGTCGTAATTCCTTTGAAAATTTATAACAGCCAAAAAAGCGATCCATTCCGGTTAAATCCGCATAAAACTCATCAATACTAGTTTTCTCAAAAAGAGGTACTTCTTCCTTGATAATGTCAGTTATCGCATTGGAATATTTCATGTAGGTTCCTGAATTACCACGGATACAAATGGCTTCAGGACATAACTGTCTAGCCATTTTCATAGACATCCCTGAATGGATACCAAATTGCCGGGTTTCATAACTGCAAGCCGCTACTACGCCACGACTTCCAGTGCCTCCTACTAGTACTGGTTTTCGTCGCAGTTCAGTATTGAGTATGCGTTCTACAGACACGAAAAAGGTGTCTAAATCTAGATGTAAAATTGATTTCTTCATTTGTATTTCCCTTCCCTGTTCAGGAAATACAAAACTAATCAAAAAATGCATGTAAATTGGAATTATTCCAAAAAAATGGATATATTCCTAGTTGTAATGGTGAGGTTGTATTATATCTAAATTGATTAAGAAGCCTTCAAAAATACTTGATCTCAATATTTCTTCTGGAATAAAATACGTCAAAATTTTTAACCTTTAACTTTTCTACACTCCAATCCTTACAAGTAAGCATATTCTAAAAACGTATATTTGGTTTACAACCCTTAATAATTCATAATGAAATAGGATGTTTACTTTCCTTGTTTTTTACCTTTGGAAAGAAGAATCTCGATTGATGTCATATGTTTTACTCGATAATCGAGATTTAAATGCTCCGAGGCTAGCCTTCGAAATCAAAATATTTTTTTTCAATAAATGTCTTGTGGACTTATCCCTAGGTGGTTTCCTTATGATTATAAGCTAAATAAGAAGGCTGGTTTAAGCATAGGAAAAACAATCGAGGTCATTTGATATGCTATTATTTTAGTATCTCGTATTGTGAACACACGATGAGTTTAATAACAAAAGATTAGTTAATCGATAGACTTATTATTAGTTATAGCTGTAATTTTTATTATTTTTATCCGACTTTTATATCTAGAAATTAGAGTTTATGGGAATATTTAATAAAATATTTGGATCAGAAAATAAAGAGCCTAAGGAAGAAAAACAGGCTTTACCGTGGCAAGAGTTAAAATCAATTGATCAGTTATCTGCAATTAATAAAGCATCAAGAACTAAGACGCAAGCTATTTTTAAGCATTCTACACGATGTGGGATTAGTCGAATGGTCATTAGAAATTTTGAAAGTGGTTTTGACCTTACCGAAGAAGATATTGATTTATACTATTTAGATCTGTTAAACCATAGAGATATTTCTTCAGAGATTTCTGCAAAGTTTCAGGTGTACCATGAATCTCCTCAATTTATAGTTATAAAAAATGGGCAGGTAGTACATCATTCTTCTCATAGCGCTATAACACCACAGGTTCTGCACCAGTTTGTTTGACAATAACAAAGAGAACTTTATTATATTATACGATTTTAGCATCAATCCAACCTTTGAGTGCGTTGATACGAGTATTGTCATTAACCGTGAGGTCACTGATTTTATTGGCAGTCTTTGTTAAAAATGATTTGGCACTCCTCAGTGCAAGTTTTTTGTCACTGGCATTCGTGATAAACCAATCGATGTGCTTAACTCTATCTGTTACAATATCGATTAATATATTAACCTGATCATTATGGGTTGCAGCTTTTAAGACTGTATTTTCCTGAGCTTGTGCCAGCACCGCATTTCCTGCAGCGAGGTTTTTATGTTCTGCATCATCAGTTCTGATGCTCATAGAACCTGTAATTTTTTCCTTTAAACTAGGGATAGAAGCTTTAGCTAGTGTTTCCATTTTATTCAGGTTTTCCATAGCTTTAGTAGCAAGACCGGTATGTGCTTCTATTTCGTGTACTAATATTCCTTGCCAGGTAGTCACAGCATTGGCAGCAGCTGGAGGAGATCCCTGAAGCCGACCTCCGGTTTTTACAGAGGTAGTGATAAAAAATGTATAGTCCTGTAATGGATACTCAAGACTATTGATCGTTGCTATAGAAGCTGCATCTAGTAAATCAAGAGAACCTTGGCGTACAGCATTTTTATCAGTGTATTGTAGTCTGATATTAGTACTTCCATCACCTCCAATTGTATTATCAAACCGAATACGAAAAGTTACGTGAGGACTATTCAAAAGAGCTTTCACTTTGGGCGAGGATGTTTTCATAAGCCATTTCAATAAGTTTGCTCTCGTTATTGGAGCTACCGTTGTAGCTTCGCTGGACATAAGCATTGTACGCTGGATAGGAGTATCTTTTTCTGAACTTGATGTGCCAACCGCAGTAGTATTTTTTACAGTAGTTATATTTTGAGACCACATAGCTTTTGCTCCCATAACATCGGCTTCTTTTTCTAAACCTTTATCGTCGTTAATATTTACTCCTTTTTTCATTTGTAAAGTAGGTTTTACCCTTCCTTGCTTTTGTTGTACAACATGCCAGGTTTCGTGCGGCAGATGTTTTTCCTGCCCTGGAGCCAGGTGAATGTTAGTTCCCTGAGCATACGCCTTTGCCTGTAATTGAGCAGGACTGGCAGAGTTATAATGTACTTTTACATCATCCATAGAGTATCCGGATAGATTTTCGATTCCAGTTTTTAGTTCATCAGGTAATCCTGTCTTATTGATTTTTTTTTGTAATACGGGACTATGATGTATCGTAGATTGTAAATGAGCTGCTTGTTTGGATTTGATACTACTGCTAATCATTTCTGATGTCTTTTTTTGATTTGATCCTTCCTGGCGATTATCAACAAATTGAAGCGTATTGTTGTAAACACTTTGCTCTTTAGAAAGAGAAGTAGAAATTGATTGGCGGTTGTTTCCTTTTGTTTTATCCTTGTGAATGCTCATAATTAATGCTTTAAATTTGTAGTCAAGTTGAAGTGTATTATATATAAGGAAGTAAGAAACACTTCCAAATTTATAATTACTTTTTTATTCAAATAATTGATAAAAGGATCCTGGTTAAAGTTAGGTTTTTTTATGCAATTTTTAATATTACTTGCTAAAATCATTTCTTTTGTTTCGCACTTCGAAATAAAAAGCATTGATAGCGCTACCATCTATAAATTTTCTTTCCTGTCTGAATTAAAAAATAGTTTGATTCAGTTTAACAGTGATTTTATCTAATAACGGGTGTAATAACCTGATTTTCATTAATTCCAAGCGTGTCAGATTGAGTGAAATTCTGATAAGAATTTTGTGTCGAAATCAGACGTTTTTAATCCTCTACACTAATTATTGAAAATCAGGTTGATATAATTAGATATAGTCCGAATAGGTATCTCGTGGAATGTTTGTGTAGTATAGCTATCATTTTAGAATGGTTTATCTAAAACGATAGCGAGTTATAATGTTTTTAAGCTTATTCTTCAAATCTTCTCCAGAATCATATACCATTTGTTCATTTGTAGGAAAAGGTACGGCTTGCGCTCCTAAAAACTCAATTAAATAATTATCGAGAGCTCTTTTATCTCCATTATAATTGGCATACACATGTTCAAAAACAAATTCACTAGATAGTGGAAAAGCATCGAGCAATTGACCAGTTCTGAGATCCTTATATTGCACATTTCCTATTACATTTGTAGCTTTAAATTGTGTGAATTCATAATATTCACAACGCACTTTGATCATTTTATCTACTTTAATCTTCTTACCATCTTCATCAAGAACATATTCGTCATTATCATCTAATAAATATTCCCAACCATCTTTGATTAGTTTTTCCTTTTCTAATTGCTTTTCTTTAATTCGTTCCGGAGAGATGTTTATTTCTCTGAATGCCACTTCCATGGCATAATCATACTCTATGGATGGTTGAGGTTTATTATGATAAATAGTCCATAAATCATCTAATCCATAGGTACTAAAATTCAGTAAATCTTTTTCTAACCTTTGTGGAATGATAACATTTGTTTTATTCTTAAGAGTTACTCTGATAAAATCGGTCCCCTTATAATGAGCTTCTTTGATCAGTTCGTTTGAATTTTTATAATTAGGGCTTATTTTGTTTAAGTAGACTAGATCTTCATATACCTGTCTATACTCTGATTTTCTTGCAGATTTGGATAATAATGATACAGCATTTTTATATAAATATGAAGATAATTTGTCTTTTGTAATTATGATTTTCTGATCATAATTGATCATAGAAAAATTAGCATTACGCCCCTGTTCAGCAAGGTAAAGAGGTAGTAAGGGGGTAATGCGCTCTTGTCTGTTTTTAAGGGTTTTATAGGTGTTGTATATGCGTTCTAAATTTGCTGGGTTCCCTTCTTTTTCTAGAAATGTTATAGCACTTACATCACGTTCTACAACTTTTGCATATGCTTCTTCCAGCATTAGGATATAGGGTTGCTTTCCTTTTTTGTCCTTATTAGTTCTCAGTTTGGCAATGGCTATATTAATAGCTCCGTCATAGTTACCAGTGTTAAGTGCTTTTTCAGTTTTTTTTACACTGCTGCAAGAGAATAAAAAAACAGATAGTAGAAGTAGATATCTTTTCATAATTTGATTCTTTTGGGGATACTCATTCAAGTTTGATGCCAAAAGATAATAAAAAAACCTCGAATGTGATTATTCGAGGTTTTCTGTATAAGAGCTTGTTTAAAAACCTTACTTCTTGAAAACAAATATTTTAAGAACCGTGAGCTTACTTCAAATTAATGTAAATATCTCGATATACTCATAATTAGAAGTGTACTCAGAACCTCAAACTATTGATTTTCAATTTGTATTCTTTTTAAACATACTCTAAATATTAGGTGTTATTTTTTAAAAACAGGTAGTAATTTAGAGGATACTTCTCCGAAACCTATTCTAACTCCATTTTTTTCGCAATGACCTCTGATGATCACAGTATCATTATCTTCAATAAACTTACGGCTACCGCCTTCATCTAATTGCACAGGTTTTTCTCCTTTCCAGCTTAATTCCAGCATAGAGCCATAAGAATCAGGTGTTGGCCCGGAAATAGTTCCACTCCCCATCATATCTCCAGAATTTACAGGACAACCATTGATGGTGTGATGTGCAAGTTGCTGAGCCATATTCCAGTACATATATCTAAAGTTACTCTTAGAAACGATAGTTTCCTTTGCTTTTTCTGGCTGTATGGCAACTTCTAGAGTAATATCAAAACTCTTTTTCCCGGTATATTGCAGATACGGAAGTTGTTCTTTTAAAGGTTTAGGTCCTGCAACTCGATACGGCTCCAACGCATCCAAAGTCACAATCCAGGGAGAGATAGAAGATGCGAAATTCTTAGCTAAAAAAGGCCCTAAAGGCACGTATTCCCATTTCTGAATATCTCTGGCACTCCAATCATTGAATAGTACAAGTCCAAAAATATAATCTTCAGCTTCTTCTATAGGAATAGGTTCTCCCAAGTGATTAGCATCCGTTGTAATAAAAGCCATTTCTAATTCAAAATCTACCAGTCTGGAAGGTCCAAAAATAGGTTTTTCTGTGCCATTAATTAGTTTTTGTCCTTGTGGACGATGCACAGGAATCCCCGAAGGGATAATAGAACTACTGCGGCCATGATACCCTACCGGAATATGTAACCAATTAGGAAGTAATGCATTTTCTGGATCTCTAAACATGGAACCTACATTAGTGGCATGCTCTATACTGCTGTAGAAATCTGTGTAATCTCCTACATTAACAGGGAGTTGCATTTCGATTTCATCCAAAGTAAATAAAACAATTTTTCTATGCTCAGGATTATTTTTTAAAGAATCATTTTCAGTATCAAAAATTTCAGCAATACGATTTCTTACCAATCTCCAGGTCTTTTTACCATCAGAGATAAAATCATTCAAAGAATCTTGCAGAAAAATATCATCGGTTAAGGGGATGTTATCAAAATAGCCAAGCTGGTGGAGTGCTCCAAGATCTATAGCTGTATCGCCAATTCTAGTACCTATCGTAATAATATCATCTCTCGTTAAGAAGACGCCAAAAGGTATGTTTTGGATAGGGAAATCAGTATTTTTAGGAATTTTTATCCAGGTTTTTCTATTAGGGTTGTTTGCTGTAATGGGCATTATTGTCTGTTTAATACGTTGTTGGTCATTTGCTCGATCAAATATATAATTTTCGAGCAGTTAAGGTATTTTATTTATGTGAAAGTTACTTAAAAAATATGATATTTTTAATTGTGAAGAAAATGTTGATATTTATTAGTATTCTATTAACTTATTTTGCGGAATGTTTATACTTTTGGGCATCTATTTTATAAATTATATAATATGCAACGCGACGAACAGATTTTTGATTTAATTCAAGACGAAAAAGAGCGCCAGATTAACGGATTAGAATTGATTGCTTCAGAAAATTTTGTGAGTGAACAAGTAATGGAAGCTGCTGGTTCTGTATTAACGAATAAATACGCAGAGGGATATCCTGGAAAAAGATATTATGGAGGTTGTTCTGTAGTAGATATTGTAGAACAGATTGCCATAGATCGTGCAAAAGAGTTGTTTGGAGCTGCATATGCTAATGTACAGCCTCACTCTGGATCACAGGCGAATACAGCGGTTTATCATGCCTGCCTTAAGCCTGGTGATAAAATTTTAGGATTTGATCTTTCTCATGGAGGGCATTTAACTCACGGGTCTCCTGTTAATTTTTCTGGAAAATTATATAATCCTGTTTTTTATGGGGTAGAAAAAGAAACAGGTAGATTAAATTATGATAAGATTCAGGAAATTGCTACAAAAGAGAAGCCACAATTGATTATTGCCGGTGCATCAGCCTACTCCAGAGAGATTGATTATAAAAGATTTAGAGAAATCGCAGATAGTGTAAGAGCTATTTTACTGGCAGATATTGCACATCCTGCCGGCTTAATTGCTAAAGGAGTAATAGCGGATCCAATACCATATTGTCACGTAGTCACGACCACTACTCATAAAACATTACGAGGACCACGAGGAGGATTAATTCTTATGGGTGAAGATTTTGAAAACCCATTTGGTATTACCTTAAAGAGTGGAAAGAAGCGTATGATGTCTTCATTATTAGACAGTGCTGTATTTCCAGGAAATCAAGGAGGCCCGTTAGAACATATTATTGCGGCCAAAGCAATTGCATTTAAAGAAGCATTATCCGATGCGTTCCTGCATTATATCGTTCAGGTAAAGAAAAATGCCGCTACCATGGCAGAAGCTTTTGTTAAAAAAGGGTACAAAGTCATTTCTGAAGGGACGGATAATCATATGATGCTAATAGATTTGCGTAGTAAAGGAGTAACTGGTAAGCAGGCAGAAGAAGCATTGGGAGTTGCAGAAATCACAGTGAATAAAAATATGGTTCCCTTTGATGATAAATCACCATTTGTAACTTCTGGTATTCGTATTGGTGTTGCAGCAGTAACTACTCGTGGTTTAAAAGAAAATGATATGCTTGATATCGTAGCCTTGATAGATCGAGTGATTATCAATATAGAAAATGAAGAAGAGTTGCACAATATAGCTAATGATGTTAATGCAATGATGGCAGATAAACCATTATTTATTGCATAATAGCAGATTAGTTTATTAAGTGTTTTTTATAAAAATGTTATCCATTTTAGTAGATTTTTAGATAAATCACAACTAAATGGGTAACATTTTCTTTTTTCAAGACACTACATGATAGTATAATTATAGTTAATGAATCGTTTTAGAGAACATAAGAATTACGAAAACAAGATTAAATACAGCATAGAAAAGAATGAAACTGTAGCTATAATTTGCTTTTTTAAAGTATGTAGACTGTATTATAATTAAATTCTTTTTAATTAATTGTAAGTATATTCTTGTATTTCAAAAATGTCTTTAAATTAAAAATATTATGAAAAAACAGTATGTATTAATATCCATTATTATCATATTCATTTCAACTTTTTCTGGATATTCACAAGTTAAATTTGAAAAAGGATATTATATAGATAATACAGATCAAAAAATAGATTGTCTTATTAAAAATGAAGGATGGAGATTGAGTCCTGTAAAATTTAGTTATAAATCTTCAGAAGAAGCTAGAACAGAAGAAAAAAGCATACATCAGGTCAAAGCGTTTGGTTTTGACAATGGATCAAAATATATTAAAAGAACGGTAAACATTGATACTTCTAGTGATAAAGTAAGTGATTTAGATACCGATGGTAGATTAGATCGAAAAGAAAAGACTGTATTTCTAGAGGTTTTGATTGATGGTAAAGCTATATTATATCAATATAGACAAGAACGTTATGAACGCTTTTTTTATAAAAAAGATGATGGTGATATACAATTATTAGTGTATAAGGCGTTCTTAAATATTGATAATAAAATTGGAAGAAATAATGGGTACAGACAACAGTTGTATAACGAACTTCAATGCACTGATAATAAGGCAGATAAAAATATAGAAAATGCTGATTATAAAAAAGAAGATTTAGTCACTCTTTTTAAGAGCTATAATCAATGTACAGGTACCAGTACCAGTACTGCATCAAATACAATTATAGACAAGAAAGAGAAAAAGAAACTATTTAGTCTTGCTGTAAGACCTGGGATTAATTTTGTTACCGTAGAAGCTGCCTCACAAGGTTTTTTCGAAAATTCATCATCTACTCTGGATGGTTTGGGATATAGATTAGGGATCGATATAGAAAGTACGATTCCATTTTTTAAAAATAAATGGGCATTTTTTATAGAACCTACGTTTCAGACTTTTAATAAAAAAGAAACCAGGTTTATTAGACCTGTAACGCTACTAAATGAAATAGAAGTAGAATCCTCTGTGGACTACAGATCAATAGAAATACCTTTAGGAGTTAGGTATTTTATGTTTTTAAATGATAATTCAAAACTCTTTCTGAATGCCGGTTTTTCTTACGATATTAATTTAGGTTCTACACTCGTAATTGATTCAGGAAGTGAACGAGAGTTTCGTACAGGAACAAATTTTTTATTTGGCTTTGGATATAAGTACAAGCGTTATGTAATTGAAGTTAGGTATCAAACAGAAAGGAGCGTACCTCAGGAAACTTTTCAAATAGATAAATTTGGTTACAAAGCAGTTTCTGTGATGCTTGGATATACTATATTTTGACTCGATAATCGAGATTTAAATGTTCAGAGGTTTGCCTCGAAATCGAAATGCTTTTTTTTCAATAAATAAATCGTGGGCTTACCCCAAAAATCGGGGATTGTTAGGGTATCATTGTAGATGAAACTTGATAGTCAACATCAAGAATGTCCCCAGTTATCAGGATCATTACTATCATTAGGTGAGAGTCCGATAATATCTCCAATTGTATTGACTCCAAGTCCAACAACGGTTCTGTTTACATAATTAAAGTAGCTTACAACTTGGTTGATTTCTAAGATTTCACCATCTTTTAATCCTGTATTTCGCAATTGATGGATATCTTCTTTTGTAATAGTTTGGTGTGATAGCGTTAATTTTTTGGCATATCGTAATCCCTCAAGGTATTGGCTCTCAAAGATTGAATCCCATTCATCCAAAGAAAGACAATCTATAATTTTTAAAAATTTAACATCATCTTTTAATAGCCTCTTTAATCCAGCAGTGTGATGATCTACACAATAGCTACATTGGTTAAGGTGACTTACATAAACACCCAATGTCTCCAGGTACCATTTTGGTAATGTATTATTAGAGTTATGCAATACGTTTTTATAAAGTCCCATATGTCCGATGAGTGTATGTGGCCTAAGACTATGAACAGAAAGTACATTATCTATAACATTATTAGGCCCTTTTACCCGATCATAAATTTTCTTGAGTCGCCCTATTGCATCCTCATAAGATATTTCCTTTATCCAGCTCATATTAATTATTTATTTTGCTTCCAATATTTTTTATAATCCAAAAGAGGAAAAGCCTGATCATATCGTTGCTTGTTTATCGTCTTATTTTCATTAGAATCATAGTCTATAAGTAGTTTCCAATAACCATCTTCTAGTTGTAAAACCACATGAAACTGCCCGTAAGAATATGTTACTTGATCTGTGTTATCATTATAAGTAACTCTATAAATACCTCTATCAGAGACAAGAGAATCCGAAGTAATTCTTTCAAACAGCCTAAAATCAATAAGAGCAGCCTTTTTTGTAGCTACACTCCATCTTTTTTGATATTCTTTCAGGTATGTTTTTGACTTTTTGATTTCACCTCCGTTGCCCGAAACTCGTATCATTTTTTTACTATGAATAGATGAGAAAAGCTCATAATCTAAAGTTTTATAGGCTTTCGAGAAATTTGTATACATATCCTGATTGATCTTCTGATGTAATGAGTTGTCTTGTGCATAGTTTTTTTGAACACAAGATATAGCAATGCTTAAAACATATATATATAGTTTCATATCATTTCTTTTTCTGGTATAATACACAAGATACTAAATCTTTATAATCGGTTAGTTTGGGATGTTCAAAGGTTGTAACCCTAGTCATTCCGATTTTTTTCATAATGAGTTCTGATTTTAGATTAATCTCTGGGGCAATAGAATAAATAGTTTGTAAACCAATAGTTTGGAATCCAAAATTCAAGCACGCTTTTGCACCTTCGGTAGCATATCCATTATTCCAGATACTTTTTTTTAACCTCCAGCCAATATCTATAAAACTATCAAACTCTTCGAGATAATTTTGTTGAGAAAGTCCTATAAAACCGATAAACTCATTAGTTTCCAGAATGTCCACAGCAAAGTAACAAAACCCAAGTTCTGCATACTGCTGCTGCATGCGGGTTATAAAGTTTTTAGTATCTTCTCTTGATGGTTTAAAAGGGAAGAATTCCATAACGGTATTGTCACAATTAATAGCAAATAAATTGTCTAAATCATTCATTGTCCAGTTACGAAAACCGAGTCGCTCTGATTGAAAAACATATGGCAGCATAAGATAATAGACCTGTTATAATAAATAATTTATAAAGGTAAAGGTACTGCTAAAATACAACTCAAAATACATGTTTACATCGAAAAAAAATGATAAAACGATTAGAAGATCTTGAAAATGTTTTATGAAGTGGTTTAAACTTTGTTCAATACAATAAATCACACTTTTAATTTCTGATATTTCTGGTTTTCGGATTTATTTTTAAAAACCTATTTAACAATTTAGGAAGCTTATTTCGTTACTTTACCTTAAAAAAGTAACACACCACTTTACTGAGAAACTATAAAAATATAGGTAACTATCAATAACTATTTAAAAATGAACAAACTCAACACTCTTTTAGTAGCATTTGCTATCACAACCTGCGTTACGGCTCAAGAAAGCGCAACACGTTTTTATGCTACCATGTCTTTTAAATAATGCAGAAGCATTACAAAAAGATTCTCCTAACGAGATACTAAAAAAAATATTCGAAGCCCACAATATGGAGTTTTCTGAGGAAAATGAATGGATAATACCGTATTCAAAACTTCCTGCAATTCGTTCTACTTGGTATCCCAATGATAAACAAGTATGTGGTCTTCTTCAAATTGAAGTTTTTATTGAGAAGGGAACAATATTAGAAGAATGCTTTGCCGGATTCCCTTCAGGTAAGGGAAAACTGAATGATGCTTATGAAAATTTCTCTCGAAATTCATTGCATGTAATGTTATCTGCATTTTGGGAAAAGCACGGCCCTCAGCAAGTCTAAAAAGAATCTTGGAATATTAATAACTCTAGTTACTCAATTTACATAGGACCATTTGGTAATCGCAGAGGCAATGGAATTGAACCAAGAATCCCCGAAAACACATTCGATGAAATTGCAATTGCAATCAAAAGGACGAATATAACCGATAAATATAATTGGTTTACACGAATTTTTTAGTTATAAATCGTATTAGAACATTTTATAGCAACGTTGGAAATAGTGAAACTGTTTATGAAGCTTTGAAAAATAACAGAACATGGTCAGAGGGATTAGATGCACTAAAATCTGTAAATTGGGAAATGAGTGATGAATATTACAGTACAAGAAATTTTATCATAGCAACAAAAAACACATAAAAATTTGTATAATGTATACAAACCCTTCGGGATGTAAACGCACCATACAAGAACCGATAATAAGGAAAAAAAACAAAGCCTGTTGTTTATAGCCAAAGGCTTCGTTTTTTTTATACGAATAATTCAATTCTCAACTGAGAAATTACCTCCTAGAGTCATTTCTTTGTGTTTCACACTTCAAAATAAAAAAATATCGAGTGCTGTTATCTATGAATTTTCTTTCTCGTCTGGATTAAAAAATAATTGGATTCAGTTTACGGTAATTTCATCTAAGAACTGGCATAACTTTATATCTGATGGTGATTTTGTTATTTTATGCCAATTCTGTTTTTTATTTTAGTGAAGAAAAAAATAGGTGTAGCGTGGTTATGAGTTCTTTTTATTCTGAAACTTAAGGAAAAAGACCAAATTTTAAAGGGTAATTTTAAAACCAGAAGGTATTATTCCGATAAATTCTTTTATAAAAGATTACCATAAATAATCAGAAGAGGATTTTTTTTTAAATAAAACAGTTATGGCCAGAATACATGTATTTGAGTTTGAAGATCAAAAATGGTTTCCAGTGTTCTTAAGAAATTATGGAACAGATTTCTTACAATTTTTATCAAATAAAACAATATTGTATAAACCAGTCATCCCAATGCTCGAAAAAGGGCTCAAAAAAAGTAATACTACTCAAATTGTAGACTTAGGATCGGGAGGAGGAGGAGGATTGATATGGCTGAATAGTGAATTAAAAAAAAGAATTCCTGACCTAAAAATAATATTAACAGATTTTTATCCAAATATTCCTGCTTTTGAATATACAAAAAATCAATCTGATAATTTTGAATTCACCGAGAAATCGGTAGATGCCAGAGAGGTTCCGGAACACCTAAAAGGATTTAGAACACAATTTTTATCCTTACATCATTTTAAACCTGTAGATGCTACGCAAATTTTACAGAATGCAATACGCTCGAATACTTCTATAGGGATTTTTGAAGCTCAAGAGCGAAGCGTTCCAAGCTTACTAGCTATGTTTTTTTCACCACTCAGTGTATTTCTAACAACGCCATTTATTCGTCCGTTTAAGATAGGTAGAATCATTTTTACCTATCTTATTCCAATTGTTCCTTTATTTGTATGGTGGGATGGAATAATTTCCTCTCTTCGTACATATTCAATTAAAGAAATGAATGAGCTGGTAGAAAGTCTAGACCATAAAGATAAATTTGATTGGGAAATAGGTAAGGTAAAATCTGGACCTGGTGTTATATTATACCTTCTCGGAACCAAAAAATAATAAAAGAGAGCACAAGAAAAGCTCTTGACTTTTTATTTTTAATCGAAATTGTATTAAAATTTGACTAAATGAATTTTTTTTGAATTCATAGCAATGAAGTGATTTAAACTTTTTTTCAATTCACTATAAAAATTTTCTTTTTGACTTAGTTTTCGGCTTTTTCTTACTTCGTCGCGCTGTTATGGAATGAAAAAAATACTCCAATTGATCAAAAAACAACTATTTTTTGCCAGATCAAAAAAGTGTTAATAACTTCAATATTTATGGGTAATGCAAGTATCGAAATATGGATGAATTGTATTTTCAGGAAATAAAAAAAGTCAAGATACGTTTTTAGTATATAAAATAGGTGTAATACTTGTTCAGGCTTATCTCTATTAATACCTTCTGCTAGCCTTTCTTTAGAAAAAAATATTGGTTATACTTTTTACAAAAAAGGTAATTTTTTGACTTTCTATACTGGAGGTAAAAAACACCAGAAAGGAGTATTGGTTGGATGTCATTATTGTATTGAATTAATGAAACGACTATTTCATTATTAATTAAAAAACATAAATAATAGTGTTTTTTATAATACTTTAACATGTTAGGCTTGTTTCTTAAGGTAAATTAACCCTTAAATGTCAGATAGCTAACATTTAAGGGTTCGAGGTTGGTTTATCTTGATTAAGAATTATTAACCTAGGTTATAACAAGCATTAATTAGACTATAACACAAACTCTCAAACCAGGTGAAATTTATTTTAACTATTCTAGTATTAGCGCCTTTATGCATGTTTTCTCAAGAAGAAGATTTGTTCAAAGAATTAGATGATCTCACAATAAAAGATAATAGCGAAGTTATCGCAACTTTTAAATCTACAAGGCTGATGCTAGGCCAATCTACAGAAAGAGTACGATCAGGACAATTGCATTTTAGAGTGTCTCATGTATTTAGTAAAATACGAGGGATAAGTAATTTTTTTGGTTTGGATAACCTTAATAATATGCATGTAAGTTTTGAATATGGACTTACCGATTTTATTCAGCTAGGCCTTGCCAGATCTAATAAACCAGATAAAACGTACTCAGGATCTTTAAAATTAACTTTGTTAAGGCAGAAGACAGGAGAAAAACCATTTCCTTTTTCGGTATCATATTTTGGAGGAATCGATTATAAATCTAGAAATTTTGCGCCAGAAGAACGAGATAGAAATTTTGAAGGCAGGTTGGATTATATAAACCAATTTTTGATTAGCAGGAAAATGGGAGATCATATTTCTCTGCAAGTTGCACCTATTTGGGTTCATCGAAATTTGACAGATGTTGTCACAGAACCTAATGATATTTATTCTATAGGGCTGGGAGGGAGATATTTGTTCTCAGGATCAGTTTCAGTAAACCTGGAATATTATTATACAATACCTACATTTGATTCGCATAATCGCGCTAAGGATGCATTGACTATAGGATTAGATATAGAAACCGGAGGTCATGTATTTCAACTTTTTTTTACGAATGCATTTGCGCTACACCCTGGTAAGTTTTCGATTAACCAAAATGGTGACTTTTTTAACAGAGATATCAATTTTGGTTTTAGTCTCCTAAGAACTTTTAATATATAGAAACTTCAATATAAACTCAAAAACTTCATAATATGAAAACACAAATTTTAATATTTGTATTACTCCTGGTAAGTGTAATGCAATCTCAAGAAAAAAAGGTGACAAGAGTAGGAGAAGTTACTTTTGAATCCAAAACCTCCATAGAAGATATTTATGCTAAAAATTCGCAAGCGGCAAGTATCTTTCTATTACACGAAAAAACTGTTGCTTTTAATGTGTTACTCAGGTCTTTTAAATTTGATAAAGCTTTGATGCAGGAACATTTTAATGAAAAATATGTACACTCTGATAAATACCCTTCTGCAAAATTTAAAGGAGTTATCATAGATGATATTGATCTAAAATCTCCTAAGAAACATTCGGATGTAGAATTAGATGGTATCATGGAATTTCATGGTGTTACCAAACCCATAAAAGTAACTGCAGATATTGTTGTAAAGTCAGATCAGTCTATTGTTTTTACATCAGTATTTAAACTAAAATTAGAAGATTATAAAGTAGCAGTTCCTGCATTGATGAAGGATAAAATATCTCCAGAGATAGTAGTGAATGTTAGAGCAAATTATAAATAATATAAAAGATGAAAAATAAAGTGGTTTTTGGTATGAGTTTTAGTCTTTTAATTCTTTCTGCAGCAGTGTATGGAATCTGTTTATATAATAAACCTCATATAGATATTTTAGAAACAGAATCAGAAATGAAGATGACCGCTCAAAAACTAATGGATACGTATACGACAGATAAAACAAGATTTTCTAATGAGTTAGTGGGGATGATCATTGAAATATCTGGAATAATTACTACAATAGAAAAAGGAGTAGAAAATACTATTGTAATTTTAGATAATACCATTAAATGTGAACTGAATAGCCAAACAGAAAAACTCAAAGAAGGACAGCGGTTAAAAGTTAAAGGCATATATAGTGGTTTTGATGAGATGTTTAATGAAATTAGTATGGTAAGATGTTATGTAATAAATTGAAATATATTTCTGTAATTCTGGTACTTTTTTTTACTGCCATAAGTTGTATTTCTGAGAGTGCAGATAATTTGTTTCCAACGAATGATGTTGAAGCTAACATAGTTTATGAAACAGAGCTTAAATCTGTAATAGAATCAAAGTGTATCAGCTGTCATAGCTATCATTTAGAAGGATCTAACAGGTACGATACTTTTGATAAGACAAAGTCATCTATCGGTCAAATGTTAGAGAGGATTAATGCTGTATCTAATATCGTAATGCCTCCTGATGAGTCGCCACAACTTACAGAAGGGGAAAAGCTGATTTTTCAAGAGTTTTTTGATGTTCTCAATAACGGATCAGAACCAGTTGTTTTACCATTTAAGTTAACCTGGACAGCCTATAAGTATGCAATATTTGAAGAAAGAGGTGGAGTCAGTGGTACTTTTGAGGATATTCAATATGTGCTTAATCAGGAGTATGAAGAACCAATTGATATCCTAAAAGATGCAGAAATTAGAATTAATACCGCCTCTGTAAATATTGATGGACTGGAAGGAGTAAGAACAATGAATGTAGGAACTCAATTCTTTCCTTTTTTTACTTCCCAAATTAAAGGTAAAGTATCTAGTTATACACAAGATATCGCTGTGATTAGTTTTGAAATGAATGGGATAGAACAAGAAGTAATATTTGATGTCATTATTGAAGAAGATATTCTGAAATTAACAGGTACTATTGATGATATGAGCTTTTTTGAATGGGATGAAGCCTATAATCAGTTAGAAACTGTTTGTGGAGAATTTCATGAAAATATGGTTTGGCCAGATATAGATCTCGAAGCAGAAATTTTATTAACAAAATAAAGCCACTACAAACTATTTTAGAAACCCACTAAATACTATACCAGTTGTAAATGCTATTCCGACTGTAGTACCAACCAGAATACTGGCAATGATAATACCAGTACCATTATATTTTTTTAATATGACTTTAGAAATAAATAACTGACCCAAAAATATAGGAACGGCATACATAAGAAATATCAACCATACCAGAGGCTCAGTAATCCAATTAAAATTATAATTTCCTTCATCTATAAAAAACAGAAATAGCGTACTAAGTATAGAGCTAGAACTTAATATAAGCAATTCTCTATTTTTGGATACAATAGTTTTCATTTTTGATGCCTTTTTACTTGATAATCTAAATATCTTTAGAGTATGTTTAAAAAGAATACAAATTGAAAATCAATAGTTTGAGGTTCTGAGTACACTTCAAATGATGAGAATATCGAGATATTTTAATTATTTGAAGTAAGTTCACGGTTCTTAAAATATTTGTTTTCAGGAAGTAAGGTTTTTAAACAAGCTCTTATACAATAAACTACCTCATGGGCTTGCCCCGAGACTTATTTACCATATAAAGATAAATAACTCATACTTAATTGTCTTCCTCTTCTTCAAACATAACACTTTCATATGCACCTATATCCGGAGCGGTAGCATCCCTCGTAGTTCCCAGAATATCTGTACCAGAAGTCGGAGTAGATGCCTGTCCGTTTGCAGCAGAATCTTCTCCTATATTTAATAAGCTTTCAGAGGTATCTTTAAAATCAGGATCTTCATTAAAAATAACATTTTCGAATAAAGTTGTATTATCAAAATCATACAAAGGATTATCAATAAACTCTTCGTTAAAGTCGTTAAAGCGTATGAGGTTATTTTTAAAGTTATAATTAAAAACAGTGCCTTCTACCCGGTTGATCCCCAATTCTAAGTTCTCATTACCATAAATAATACAATTCGTAAAATTGGCAGCAATTAGATCTGTTACAAGAATCTCTGTTACCATACCATTTTCATCTGTAACAGGGAATAGGTTATCTATAAGAACACTTGGGGAATCTCTAAAACTGGCATTCCAGTAATTCGCAAAAGTACAATGGTTAAAATTGTAAGTACCGCCAAAAGAACAATATAAAGATGAAATACCAGAGTTGTTTATCACCAGATTTTCTCCCAAAATATTGGCTGTTCTTGCCAATATTCCATACACTGAGTTATTGTATATCTGTGTATTTGTAATCGTTAGTGTAGGGTCAGCACCGCCATCATTAGAGTCCATTAGTACACCTACGGTTCCATTTTTGATAGTAGCATGATTAATTACATGACCTGTACTACCAGCAGTAAGCCATATAAAACCCCATTGTCCGGGAACATCACTAAATCCAGGTTCCAGACGATCACTTTCGAAGATCACTTCGTTTTCCATAGCTTCGGGATCTGTACTTAATTCACCATTCACCAGTAGTGTAGCATTATCAGAAGCAATAATTCCAGATCCTTCGTGAAAATGTATTCTTGCTCCAGCATCGATGGTCAATGTTTCTCCAGTAGGAATAGCTGCAAATCCGTAAATGACATAAGGTTTTTCGTTGGTAAAATTAAGTTCATCACCTTCCAGAAAGAAGCCTTCTATCCTGACCTCCTCCATATTGTCATCAACACCCAGAAGTAACGTTTCTACCTCTCCTGTCATATCATCTCTGGAAGGAAACAGGAATACTGCGTCTTTGACCAGTGTTACTAAATCTACATCTTGCTGATTTCCAGAGGGGTCAAAAAGAATTCTATCTGTATACAGAAATTCGGTATCACCCGTTTGCTCTACTATATCGGTTGTGGTTTCTACAAAAATAAAAATACTATCTTTTGCTAATATTTGTATATCCTGAAAAGATTGCCCGGGAATTCCATCAACATTGAGACGATAACTAGAACTGCTACCTCTTTCTAATGCGATACCAGGTATTGTAAAATCATCATTAGTTCTGTTGTAAACCTTAAAACTATAGGTGCTGGAACCAATATTGGTAAAAACAGTATCTAGAAATAAAGTATCTGTTGAGAATTCTAAATTACCAACACTAGGATCAGATTCAAAATCATTACGACAAGAACTCCATAAAATGATAATGGCAAGTAATAGAAAAGTAGATAAATAACGCATTGTTTTGCTTCAATTTTTAGTGTGTATTTAATAGTGTAGTCATTTTTAAAAATCATTTTTTTCATGAATACACATTAAAGGACTAAATGTATAACTTTTTAATTAGTACTAATATTGCTTTTTTAATAAAAATTTGACAAGATCATCCTTTTAGTATCCAGCAAAACATTTGTACATTTGTTAATCCCTTGGAGACAAGGGATTTTTTTAGAAAAATGATATAGTTATAATACTTCAATATAAAAATCTCTTATGAGTACATATGATGTAGCCGTCATCGGCTCTGGACCTGGTGGATATGTTGCAGCTATCCGCTGCGCACAACTGGGTATGAAAACAGCAATAATCGAAAAATATTCAACCCTTGGAGGAACTTGTCTTAATGTAGGCTGTATTCCCAGTAAGGCCTTATTAGACTCTTCTCACCACTATGAACATGCAGTGAAGCATTTTACGGATCATGGAATCGAAATTCCCGGAGATGTAAAAATCAATCTGGAAAAAATGATCGCTCGTAAACAAACAGTAGTAGATCAGACCTGTGATGGAGTTAGCTTTTTGATGAAAAAAAATAAAATTGATGTTTTTGAAGGCCTCGGATCATTTAAAGACGCAACTCACATCAATATAACCAAAACTGATGGTGAAACAGAAACGATAGAAGCAAAGAATGCGATAATAGCTACCGGTTCCAAACCGTCTACATTGCCCTTTATTTCTATAGATAAGAAACGGGTAATCACTTCTACCGAAGCATTAAAGCTAAAAGAAATTCCTAAACATCTCGTTATTATCGGTGGTGGTGTTATAGGATTGGAATTAGGACAGGTATACCGAAGATTAGGGTCAGAAGTTTCTGTGGTAGAATATATGGACAGGATTATTCCGGGAATGGATAAAGCGTTATCGAGAGAATTACAAAAAGTGCTGAAAAAACAAGGCGTGAAATTTTATACTTCTCATAAAGTTACTGGTGTAAGTACTGCAAAAAATGAAGTGGTAATTACGGCAGATGATAAGAAAGGAAACCCAGTAGAGTTTACAGGAGATTATTGTCTGGTATCTGTAGGGCGCAGACCATATACTGATGGGTTACAGGCAGAAGCTGCCGGAGTAAAACTTACCGATAGAGGGCAGGTAGAGGTAAACGATCATTTGCAAACCTCTGTGGCTAATATATATGCTATTGGTGATGTAATAAAAGGAGCGATGCTGGCTCATAAAGCAGAAGAAGAAGGAACTTTTGTTGCAGAGACGATATCAGGACAAAAACCCCACATTGATTATAATTTAATCCCGGGAGTAGTATATACCTGGCCAGAAGTTGCAGCAGTTGGTAAAACAGAAGAAGAATTAAAAGAAAGCGGAGTAAAGTATAAATCCGGGCAATTTCCGTTTAGAGCATTAGGAAGAGCACGTGCCAGTACAGATTTAGATGGTTTTGTAAAGATTCTTGCAGACGAGGCAACAGACGAAGTGTTAGGTGTTCATATGATTGGAGCGCGTTGTGCGGATCTGATAGCAGAAGCAGTTACAGCCATGGAGTTTAGAGCATCTGCAGAAGATATTAGCAGAATGTCACACGCACACCCTACATTTACTGAAGCCATAAAAGAAGCCGCATTAGCAGCTACAGATAACAGAGCATTACACGTATAAAAATCTTATAGATACTTCATAACTTATTTTAAAGTTATTCCTGAAAAAAAGGACTATGGTGGTGGGTCATACTTTATAGGATGGCCCATTCTATTTTTATAATTAAGAAAAACTACAAATATTCGTATTCTAAAAAAACAAGACCATGCATATTAATGATAAAACAGCAATAAAAGAGTATCAAGCTTCATCAGATAGATATGATACCATGAAGTATAGACGCTGCGGAAAAAGTGGAGTGCTTTTACCTGCAATTTCTCTAGGTTTATGGCATAATTTTGGTGCTGTAGACTCTATTCACAATGCACGGGAAATCCTTAGATGCGCTTTTGATTTAGGAATTACTCATTTTGATCTTGCTAATAATTACGGACCTTCTTATGGATCCGCTGAAGAAAATTTTGGTTTGCTGTATAAAAAGGATTTTAGATCGTATAGAGACGAACTTTTTATAGCAACAAAAGCGGGATATGATATGTGGCCAGGTCCATACGGAAACTGGGGTTCACGTAAATATTTAATCGCAAGTATAGATCAGAGCCTTCAGCGTATGGGGCTTGATTATGTAGATGTTTTTTATCACCATAGACCTGATCCGGAAACACCTATAGAAGAAACTATGATTGCACTTTCTGATATAGTACGCCAGGGAAAGGCATTATACGTAGGGATTTCTAATTATAAACCCAAAGAAACGGCTGAAGCTGCATCTTTGCTGAAAGAAATGAAAATTCCTTTTATATTACATCAGGCAAGATATTCTATTTTTGATCGATGGGTAGAAGATAGTTTACTGGATACATTAGAAGAACATGGAGCTGGTTGTATTGCTTTCTCGCCATTAGCGCAGGGAATGTTAACGGATAAGTACCTCCATGGAATCCCACAGAATTCTCGGGTAGCAAAGGATTTTACATACCTTACTAAAGAACAATTAGAAGCAAAGCTTGAAAAAATACAAAAGCTTTCAACAATAGCAGATCAACGAGGACAGAAACTATCACAAATGGCTATTGCCTGGTTGCTTAGACAGCCGCAGGTTAGTTCAGTACTTATTGGAGCAAGTTCGCCAGCACAGCTTAGAGAAAATGTTAAGGCACTGGAAAAACCTCTGTTTTCTGAAGAAGAATTAGAATTGATTGATGTGCTTTCAAAATAATGATTAATAAAAAATCGACTTTAAAAACTGAATTATTCGTTTGATTTTAAAGTCGATTTGATATATTATTATTTCTGTTTTAAAATTACCCAAACAAAAATAACTGTATTTTATTTTGGTAATTTTAAGGTAGAAACGGTATTATACGATTTACGGATGAGAATTTCGTAAAAATAATGGCAAGGATTTTTCGCTAGATTGATGAATCAAATTAAAGAATAGCCATAGCTATTGTTTCATTTTATGAAGAAAATATAGTAGAAAAAGAATGTCATTAGATGCGAAATTTTTATTCGTAAATCGTATTAATGAGTATTCCTGCCAATATTACCATAAGCAACTACTCTAGGCGGGTTTTCCTTAGTTAAGATTTTGATATGACCATTAAATTCTATCAGTTGATTATATGAAATAGGACAAATATTTCCACTGTCTTCATAGTGATCATATCCATGTAGAATTGTATTACCAATATTACCATCATAAATTTCTCCTAAAGGGATTGCGATATCGCCATCTTCTAGAGTAGAATTATTATATATATTAGAAGTATAAGGTGTCCCTTCCTGAGTTCCCAGAAGCTGAATATTGACACTGCTCGTAAAAGTGGGGAAAGTATTTAATTTTGTAATGATTACTTATCCAGAAATTCCTGAATTGTCTACTTCGACAAGCCTATACATGTTATATTTTTCTTGATTGTTGTCATCATCTTTTTCACAAGAAATAAAGATGTAAGAGATCATTGATACTGCTAAAATTATTTTTTTCATCGTAACTATATTTTAAGTTTTCCAAAAGACCTTCGTCTTAAAATGATGTTACGGTTTTAGTTTTTTTTTAATTTTATTAAGTCTAGAATACGGAGTTACGAAAACAATATAATATACTATGAATGTGATCCATCACAATAAGGAGGATTGCTAGTCAATTTGCAGGTACATAGATAGGCTTCTTTTGCTTCAGTAACACTAAAAATAGTGGGAGGTGTTCCCTCTGCTGTTTTATGGGTTCCATTACAAAATGGCTGATTATCACTATGACCACACGTACACCAGGCATAATTTTTATCAGCTTCTAATTGACATGCGATAGGTGCATCACCACCTCTTTTATTATTTTCCATAAATATCTTATTTTTTTTCTAAATTATTAAATATAGTGTTAAGATTGATTTTAAATTAATGAAGGATGGTATTACTTTATCAATGTTACGTCAGGGAAAGCAGCTTTGTACCCAAACCAAAAGGCGTTATGAGTTGGTAATCGTGCTATTGATTCTTTAGTTTTACTATTTTCTAATCGATCTTCGTATAGTTGCCAAGTATTTCCTTGTTCATCAATCGCTATAGACTGTCTATTATAAGAAGAGAAGGACGTGTCAGCAGTAAGATAGGCACGATGTGCTCCGCTTTTATCAGTAAAAACGGTAAAAATTTCACGATTGATTTTACCTTTATACATGGGATTTTGTTGTAAGAATTTTGAAGAAATAGCAAGATTCTCCTCTGTTTTATCAGGAATTCTGATCGCTAATATTTCTTGTTTATTCTTTAGTCTTTTATCTTTTTTTGGAACTGTAAACATTAGGTTATCATTAGAAAAATAGTCTTTGTAAGCTACACCTTCCCCATAGTCTCGATTGTGTCCTGTTTTTAGTGATAATACCTTAGTATTTGGATGCAATTCTTTCCATGCTCCCCAGGTCGTGGTAACTACGCTGAGGTATTCTAACTCAATGCCTTTACCCACTAATGGCCCGATGACAGGTTTTCCCCACAGCGTATTCCAAAGGCTCTGTGTTTTTTTATCATACATTAACTTATTAGATCGATATAAGAATCCACTGGTTCCCAGTTGATATTGTACACCATCTTTTTCTGTTTTGTATAAAATGACAGTTCCACATAAGGTACAATATACTCCTGCTACTGGCGTATCGCCCACAGTATCCGTAAACATTTCGTGCCAGGCAAGTATTCTCTTGGGGTATGCTCTCGTATCTCCATTTACAGAAATCCCAAATACAATATCAGAATCATGCAGATACCTTGCCTTTGACACATCTATCATTTCTGGATTTCGCAACGGCGGAATGCCATCTTGCATAACACCACCCCAGCGGACTTCATCTAATCTGATTAAGGATTGTTGTGATCTGGCACTAAAGTATTTAGAAAATCTACTGTCTAATGCCTGATGAAGAATTGCTTTGAACTCATAATAAGATACGGTATAATTAGGATCTTTTTGCCAAAGGTATTCAAACCATTTATTGAAATCATATCCAAAATGTTTTCTGGTTTTTCTATCTAATATATTTAGAATTTTTATGGAGTGGGGAGAGTTGTTCAGAAAATACAAGGTTTCAACAGCTAAAATTTCAAAACTTTCTTTCCAGTTTCCGTTTATATATTTTACTGCTTGTTTATGAATTTTTGGATTTGAAGAAGTAAAGAAATCCAGAAAGTATTCATAATCCTGTTTTGTTATTACAGGGTTTTCTGAATTTTGAGAGATTATACCAGTGCTAGTAGTGATAAGAATAAAAAAGATTACTAAATTTCTCATGCGACTTACTTTTTTTAAGTAAGTCGTATTTGTTAGTCAATCAATACAAGTTTGTTTTTTGTGAGGATTATTATTATCTCAATTAAAAAAGACATCAACTTTTTTTAGAAACTGGTTGTGATCAATCCTTAAATACTCCAGAATAATTTCGCGAAAAACATAGAGAAAACAAAGCCAGGTAATACAAAGCTTTAGTCAACTAGGTATTTATATAGGTTTTACCGACCATACGAACACCTAATTATTAGTGGTTTATTTTGTTCTAATAGAATGTCAGCAATTTTTCGATAATTTTGAATCACATCAATATTCCTATCATCAGACCATACCTGAATTTTGTCCTTATATGTTATTCTAATATTTAGCCAATGGTTATTTTTTTTATACGTTTTAACGTGTTTTTACTATCAAATTTCAAAAAATTAGGTATTATACGATTTATAACTAAAAATTTCGCATATTCATCGTTTCTTTTTCCTTTCTACTTCGTTTAAAAAATAAACCGTAGCTATAGCTATGCTTGATTTTTTTGCCTTGCATAAAGAAAAAATAATTCAATGAATTTATACGAATTTTTTAATCACAAATCGTATTAGTTAGTTACGTTTTGAATGTTTACGTTTTTATTATTAGAGATGATTCCTTCCTCTATTTTTTTGAAGTAGTGAGTTGTAGATATCACCTTTTTTATTAAAGGATCGCGATTTGAATGCTTCGAAGCTTACCCCGATGTAGTTTATATGTTAAAAAAGGGGTATTTTCCCTGTTTTTAAAAAGTTGTTAATCAAATAAATATGAATATTTTTGTTTTTTAATTGATTGATATATAATGTTTTGAATATTTTTTTAAAAAAAGAAAGATTTACAGGTAACATTTATATCATTATAGACATTATTATATAGAATTACAGATCATTACCTATGGTTAATAAGGAAGTATACTAGTATATACCTCTATTATGAACTGTAATTCATTACCCCCTTACAACTTTGATTATTTTTTTGAATATGGATGATATTAAGTAGTATATCACTATAAGTACTGCTATGAAAATCATTTTTTTATTAAAATAAAAGATGCGTTGGGGACGGTTTTTAAAATAACATAATATTTCTGAAGGTATTATAAGGTGAGCAAAAACAAATAAAAGCCTTACATATCTGATGAATACTTAATAATTGAAATTCAGTTCATTTTAAAATTAGAGTATCTATGAGTAAAATTACTTTTACATTGTTTATTGGTATATTTTTTATATCGATGCTATCTTCTTCATTGTTAGCGCAAGATATTTGGTGGCAAACTTCCGTAAATCAATACGCCAAGCATGAGGTTGGTATCGAAGGAGAATATTTAACTTTTGATATACATAAAGAAGTTTTAGAAACTGTTCTTAACGATGTTTCAAACAGGTTTGTTGATAAAAAAGGGCAGCACATTATACACTTTCCTACTGAAAATAACAGCGTAAAGAGCTTTGTAGTAAGGAAAACAGACGTTTTACATCCTGATTTAGCCTTAAAATATAAAGAGATCGAAACTTTTGTAGGTTTTGCTGTTAATGATCCAACAGAAACCATACGATTTAGTTATTGTAGTAAGGTAGGCTTACAAGCAAGTATTATAAAACCCGGCAGTGCTACTATGATTATAGAACCTACTGCCAATTTTTCACATATTCTATACGACTCTAAGGCAGAAGTATCTCCATCAGCTTTTGAGTGTCAAATGGAAGAAGTCTCTAGAAAAATATATTCTCAAGCTTCTCATCACAACAAGAACGCTAATGATGGTAATTTGAGAAGATATCGCCTGGCACTTTCTGTTAGTGGAGATTATTCTCAATATTTTTTG
Source organism: Aquimarina sp. RZ0 (assembly GCF_008370685.1). Classification (GTDB taxonomy): domain Bacteria; phylum Bacteroidota; class Bacteroidia; order Flavobacteriales; family Flavobacteriaceae; genus Aquimarina. Next base: position 30,218 of record NZ_VTZU01000064.1, read on the forward strand.
GATGGATCAGAAGCAGATGACCTGGAGAGAAAGACGAAGGTTATGGCAGCCATGGTTTCTACAATCAATAGAGTGAATGGTATCTTTGAAAGAGATTTGGGAGTAACCATGCAGATTATTCCAGAAAGTGATACTGTATTGTTTTTAGACCCTTTGTCAGACCCATACTCTACAGGAGGAGGTTTGAATAGTGAGTTGCAAAATACACTTGATACCAATATTGGCGGTGCTTTTTATGATGTAGGTCATTTATTTCATAAAGAAAATGCAGTATATGGTAATGCGGGATGTATTGCTTGTGTTTGTACAGATGGTTATAAGGGTAGTGCTTTTACAGTGCATGAACGACCAGATTCTGATAACTTTAATTTAATCGTATCTCATGAATTCGGACATCAGTTTGGGGGATATCATATACAGAGTAGTCGTAATTGCAGGAGTGGTCTTAATAGTGAAGTAGAACCAGGCAGCGGAAGTACAATTATGGGATATGCTAGTATTTGTCCTCCTAATGTTCAGGAAGCACCAGATGACTATTTTAATTATGTAGATATAAGAGATATTGCAATTTGGACAATAGACAATAGTGATTGTGCAGAAATAATATCTACAGGAAATACAGCTCCCGTAGTGAGTGCAGGAAATGATTTTGTGATTCCTAAATCCACACCTTTTGTTCTGGAAGGAAGTGCTACTGATATAGACGGTAATGATAGCTTAACGTATTGTTGGGAACAAAATAATCCAGAAGACCCTGCATCGACAGCTACGCCTCAACCTACCTGGCAGGTAGGCCCTTTGTTCAGATCCCAATTACCGTCTGCTTCGGCTAAAAGATATATGCCAAAATTAGAAGATCTCCTTACAGGTAATCTTACACCAACCTGGGAGGTACTGCCATCTGTGGCACGTACTATGAATTTTGAATTTACCGTGAGAGATAATGTATTAGCCGGTGGACAAACAAATACAGATGCTATGCAAATTACTGTCGATGAGAACTCAGGGCCATTTATGGTAACCTCTCAGAATACAGAAGAAGTATGGAATGTGGGAGAACAAATGACGGTAGAATGGGATGTAGCTAATACAGATCAAACTCCGATAAACAGTCTTACAGTTGATATATTGCTTTCTATTGATGGAGGATATACGTATCCATATATCATCCAGGATGACATTCCTAATGATGGTTCAGAAACTTTTATTTTACCCATTGTAGATCGTTCTACTACTGCAAGATTAATGGTAAGATCCTCTGATAATATATTTTTTGCAATTAATAGCTCAAATTTTACAATACAAGCTTCTGATTATATTATCGATATTTCTGATACCCTAGAAACCGTATGTCAATCTAATGACGCTATAGTTAATTTTGAATATAGTACCGTATTGGATTTTGATGAAGAAGTTATCTTTTCATTACAAGGTTTACCTGTAGTAGCAACAGTGAGTTTTAGTCCTCCCCTTATTTCGGGCTCTCATCCGGAAGCAGTGCCAGTGCAGATAACTATTGCAGGAACAGAAAATCTCTCAACAGGAACATATCCTCTACTAGTAAAAGGAGTTTTAGCTTCTGGTATTGAAAAAACAGTACCCATAATCTTAGAAATATATGACGAAGAAATTCCTGTATCAGACTTAATTTCTCCAATCGATAATGCGCAAGGTTTTTTGATCAATCAATCTTTTGAATGGTCTGCGGATTCAAATACTGAATTTTATGAAATTCAGATAGCCTCAGATATTAATTTTTCTAACATCATAGAATCTGCAGAGATCAGTGAGAATACTTATGTTGCTAATAATCTATTATATAATACTGCCTATTTTTGGAGAGTTAGAAATAAGAATTCTTGTAGTGTGGGCGAGTTCTCAGCTATTCATACTTTTAGCACGCAATGTTCTGATCCGGAAAACTTCGGATTCATAGGTGTTGGGCCGTCTTATATAAATCTTGGATGGACAGATGAGAATTCAACAGAGTGGGAGATAGAGTATGGACTTTCTGGTTTTCAGATTAATAGTGGAACAAAGGTGTTAACAACTACAAACCCATATGAAATAACAGGTTTAGATTCACTGACAAATTATGATTTTTATATCAGATCTACTTGTTCAGAAGGAGGGGAAAGTTCCGTAATAGGGCCGATATCAGTAACTACAACAGAAGATTTTTGTAGTGGTGATCGTTTTTATGACTCTGGTGGGGTTGATGGGAATTATTCAAATAATGAATATATTACAACAGTAATAAGTCCTGATAGTTCTGGAGAAAGAGTACGAGTAATCTTTGATTCTTTTCAGCTGGAGAATGGTTATGATAATCTTTTTTTATACGATGGATTGGATGCATCTGCACCCCTCATAGGAGTTTATAGTGGAAACAGATCACCAGGACAACTTATTTCTACGAATGAATCGGGATCACTTACTTTTGTATTTGTTTCAGATAATATTGTAACAAGTTCAGGGTGGGATGCTCGGGTAATTTGCGAGCCAAAACCTAATTGTGATATCCCTGAAAACTTTGTAGTGGATATTGTAAATGATACAAGTGTCACCTTAGATTGGGATACGGATAACGAGTCTTCTTCCTGGGATCTGGAGTATGGTTTACAAGGGTTTGAAGAAGGCACAGGAACAGTTCTTAATAGTATAGATAGTACCTATACGATCGATGAATTAGATCCTATTACAACATATGATGTCTATATTAAAGGAAATTGTACTGCAGGAGGTTTCAGTGATGTAGTAGGTCCTTTATCTTTTGAGACTTTATGTACAGTTTATTCTGCACCGTTTGTTGAGAGTTTCGAGAATCGAAATATTCCAGAATGTTGGAATGGATCTGGAACAGGTTTCTGGTTTTACAGTCTGTTTGCGAGTTATGATGCTGCCTTAGCTGGAGATCGTAACAATATGAGAAATACAAATTATGCCTGGGTAGATGGTTCATCACCTAGTGGAGCACAACAAATTTCAATATTAACAACTCCTCTGGTTGATATATCGACACTAACAGAGCCTGCAATTCAATTCTCCGTATTCAGTAAGAATACCATTGATCATACATATAACACCTTATTAGTAGATTTTTATGATGGTACAGATTGGAATATAATCACAGAGCTTCAGGAAAATACAGGGGATTGGAGAGATATTGTTGTTGATCTGGAAAATTATACAATCACAGGAGCAATACAGCTTAGGTTTACAGTTACTGAAAATAGTCCTGGAAATTCTGACTATAATGATATTTTGATTGATGAGATTAAAATAGATGAAAAACCATCGTGTCTTAATCCTTATACATTAGAAGTGTCTAATGTACAAAACAGATCAGCTGAGATATCCTGGGGAGTCTCTGGAGATGAAACAATATGGGAATTACAATATGGACTTGAAGGCTTTACTCCATCAACTGCCATTACAGAAATAGCGACATTTAATCCATATGAACTAACAGGGTTGACTCCCAGAACCACCTATGAACTATATATGAGAGCTGTTTGTGGGATAGGAGATTCGAGTGAATTTATTGGGCCAATAACTTTTACAACAGATTGCGATCCGTATCAAACCCCTTTTGAAGAGAATTTTATAAATTTTGGAAGACCACAATGTTGGGATGAAGAAGGGAACTCTAATTGGTCCTATAGTAGTTATTATGATGGGACATTAAATGCAGAAATTCCTGATAGAACAGAAGGTGTTACATCAAGGTATAGCTGGAAACCGAATAATTTTAGTAATATTCAGGATACATCCTATTTAATTAGCCCATGGATCGATATTTCAGCATTATCGATACCATCAGTTCAATTCTCCTTATACAGTAATTTAATTGCAAATGAAAATTACAATACACTTACAGTAGAATTTTTTGATGGTACGGTTTGGAATGAGTTATTAATATTTGAAGAGTCAACACAAGGCTGGAAAGATTTTTACTTTGATATTTCCTCTTATACGATTACAGATCCTATAAAAATAAGGTTTGGGATACTGGATAATCAGAATAGCTCCACTTTTAACTATATACTAATAGATGATATAAAAGTAGGAGAACTACCATCCTGTTTTAATCCAAACTCTCTTTTAGTAGAAGAAGTTAGTACCGATAATATTATTGTAAGCTGGGTAAATGGAGGAGATGAAGATGCCTGGCAACTTCAATATGGAGAGAGTGGTTTTGTACTTGGTGAGGGTGAGATTCTAGATACCGAAAATAATCCCGAAACTATTTCTGACCTTAGTTCAGATACAAGGTATGATGTGTATATAAGATCTAATTGTGATGCTAATGGATTTAGTGATTGGATAGGTCCTGTTTCTTTTAAGACTTCAGCAGATTTTTGCAATGGTGAACGTTTTTATGATTCCGGAGGTGCCGATGGTAATTATTCAAATAATGAAAATGAAACGACTGTTATTGCTCCTCAAAATACAGGAGAACGAGTACGGATAGTATTTCAATCTTTTAGTCTGGAAAGCTGTTGTGATAGGCTTATGGTTTATGACGGACCAGATACGAATGCACCTTTCATTGGTTCTTATTCTAATACTTCTCCGGGAACAATTGTTTCTACTCATGATTCGGGAGCGCTTACTTTTGTTTTTATATCAGATAGTAGTGCTACCAGATTTGGTTGGGAGGCAGAAGTGTTTTGTGAACCGAGACCCAAGTGTCTACCACCAACAGATGTTACAGTTATAGAGGTATTGTCTAGAGAAGCGAGTATGTCCTGGCAGGCTATAGGAGATGATACCAACTGGCAAATAGAATATGAAGTAACTGGTTTTAGTGAAGGAGAAGGAATACTGGTCAACTCATCCGATAATACCTATACCTTAGAGAATTTAGCAGGAGATACTTCATATGATGTATATGTAAGAACCGTTTGTGATGAAGGAGGTCTAAGTGATTCAACTGGACCTATTACTTTTAGAACCTTGATTTCATGTTCGATTCCATCAGGATTTGAGATTGTTACTGCAGAAAGTGAGATGGTTAATTTAGTTTGGGAAATAACTGGAGGTACAGAAATGTCGTGGGAGTTAGAATATGGATTTAATGGATTTACTCAAGGTAATGGAAATGTTAGTCAAGTAGATACTAATGCCGTAGAGATATCAGGTCTGAACCCTACAACCTTCTATGATGTGTATCTAAGAGCTTTTTGCGGAGATGATGATTATAGTCTTTGGGTCGGACCTCTTACGTTTAGAACCTATTGCAATCTGGAACCGGATAATCCTAATGAATATATCCAGAATGGAAGTTTTGAATGTGGAGATCTGGGATCATGGAGGTCTACTGGTCCTGGTATTGATTCAGGTTGCAGAATGAATTTTACAGTATTAGAGAATGCAGATACTGTTTGTTTAATAACCGATATAGCTCCTGCCGAAGGGCAATATGCAGCGTTTACCAGTTTTGAGGGAGAGGCAGGAGATACGTATGTTTTGGAACAAACCATCACACTACCTGCTGATTTGTCATCAGTGGGACAGGTCATGGTTTCTTTCGATTTTAAAGTTGATTATTATATGTTTAACACTCCGACAATAGAACGAACATTGGACGTTGGGCTTTATGATAGTACAGATCATTTAATTGTAGCGATAGATCAGCAATCTTTTGGAGTTGATCCATTAACTGAGCGTATTGATGTTACGATCACCAAAGATATTGCAGATGATATAAGAACCTATGCTGGTCAAAATGTAGTTTTAAGATTTACGGCATTAATTCCAGAGTCATACATGGGGGTCTCAACAGCACTTATAGATAATGTGTCTTTTACTATTGATAATGTTCTTGGTGTAGAAGAAGTGTATGATGATCAAATTTCTATTGTGCCAAACCCAAATACTGGCAAATTTGTAATCAAGAATAGAAGTCAAAAAAACCTGAATGAAGTACATATATTTGACCTTACAGGGAAACTGGTGTATAAAGAAGTTTTGTCTCAATTTGAAACAGAAAAAGAGATACAGCTAGATGCTCCGGAAGCGGGAATGTACCTTGTGAGAATTATTTCAGAAATGGGGACAGAAACAAAAAGAATTATTATCGAATAAAAGTTAAAAAAAATGTTTAAAGCCTGCTTATTTTGTAGTAAGCAGGTTTTTTAATTTTCTTTAATTTCATTCATCAACAAGAAAGCATCGTTAACAAATTCTTTTTCTAAAAAAAGAGTAAAATAATTAGAAGTAGAAATAATTTCAAAAATTGGAATTCCTTCATATGCCAATAATTTAAAAATATAAAAATACAATCCTATCGTTTTTGAACTATCATCAGGTAAGGCAATAGACATAGATGATAAATTATCTGTGATAGAAATACATGTTTCTGCCTTAAAATGATCTTCGACAATTTCTTTTAAAGAAGAAGAAACCAATATGTTACTCTCTTGAAAATTACTGGAATAGGTAAAATATGTCTTGGTTTTATCTTTTACTGTATTTAGTAAATTAGATTGACTGGTAAGAATTGTACTAGAGTTTAAAAAAGCATATTCCGTAATTCCCGATCGAACAACAATATCTCCCAAATTTCCTAAATTCTCAGAATGCTTAATACGTTTAGGATGGTATCTGCGAAGTGCCATTACAATAGATCCTGCTTTTACAGGTTTTCTCATTTCTTTTTCTACCTGAGGTAATAAATCTACAGCAAGAGAGCTAAAGTTGATAATATCTCTGGATAAGGCATCTTCAAGAAAAGGTTGATGCCTTAATATGTTATGTACGCAATCTGTAATAGTTTTCATAATGTTATATATTTAACACATTGTACAAATATATTATTTTTCTATTAAAATATTTATTCTTTATCTATTATTGTTTAATTATGCATTGTAAAAAACAACCTAATGAAGATTTTAAAGTTTGGAGGAACGTCTGTTGGATCGATAGAGAATTTACAAAAAGTAAAGGATATTCTAACTACTGATGGGGAAAAAAAAATAGTTGTATGCTCTGCAATGTCCGGAGTCACTGATCAATTAGTAAATCTGGTAGAATATATTAAGCTAAAAGATGCAGATGCTATCACCAGAAGTTTACATCAGTTAGAGACTAAACATCATAATGTTGTTGACGTTTTAATAAAGGATACATCGATTAGGAATGGGGTTAAAGAGCAGGTATCTTTAACGATAACTGAAATGTTTGAGTTGTCCAACCAGCTACATGTAGAAAATTTGAGTGCTAGAATTGTTACCTATGGCGAAACATTATTGACATACATTTTTTCTAATTTTCTTACTGCTGTTAACGTTCCTAATATATTGCTTAATGCGCAAGACTTTATGCACGTGGATTCTGTTGAAAATCCTAATATAGAGAAGGTCTCTACCAGGTTACAAGAGATTCTTGATAAAGAAGATTCACAACTATATATAACACAAGGATTTGTTTGCAAAGATCACTTAGGACAAATTGATACGCTCAAAAGGGGAGGAAGTGATTACTCGGCAACGATTATAGGAGCTGCAATGAAAGCAGAAGAAGTTCAGATATGGACAGATATTGATGGATTACATAATAATGATCCAAGATATGTAGAGGGAACAAATCCAATAGCTCATCTTACTTATAACGAAGCAGCCGAATTAGCTTATTTTGGAGCCAAAATATTACACCCCCAAACAGTTTCTCCTGTTGTCGATAGTAATATACCAGTATTGCTTAAAAATACGTTTGACCCTGCTGCTTATGGAACTATTATATCTAATAAGACGCATAAGAAAGGACTGAAGGCAATTTCTGCAAAAGATGGTATTACTGCCATAAAGATTAAGTCTAATCGTATGTTAATGGCACATGGATATCTAAGAAGAATTTTTGAAGTATTTGATAATTACCATACTTCAATTGATATGATTACTACGTCAGAGATTGCTATTTCGTTAACTATTGATAATACAAGTCACATAGACGATATACGAAAAGAAATTGAAGGATACGCCGAAGTTACGGTAGAAGATAACCATAGTATTATTTGTATAGTAGGAGAATCAGTCATTAATGATCATAATTCTCATAAGCTTTTTGAGATACTAAATTATATCCCTGTAAGGATGATTTCTTATGGAGGAAGTAATAATAATATATCACTTTTGGTCGAAACAAAAGATAAAATACAAACGCTTAGATTTTTGAATGAAAAACTATTTCTGACACATAAGGAGGCGGTTATTTAATAATGACTATTGACTTATAATTAGCAACAAAATAATAATAATTTCTTAAACCTGAATTCCTATACTTGTATCATAAGTTAGGAATTCTGTTTTTTTGATATAGGGTATTCTTAAAGTGAACTGTTTATATAAAGAACGAACCAACTAAACAATAAATCAGATGCTTAAGAAAATTGTCGAGAAATATCGTCTTGAAATTGTTATACTCGCCTTTTATGTGATACTAGTAATTACTTTTATTAAGCTTTTTTGGAATATTTAGAATCTTGTGTGTCGGTATAAGGAATAGTTTGTAAACCGTATGCTTTAGATCTTAATTTAAAATATACTTGATATTTTACTGCATAGTTTCTTTATTATTAACATAATTCTTTACATTTAAGCAAAATATAGAATATGCTCATTAAAGTCTTTGGGAGCGCCGTTTTTGGTGTTGAGGCTACTACAATCACGGTTGAGGTTAATATAGACAAAGGAATAGGATACCATCTGGTAGGGTTGCCTGATAATGCAATCAAAGAAAGTAGCTATAGAATAGCTGCAGCATTGCAAAATAATGGCTACAAACTTCCTGGTAAAAAGATAACAATTAATATGGCTCCGGCAGATCTTCGTAAAGAAGGATCAGCATATGATTTAACATTAGCCTTAGGCATTTTAGCAGCAAGTTCTCAGATCAAAGGAGATACTATTGGTGAGTATTTGATCATGGGAGAACTTTCTCTTGATGGAAGCTTACAGCCTATAAAAGGAGCATTGCCTATAGCTATCAAAGCGAGAGAAGAAGGTTTTAAAGGGTTTGTCTTACCCAAACAGAATGCCAAAGAAGCTGCAATTGTAGACAATCTCGAAGTTTATGGAGTAGAGAATATCAAAGAGGTTATTGATTTCTTTGATGGTCATACAACATTAGAAAGAACGATCGTAGATACCAGAGAGGAATTTTATAAGGAATTAGATAATCCTGAGTTTGATTTTGCAGATGTAAAAGGACAGGAAAGTATCAAAAGATGTATGGAGATTGCTGCTGCTGGCGGTCATAATATTATATTAGTGGGACCTCCTGGCAGTGGTAAAACTATGCTAAGTAAAAGATTGCCTAGTATTTTACCTCCAATGTCTTTGCAAGAAGCATTAGAAACGACAAAAATACATAGTGTAGTAGGGCGTGTAAAAGACAATGTAGGACTTATGGCACAGCGGCCATTCCGTAGTCCACATCATACTATTTCTAATGTAGCATTAGTAGGTGGTGGTAGTTATCCGCAACCTGGAGAAATTTCACTGTCTCATAATGGAGTCCTATTCCTGGATGAACTTCCCGAATTTAAGAGAGAAGTGCTAGAAGTGATGCGTCAGCCATTAGAAGATAGGGAAGTAACTATTTCCAGAGCTAAGTTTACCGTAACCTATCCATCCAGTTTTATGTTAGTAGCGAGTATGAATCCCAGTCCGGGAGGATATTTTAATGATCCGGATGCTCCGGTAACCTCTTCTCCGGCAGAAATGCAACGATATCTTAGTAAAATTTCTGGACCGTTACTGGATCGTATAGATATTCATATCGAGGTGACTCCTGTGCCTTTTGATAAGTTGAGCGAAGATCGAAGAGGGGAATCCAGTGTAGCGATTAGGAAACGGGTAATAAAAGCAAGAGATATCCAAACAGACAGATTTGTCAAGTTAGAGAAGATTCATTATAATGCTCAGATGGGTGTAAAACAGATACGAGAGTATTGCCAACTTGATGATGCCTCAAAAGAATTATTAAAAACAGCCATGGAGCGCCTCAATCTTTCTGCCAGAGCCTATGACAGAATTCTAAAAGTATCCAGAACCATTGCAGATCTGGAGGGAACCGAAAATATTCAGGGAACCCATATCTCTGAAGCGATACAATATCGAAGCCTTGATCGAGATGGTTGGTTGGGATAGGTGCATTTTAGTCTTAAGTTAAAACTTCCCAATTTTGTAACTTGAGGATAACTTATAAAGGAAAAAGGAATTCTGATCTATACTTGATAGTATTCAGGAAGAAAACCAAAAGTAATAATTACTTCAAAAATCTAAAAGGTTTTAAAAATTTGATAAGAATTCTGTCGAATACAATAATTAAAACTAAACTGTCATAATTGGAGATTACTTAATCTATAGAATACCTCGACGGCTCTGCCTCGGGGATTATTTATTTACGTATAATATAATACTCCCCATTTTTAAGACAGCTACTTAAATTGTAAATTTAATGCTGTACATATGAAAAAATCGAGAAGAAAATTTAGTTCTGCATTCAAGGCAAAGGTTGCTTTGGAGGCTATCAAAGA
>NZ_VTZU01000065.1 GCF_008370685.1 Aquimarina sp. RZ0
TGACTGAGCCAACCCTGAGTAACTTTGCCATCAGACGTTTTTTGTTCGTATCGTTCTGCATTCGTTGGATTGACACCAAGATTTATTAATTTTTGAGAAATCCCGGCAGGTACAGTACTCAATGTACTTTGCTCTATTGCTATAGTTTCAATATCATCCTTCTGACAAGAAACTAATAGTGTAGAAGCTATTAATCCGGTTACGACTAATTTTAAGTGTTTCATTTTATTTGATTTTAAGATTAAAAATTAATTACACGTTATTTTGTGATGTATCAAAAATCTTCCAGATACAAACTGTATATAGATTACTGATATTCGCGTTTTATTTTATAAGATATATTAAGGGATTGAGTCTTATTGTACAGATTCTAACCAAATGAACGGTTTTTTGTAACCATTATCTCGTCATTGATGTGAGATGACAGTTTGGGATGTATAACAGTACCGATTCATCAAAGATGAAAGCGTACTGTCATACTTTGTATGGGTATTTATAAGGTTTGGAGCATTCATATATTTAAATTGAGATTCAATATTAATGTCAAAAAAAATCATAGTATGTTAGATATCTAACATACTATGATTTTTTTTTTGACCATACTTTTTCAGAGATAAATTATTGTATTGCTTAACAGTAATATAACATATAAACAATCTGTTGCCCATTTAGAAACAAGTATGTTAAAAAAACGTCAATTCGAGACAGGCAATAAAAATTTTATCCCAAAAATGCCTGAATCACAACGGGGTTAAATAGTAGTTAGGTGGTTTCAACTTAACAGTAATATAACATATAAACAATCTGTTGCCCATTTAGAAACAAGTATGTTAAAAAAACGTCAATTCGAGACAGGCAATAAAAATTTTATCCCAAAAATGCCTAAATCACAACGGGGTTAAATAGTAGTTAGGTGGTTTCAACTTTCAGAATGATCATATCGTTTATAAACGTACGTTTCACTATACTCTCATTTGTTGTTTCCTAAAATTACCTGGAGTTTTACCTGCATGTTTTTTAAAAACCCTGGAGAAATAAGATAAGTTCTCCAAACCTACTTTTTCTGCTATTTGTTGCAGCGAATGATTCGTAGTGAGTAACAGTAATTGTGCCCGTTCCACTCTTTTTGATTGCATATAGAAATTAGGAGGCATCCCGAATTGCCGCTTAAAAACTCTCGAAAAATGATCTGTGCTAAGATGGCAAAAAGAGGCTAACTCAGAGACCGTAATTTCTCTATGAAGGTTTTCACTAATATAACTAATCGTTTGGCTAATATCATTTATGGCGCGCGCCTTTATGTTTATATCACTTTGCTCATTCATAAATCTGGATAACAAAATCCGCAGGATACCATTCGTTTCCAGATACTCTGCTGAGGATAATTGCTCATTTTTTTTCTGAAAATTAAGCAGCGTTGGTCTATTGTCATATACTTTGGGATCATCATCGATCAAGGCTCTCTCGGGGTTGATTTCCAGTAAGCGTTCAAAATAGTGCATATCCATGGGAGCAGCCTTTATTTGATATACAAAAGGTGTAAGGTTAAAAACCGATATTCCGTTTTTGATTTCTTCAAAAAAGCTGATGTAATACTGCTCATGATAGTGATCACAGGTATATCTGCTATATATAAAACTGGGAATTAAATACATATACCCGGGTTGTAGTTCAAACTCTTTTTTAGAATGATACACCCTTGCACTGCCCTTGGTTATATAATATAGTCGTGTAAATGGACTGATCACATTATCATAGTTCCAGTCAGTGTTTAGATGAGCATATCCGATATTAAGTAAGGCTAATTGCAAGGATTGTAATACCTTTTGCATACTATAGTACATTCATTAAGCATTTCGGAATTTTGGATCAATAAAACCTGAATATGCCGTAAATTATTTGATATAAAAATAGCGTTTTTATTCATCAAAAGTCGTTTTTGTAATAATTTATAAGGTTTTTTTATTAAAATATATCGGAAATGTACATAGTATACCCTTTTTTAGTCAATAGATATTAGATGCGTGTATCCTAACTTTGGTAAGATATTAAATTCAGGATATATGTCGGTGTATAGAAGTGTACTCACTCTGGTGATTTTGATTACTTTTTTTTCGTGTGGAGATCCGGATTTTCCAGATGAGGTGGCTATAGCATATGATAAACTTCCGGAGAAATTAGATTTTAATCAGCATGTAAAACCTATTTTATCTGATAAGTGTTATCTATGCCATGGACCAGATAAAGCAAAAATATCAGCAGGATTGCAATTACATAGCCCACAGACTGCGTATTCAGAACTTCCGGAATCTCCAGGTACGTTTGCTATTGATCCTGGAAATCTAAAAAACTCTCAAGTATTTTATAGAATACTATCTGATGATCCTGCTATGGTAATGCCTACTCCCGAATCTCATTTGACGCTGACATCAGTAGAAAAGGCAACACTAATCAAATGGATTGAAGACGGAGCAGAATATAAAGATCATTGGGCGTTCATCCCTATCAAAAAAACAGCAATTCCCGAAGTAAAGGCTATTACTACAATTAAAAAACCTATTGATGCGTATATACTATCTGCACTGGAGTCAAAACAATTATCTTTTGCTCCACTGGCGGATAAAGAAACTATTTTGCGCAGAGTATCATTTGATCTTACTGGGATACCACCAACTGTAGATGAGATAAATGCATTTTTATCAGATAATAGTGATAACGCTTATGAAAAACAGGTAGATCGGTTATTAGCATCTCCGCAATATGGAGAACAGATGGCATCAGCGTGGATGGATGTGGCTCGTTTTGCCGATACCCATGGTTATAGTACCGATGGCTATAGAGATATGTCTCCCTGGAGGGATTGGGTTATTGATGCCATTAATAAAAACCAATCCTATGATCAGTTTATCATCTGGCAATTAGCAGGAGATTTGATAGAAAATCCTACTCGTGAGATGAAACTGGCAACTGCATTCAATCGAATCCATCCGCAGAATATGGAGGGAGGCATTGTCAATGAAGAGTTTCTGGTCGAGTATGCAGTCGATAGGGCAAGTACTGCTGGACAAGCATTGATGGGACTTACAGTGGCTTGTGCTCGCTGTCATGATCATAAGTATGATCCTGTTTCTCAAAAGAATTTCTATGAGATGACTTCTTTTTTTAATAATATTAATGAATTTGGTCAGATATCCTGGAATGGCGCTATGCCCACTCCTACAATGCTCTGGACTACAGAAGAAGAGGAGAAGATGTTAGCATATATGGATACTCTGGTCAAAGAGAAAGAAACTGAAATTGAAGTAACCAAAAAAGAAATTGCTCAGGAAGCAAAACAGTGGATTGCCAATAATGAATACCAATCCATATACTTTTCTAAAAAAGGACTGGTTGGTTTCTATGATCTCAATAATGAGTCATTGATCAATAAGGTGCGTCCTTCTCAAAAAGGAACGATGAAACGTGAATATACAGAAGGACAGCCGATTCATTTGGTTGATGCTCGCACAGGAAAAGGAATACAGTTCAATGGTGACACCTGGTTAGACTTAAAAGAAGTGGGGGTTTTTGGTCGTCATCAACCCTTTTCTGTTGGGGTCTGGATAAAAGTACCAAAAGAAATTACGGATGGAAATATTTTTCATAAAGGTAATGGGGCAATTCTGCATGCCTGGAGAGGATATCACCTCAAAATAGTGAATAATAAGCTGGAAATCCTAATGGCGCATACGGGACCCGATAATATGATACAAGAGCAGACCAGAATTGATGTTCCAAAAGATCGCTGGACACATGTTGCTGTTACCTATGACGGATCAAGTAGCGCATCCGGTTACAAAGTATACGTAAACGGAAAAGAGCTGGAAACAGAGGTAATCAATGATAACTTGTACAAAGACATCCTTTTTAGAAATAAAAAAGAACCCGCACTTCAGTTTGGGGCACGTCTGCGGGGAAAAGGAATTGCAGGAGCAGTGATAGATGATATTGCAGTATATAACCGTGAGTTGTCACCGATAGAAATGTTGCAACTGGCAGAAAACAAAGACGTAGACTCACTACTATCAAAAAAATCATCATTATTAGATCCTGTAGAAAAGAAAGCATTAGCGCAACATTATATCATGCACTCTTCTGCAATAGAGAAAAAGCACAAAACACTTACAGAGGTCAGAAAGGCCTTGGTAGACAGTGTAGAACCTATACAGGAAGTCATGATCATGAAGGAAACAGCTCCTGTACAATCCTATGTATTGGATAGAGGTGTGTATGATGCCAGAGCAGAAAAAGTATATCCTGATACGCCGGAATTCTTACCGCCAATGTCTGATGGCGCGCCTAAGAACCGATTGGGTTTTGCCAAATGGCTATTTCAGAAAGAACATCCGTTAACCTCCAGAGTGGCAGTAAATCGTATATGGCAACACTTCTTTGGTGTAGGATTAGTAAAAACATCAGAAGACTTTGGGAATCAGGGAGAAATGCCAAGTCACCCGGAACTACTGGACTATTTAGCAATGGATTTTATGTGTCGTAATTGGGATATAAAAGCATTTATTAAAGAGCTGGTACTATCCAATACCTATCGCCAGGACTCCAGAGTATCAGAAGAAGTAAGAAAATTAGATCCAGAAAATAGATTATTAGCCCGAGGTCCTTCGAAACGGATGACAGGAGAAATGTTGAGGGATAATGCACTGGCGGCAAGTGGACTTTTACATAAAAAAATAGGAGGAGAAAGTGTAAAACCATACCAACCTGCTGGATTATGGGAAGTAAATAGAGGGAAATATGAGCAGGATACAGGAACAAAGTTATATAGACGTAGTATGTATACTATATGGAAACGCTCTGTACCACACCCCACACTGGCAACATTTGATACGCCTGCCAGAGATGTGTGTACAATGCGCAGACAGGAAACCAATACTCCATTACAGGCATTGGTATTATTAAATGATCCTACGTATATCGAAGCGGCTCGGGTATTGGGTAAGAAAATTACAGAAGCTCCCCAGATCGAAGAAGGGGTTCAATACGTGTTCAGAAGTTTAACAGGAAGAAGACCTACGGTAAGAGAATTAAAAATATTAGTAGAGTTACAAAATAAAGAGTATAAAAAGTTTATTGCAGACGAGAATAAAATGGAAGGATGGCTCCATACAGGAGCATTCCGGTTGACTCAGGACGATAATAAAGCATTAATAGCGGCAAATGCAGTGGTAGCCAGTACCATTATGAATTCTGATGCTACTATTACAAAAAGATAAGAACTATGTGTGATCACCACGACACGTTGAGATCTGATAATAAAGATTTACAACAAATAGAAAAAATGTATGACAGAAGAGCATTTTTGACCAAAACATCTCTTGGATTAGGAGCAATAGCTTTAGGATCATTACTCAATACAGATAAAATATGGAGTAATGCAAAGAAGAATACGGTACCAGATATGCAAATGTTTAGCAGGAATGATCTTGGTCTTCCTCACCATATGCCCAAGGCAAAACGAGCTATTTACTTATTTCAGAGCGGAGGACCATCGCAATTAGAATTATTTGATTATAAACCGAAGTTAAAAGATCTGTTTGGTCAGGATCTTCCTGATTCTGTAAGAAAAGGGCAAAGACTTACAGGAATGAGTGCTGATCAAACGACATTTCCGATTGCAGCATCTACGATTGATTTTAAGCAGTATGGTAGATCCCGTGCTTGGGTAAGTGATGCAATGCCATACCTGTCAGAAGTTGTAGATGATATATGTTTTATCAAATCCATGCAGACAGATGCTATCAATCATGATCCGGCAATCACATTTTTCCAGACTGGAAGCCAGCAACCCGGCAGACCTTCTATAGGTTCGTGGTTGAGTTATGGATTAGGATCCGATAATGAAAACCTTCCTACATTCATCACACTAGTTTCCAAAAACGGAGGAGGACAACCTCTATATTCACGTTTATGGGGAAATGGATTTCTGCCTACAGAACATCAGGGGGTACAATTCAGATCAGGAAAAGATCCGGTTTTATACCTATCTGACCCAGAAAATTATGACGGACAAGACCGCAGGCAAATGCTGGATTACTTACATAAGCTTAATGAAGTTCAGTATGACTCTTATGGAGATCCGGAGATCAATGCCCGTATGTCTCAATACGAGATGGCATTCCGGATGCAGACCTCTGTACCAGAAGTAACCAATATGGACGATGAACCGGAGTATATATTTGACTTGTATGGAGAAGATAGCCGTGATCCGGGAACCTATGCTGCTAACTGCATGTTGGGGAGGAAATTATTAGAAAAGGGGGTCAAATTCGTTCAGTTATACCATCAGGGATGGGATCAGCATCTGGGGTGCCCGGGAGGTGTAAAAGGAAATGCCAAAAAAACGGATCAAGCCAATGCAGCACTGATCAAAGATCTAAAGCAAAGAGGAATGTTTGAGGACACCTTACTGATTTGGGGAGGAGAATTTGGCAGGACCGTATATTCTCAGGGTAAGCTAACAGCTACTAATTATGGCAGAGATCACCACCCTAAAGCATTTACTATGTTTATGGCTGGAGCAGGAGTTAAACCTGGATTCACCTATGGTGAGACAGATGATTTCAGTTACAATGTAGTAAAAGACCCGGTACATACTCATGATTTTCAGGCGACGTTGCTACATTTGTTTGGGATCAACCACGAACGACTGATTTACAAACATCAGGGCAGACGTTTCAGGTTAACAGATGTTCACGGACATGTGGTAAAAGATATTTTGAGTTAATCATAAGGGGGTTCCCTTGCGGTCGGGCTATCCACTATATCTTTTTATTTTATAAGTATGGATTTGTAGAAAGATAAAATAAAAAGGATGCCGTTGCTATCCCTAACCCAAAAAAAACAGAATGATTCTGATTACAAACCTAAATTGGTATCATAACCTTTTAGATAGAAAAGTCGAGATAAATTCAATATGAATACGATGTAAAAAGAGTAATTTTAAGAAAGCATTGCAAACAACCCCTTGAGTGATGTATATCGCTATAGGAAGATGCGCAAGATTCTGGGAAAGTCAAAATAAGCGGTACGTTATATCGGGTTTTCGGGAAAACTCTGAAAAATGATTAAAATTTCACATCCACAAAAAGGTACATGAAGTTTTAGAAAAAAATAGTAGCTGCCTTTATAATTTAATTTATGATCAATAAACACTAAAAATCAAAATTGTGAAAGAAGTATCAGATATTGTATTATTTTTTGGCAGATTCCATCCCTTGGTCGTGCATTTACCAATTGGTTTTTTGTTTTTTGCCTTTATTCTGGAAATTTTTGCACGCTATAAAAAAGATAAAGCCTTTACTGTAGCTGTTCCACTGGCATTACTTCTTGGAGCAATCAGTGCTCTGTTTGCCTGTATTTTAGGCTATATGTTGTCACTTAGCGGTGATTATGAAAAAGAAGCCCTGGATACACATTTTTGGTTTGGGATCGCGACCACTATCATTGCCTTTATTGCCTGGCTACTAAGTGCAAAAAAAATAAAAATCCCCGCATTACAGAAGGAAAAACCATATATGGCAATAATAGCTTTCATTGTAATTATATTGAGTATTACCGGTCATTATGGTGGAAATCTTACTCATGGGTCAGATTACCTTACTGCCTATTTGCCTATCGGGAAAGAAAAAAAGAAAGATATTATAGCAGTAACCTCAATAGAAGAAGCTCAAATTTTTAATCATCTGGTAGCTCCTATTTTGGATGACAAATGTATGAGTTGTCATAATGCATCAAAAAAGAAAGGGCAATTATCTTTTGTGAATGAAGAAGCGATACAAAAAGGAGGTAAATCCGGTCCGGTTTTTATAGCAAGAAATCCTGAGCAGTCAGAAATGATACGTAGGGTAGTATTACCACCGCACGATGATAAGTTTATGCCTCCTAAAGGAAAAACACCTCTTACGGATGATGAAATTGCGATACTTAACTATTGGATAGCTCAGGGTAATGGTAGTTTTGAAACAACAGTTGGTGCAGTAGATACTCCAGAAAATATTAGTATACTAGCCAGTGATATGTTGGGGCTGGAAGCTGGAGGAGGACAAAAAGAGGTGTTGGGTACAGGACCGGTAGTTGCGCCAGAAATTATTACTGAATTATCAGCATCGGGATTTAGGATAAGAGAATTAATAGCAGGATCAAACTTACTCGATATTGCCTTAACTTCTGGTCAGAAAGGGGTAACAGCGGATAAACTCACCAGGATGATGACTCAATTGACAAAGATCGAGAAGAATATCATCTGGCTATCATTACCGGCTAATGGGATTACAGATGAACACCTTAAAACCATTGCAAAATTTCAGAATCTCAAAAAATTAAAGCTGGAGAAAAACCCTATTACGGATATAGGAATTGAATATCTTTCGGTTCTTGAAAATCTGGAATCATTGAATGTGTATCAAACCAATATTACCCAAAGCAGTATTCCTGTTTTTTTAAAAATGAAACGTCTGAAAAAAGTATATATCTGGGGAACAGCAATTGATAAGGAAAAACTTCCTGAAGTTTCTGAAGGAAAAATGCTTGATTTTATTCTGTAATTATATGCTTAGAAGCGTTTTTATAAAGAATAGTTTACTCGGGATATCTTCTGTTTTTTTTGGAGATTTGATAGTACAGAGCTGCTCAACTGAAAAATTCCCTTTCAAAAAAAATCAAAGAATAGGTTGTATAGGTGATAGTGTTACCTATTCTGGAGGAAATGGCTATGTAGAATTATTACAGCAATCTATGGATGAGACATCTCCGGAATATAACCTGAAATGTATCAATCTGGGGTTGAATAGTGAGACAATTACCGGGTTGACAGAAGGTGATCACCTAGGAGCAAGGCCTTATCTTTTTGACCGTTTAGAAACGGTATTGGATGCAAATGATCTGGATGTTTTATTTTTTTGTTATGGAATCAATTGTGGTATTTACAACCCTCCTTCAGTCGACATTTTTGATAAATACAAAAAAGGAGTAATACGGTATTTAGAAATTATAAAAAGCAGAAATATCAGGACAATTCTTCTGACTCCACCTCCGTTGCTATTGGTTCAAAAAGACAATCAAAAAGATAAAACTACTCAGAATACTCAATACAGCTGGAAAAATCCATACCCCAGATACGATCAAGAAGTGATTCAGCAGTTTAGGGACATTATTTTGCAAATACATCACCCATCTGTTATCGCAAAGATCGATATCCACACTCCTCTCACTCAGGAGGCTGACCAATCCTATAGCACTGATCCTATACATCCAAATAATCACGGAAATCAGTTGATTGTAGATACTATTGTGAAGAGTCTGTTATAAACAATCTCAGAACATAAAGCTAATAAGTTGTCAGAATTATTATTATCTAATAATTGGACTAGCGTTGCCTAAACAATCCCAAATTCATCTCTATTTCATAAAAAATAACTTTTTTAGTAGGGTACACCCACCCGTCAGGAGTCTTTATAGTATAAAACAAGAATATTATAATGTGAATTAACGTATGCTTTCTTTTTTAAAAATTTTATCGGATAATGAATTAAAATTTTAAAAAAGGGGAAAGCCATAAAAAATAAATGAAGGTAAAAATGCTAAAAAAATATCCAATCTCAGAGTTACTCAAATGGGGAGGAAATTAATTATAGATGATAAATAAAAAGAGATCAAAGAAAGGAAACAAGGCACTTATAGAAATTCAGAACCATTTGAGATTAGACCAGCTTTGGCATTAGAAAAATTTAAAAATGGCTTTAGACCTAAAAGGAAAAAAGTAGTTGAAACTATTAACTTAAATCCTAAGGAAATTAAAAAAATAGAGAAGAGAAAAAAAGCTATGAAATCCCATAAAAAAACACCTTAAGGATTTTAATCAAGTAAGCCTAGGCTTACGGATAAATGGTATTATTTTACTTAAATAAATTATGAGTGTAAAAATAAAATGTAATGCAAGCCTTGAAAACTATGGGGTAAACGGCAAATATGTGATTAAAGATATTGAAGGTTCTTGGAACGTTACAGAAGAGTTGACCTCTATAGAAAAAAGATATTTCAACGAATATCTTCGTTCCATAGAAAGAGAAGTAATACATAATGAATAGATTTTATTCTATAGATAAATTCAATTAAGATCAGTGATTAATATACAATAAATCCTAATAAATAATAAATAGAATGAATGAAAAGAGCAAAAAAATCTTCGTTTACTAATCAAAATGTAGTTCCTCCTAACGATCCAACAACTATGTCTGACTTTACGTTACCTAGTAATATACCGAATCAGCAATTTTTTAATGAATTAAAAAAGAGTAAACCCAGTGGATCAATTAAATCACCAAGCATATAATAACCATAGAAATTTTGGTTGCTCATCAATAATACCAGGTGGAACCGCAGCTTTCTCGATGCGGGATACTGAAATAGATAATTTAATGATTAAAAACGAACAAATTAAGAGAAATAAAAAAAATAAAAGTCGATCACCTAAAATTAGATCCTAGCGTTAAATTGTTAGATAATGTCCAAAAAACTGTGCAAACAGAAATTATGGATACTATCTTGTTATTTCAGTAACTCATCTTACGCAATCAAAGAAGCTCTTTTAGCTGTTTTTACAAAAATCTGTTGATAAGTCGTTTTTTTCTTAAAATTTTAAACACTTTAAATTGTTTTAGTTGCCAAGTTTATTTAATAAATATTTCATTGGTTGAATAATTAAAAATAAATAAAATTTATAAATAACAGATATGCAAATATAAAAACGGTTATTAACAATAACTTCTAATTTCAACATATTATTATACTTAAAATGAGTTAATTATATTAAATAAATCAGATTTTAAAGTGCTATAAAGCGTATATGGTGCTTGTTTTTAGTTTTTAATTAAGGTAGATATTTGTTTCGAGAGGCGTTCTATTTATAAGACTCATATAAATTCTAAAAAATCAAGAAGAAAATATAGAAAAGAGTCATTAATCTATAGAATTCCCCCGACGCTCTGTGTCGGGGAATATTTATTATAAATCTTAGAAGATTGACAAATAGCTATGTACATTCTGGTGCTAGAGCACGAAAACTCGAGCCAAAAAGAAGTATTAAAAGTGATATTGAATTAATTTTCCTAAAGTAGTCGAATTACGATTGCTTTGTCTATATATATGTTTATTAAAAGGGGAGTTTTTTATGCTTCCCTTTTATTTTTTTTGACTCTGTAAAAGTATTTTACAACCTGGTCTATGAAGACTTATAACTCACTTTTTGACTAAACTATATGTGTAGATTTAGGCTATCCTCTTGATGAATTCATCGTTGTGATACTTTTTAGCTTTTAGTCTACTAACAAATTTACAGGTTTAAATGGGACAGAAGGATCGACTAACTTTGCCTAAACTACTTAGGATACTCTTATTTTACTATTAGCTTACCAGTTTTTAACAGTGGTGTATCCGCAGTTGAAACTTGAAAAAAGTACATTCCGCTTGCTAAATTGTTTCTTTCAATTCTAATTTGTCTATCTCTAATATCATTAATTAATCTAACAATCTGACCTTGATGATTATAAAGCGTTATAGAGAAATTTCTGTTTTTGTAGTCTTTTACTCCAACAGTTGTATACTCTGTAAATGGATTGGGATATACAGAAACATCTATTAAGCGCTGATTAATATCATCTATTGATAACAATCCAGTTTCATCAATTTTAACCAGGTACATATTACTATCTGTTTCTTCAACAGCATATCCAAAGAGTATATATCCGCCATCTGATGTTTGTTGCACAGAATTGGCTTCGCTAAATACTCCTCTAGGGAAAGTACGTTCCCAGCCAATGATACCGGTATCATTGATCTTTATAGCGTACAGATCATTGGTTCCGGTTTCAAGATTCTCTTTTCGGCCAGCAAGAATATATCCTTCATCCAATGTTTGTTGTATGGATTGTCCTAAATCTCTACCCGTATTTCCATAATAATTACTCCATTGCTCATTCCCTAATGAATCTGTTTTTACCAGGTAGAGGTTTCCTTTATCAGAATCTTCATATCCTAATAATATGAATCCGTTATCAGATGTTATATATAGCGATCGTCCTATTTCATCAGACGGTGTTCCATATGTCTTTGTCCAGATAATTTCACCTACTTTGTCAGTTTTGACTAAATACATGTCTTTTCCACCAGAACCTTTGCTATTAGTTTCCCCGATGATTATATACCCTTCATCACTTGTTTGTCTAATTTCAGCCGCATGTTCTTTGCCTATACTTGTATGAACTTTACTCCATTCTTCATTACCATCACGATCAGTTTTTACCATATATATATGCTCATTAGGACTTGCCCCTGTAAAACCAACAGCAATAAAGCCCCCATCTATTGTTTGTTGCACAAATTGTCCAACATCTCTGTCTACAGTACCACTGTATTTTTTATTCCAAATTTCATTTCCATCTGGGTCAGTTTTAATAAGTGATAAGAAATCATCATCAATTCCTCCATATGCTCCACAGAGAATATAGCCACCATCTTTGGTTTGTTGCGCAGAGATTCCAAACTCCCAATCAGTTCCTCCATAGGTTTTTGACCATTGCTCATCTCCCTGAGCATCAGTTTTAACTAAATACATGTCTTGAAACCCGTTACCAAAGCTACTTGTCTGACCAAAAAGGATATAACCTCCATCTGTTGTTTGATGTGCTGATAGTCCAAAATCGTCATTAGAACCACCATATGTTTTCTGGAAGTTGGTTTGGCAATAAATCATTATTCCTTTAAAAAAGATAATGCTTAAAAGAAATTGTGTTTTCATGGTATAGTTTTTAAAATAATAGATAGTATCGTACTACTGAATTCTGATTCATTTCTATTCTTCTCAAATAGATTCAATTAAAAATGGGGAATATTTATTTCGTTTCATTTCTGATTATATAAAATCTTATAGATCTTGTGTTTTTATATCATAATCATATCTTTCCTAAATTTATTTTCAGAAATGTCAGAACTCTGAATCTAAATTGATAAGAATTAGTCTAAAAAAAGATAAAGAATAGATGAAAGATATAGGTAGATTTAAGAGAATTCATTTTGTGTACTATAATTATTGATATAAAAAAGTTGGATGACAAACGTAGAAAAAATAAACAATCCAGAATGTTATAAAACTAACATTCTGGATTGTTTATTTTTTTATGCAAGCCTTTTTTCCTTGTAGGCTCTGTGCGTATCGGATTTACAGATTTTTTTATTTTAAAAAAAAAAGATATTTTTTTATCTTACAACACTCTTTTTTAAATAGTTACACAACTACAATTAATCCTTTTTTTAATACATAATTAGCAAATACAGGGAATTATTGTTTCCTGATATGTAGGGAAAACAACAGGTAAATTGTTTTAATAAATATAGCTATATATTAAAATAAGTTAAATCTTTAAACCTAATCTTACAATGAAAAAAAAGAAACACTATTTTGGAATTGCCTTATTAGCATCCATTATAACATTAAGTTCTTGTCAAAAAGAAGATATCGCTGAAGAATCTTTGGTTTCGGATATTGAAACCATAGAAGAAGAGGAAGTAGAAGATTTTTTAACTCCAAAATCATCTGGAACTATCAATACCAGCAACCGGAGAATAGTTGCTCAATTTTGGGACAATTGGAATTATTCCGGAAACACACGAAATCGGCATATTCTTTTTTCAAATAGAGAATATTTTACTGCCACCCATGAAACAATAAGATCTGTTGCTATAGCTCCTAACTGCATGATCACTATAACTGGCCTTGATAAAAGAAAATTTAAAATGGATAGAAGAGGTAAAGGGGCAGCATACTCGGGTAGTGTTGATGGAAGAGTAGGTAATAATCGTAATTTAAAAACAATACTGATAAAATGTAATGATACTCACAAGCGTTTTGCAGGAAAAATTTATCAGCATGGTAATGCAACTGGAAGACAATTGCCTATATGGGATAATACAAGGCTTTGGCATAGTTCCATAAACTTTTTTAACGACAATGTTGGGTTTTTCAGACCTGCCAGTCACTCGATTCATAAAATAGCAATTTTCAAAAATGGAGATGTTTTTAATAATCATCCAAAAAATACATTATCTGCAAGACGTATTGGAGGTAAGACAAAAGGGGCATTTAGAGGTCATATGAAACGACGAATATCAGGGATAAAAGTTTCTGGAAAATCATTAAACTTACTACCTGATATAAACCTGGGAAACTGCCAGCATAATTGTGATACACATCATATTAATAGTAACGGAGGTACAGACATAGATGGATGTTATGACTATTGTAATGACAAACATGGTTAGAAAACAATAGCTACTAATACCGATGCTATTTTTTTGTCTAAGTTTCTTAAAAAGAGCAGAGAATGATGTTACTTTTTATAGAATAAAAGTGAGCTTTTTACAGCGCATGTATCGTATTTATGTTAATCGTTACGTAATTTAGACAGACTACTTTGTATATGACACAAGAAATAGTATTGGTATTTTCTTAAAAAGATCAGAATCAATTCATTTTTCTGATTCTAATGACGCCTCTCACTAATTTTGAATTAAATTTTTAAATACAAAAATGAATAAAATCAAAAATTCAGGTATCTACATAATGATATTATTTTTTTTAAGTCTACTATTCATGAATTACCAGTTATATAACCTGCAACTGACTAATGAAGAAGTACTAGAGTCTACAGGTTCTATGATATCGATATTTGAATCCTTAATGGATACCAATGTTGCGAAGGATGATATTATTGATGTAGGCTCTCAAGCTCCGAATTTTAAATTAAAAAATACAGAAGGAGATATAACTACTTTAAAAGAATTACCAGAAGGTAAAAAACTATTGGTATTCAGTAGTCAAAACTGTCCACATTGCAAAGACTTTTATCCAAAATTAGGTCAATTTGCAAAAGCAAATAAAAATGTATCAATTATTATCATTCAGGCAAATGCCTCGTTATCAGATATAAAACAATTTTCAGAAACGAGCAAGTATAATTTTAAAATCCTCCAGGCAAATTCTGATGTATTCTATGACTATAATATTTCGGCAACACCAACCAGTATATTATTAGATACAAATAATGCAGTACTTAATAGTGGGGTTGTAGGGAGTTATGAGCAAATTGAACAGTTATTTTTTTGAAGTTATGTTACAAAATATAATAGTTGAGATTTTATAAATGTAAAATATTTATTTAGATAGCAATCCTGGCTTAGAACAAACATTATCAGTAGTTTTCAGAAAACTTTATTGCTTAATACAGGTAGGGTAGCTGTTTATAAAAACGTTATACTTATGTAATATTATAAGTATAATTTCTAAAAAAAGTTATGAAAAAAAATATACAAAAAGGATCATCCATAGAGCCCTGCTTGTTATGTATATTCTGGTTTTAGAGCACGAAAACTCAAACCAAAAAGAAGTATTAAAAGTGATATTGAATTAATTTTCCTAAAGTAATCGAATTACGATTGCTTTGTCTATATATATGTTTATTAAAAGGGGAGCTCTCTATGCTTCCCTTTTATATTTTTTTGACTCAGTAAAGGTATTTTACAACCTGGTCTATGAAGACTTATAACTCACTTTTTTACTAAGCTATATGTATAGATTTAGGCTATCCTCTTGATGAACTCATCGTTGCGATACTTTTTAGTTTTTAGTCTACTAACAAATTTACAGGTTTAAACGGGACAGAAGGATCAACAAGCTTTGCTTTATCTATTTTTTTATTTTCTTTGATAAATTTTGTTCCCAATACATAGGCTTTTGCATTATTAACAGCATCCACTGCTAGCAATGTATCCCCATTAAAATACCAAAGAGAGAATTTGGTATTTTCTCCTTCTTCTTTACGAATTAATGTATCTGTATATCCAGTAGAGAGTCCTACCATCTGTAATTTGATATCATATTGATCAGACCAAAACCAGGGGATTGCATCGTAGATCGGGTTTTTATCACAAATCGCCATCGCTGCTACCTTTGCCTGATCTACCGCATTTTGTACAGATTCCAGTCTTATAAACTGATCATAATGTGGATTGTAGTGAAATGTACAGTCCCCAATTGCGTATATATCCTGATCATTGGTTCTGGCAGTTGTATCTACTTGTATACCATTTTTAATATCAAGTGCTGCCTGCGTTGCTAATTCTGTATTTACGTGAACGCCTACCCCTACAATAATAATATCTGCTTCATAAACCGAATCATCCGAACAACGAATGGTATGTACTCCATCTTGAGTGTCTATGCCGGTGACGTTTTTATTTGTAAAAACATCCACTCCATTCTGTGTATGCAACCTTTGAAAGAAATGAGACATTTCTGGAGCAGTAACTCTGGCAAGTACTCGTTCTTCTCGTTCCAGAATCGTAACTTTGCCTCCCATTTTTTTAAGTGAGGCTGCTGTTTCTAAACCAATATAGCCTCCTCCGATTACTACAACTCGCTTATCAATACTTTTGTTAAAAGCTGTACGAATGTCATCGACGTCTTTTGCTGTTCTTAATGGATACATCGTATTTGCGGTGTCAATTCCTTTTATGGGAGGGATAATAGGTCTCGCGCCCGTTGCTATCACTAGAGTGTCGTATGCTTGAATAGTACCATTACCCAATATAATATTCTTTTCTGAACGATTAATTGAATTGACTGATACGCCCAGATTTAAAGTTATGTTGCTTTTTTCATAGCTCTCTAATGATTTGAGTGCATTCTTTTCTATGGTATCATTACTTGTTAAATAAGCTTTTGACAGTGGTGGGCGATGATACGGCAGTGTTGGATCTTTATCAAACAATATAATTGCACCTTCCCAACCTTCTTTTCGTAATGAAAAAGCAAAATTTACACCTGCGTGACTTGCACCAATGACAATACACACTTTTATTTTTGTGGAGTTCTCGGTCATGTACTTAACTATTTAGTAAGCTACCTCGGAGCATACCCGCGAGGCATTTATTGAAAAAAATATTTCGATTTCGAGGCAAGCCTAAGCGTATTTAAATCTCGATTATCGAATAGATTGATTATCGTTTACTTAGCTACTGTTAGTACGACACCATCTAATTGATCGCTAATTTCTAATTGACAGCAAAGACGGCTATACTCAGAAACGTTATCATCTAACTCTAGCATGTCCTGCTCTATCTCGCTAGCTTTTCCTGTCTTTTCTACGTGTTCTGGAGCAACATGTACATGACAGGTAGCACATGAGCACACGCCTCCACAGTCTCCATCTATACCTTGAACATTATTATCCACTGCCAATTGCATTACAGAACCTGAGGTTCCTTCTACTATAATTGTTTCTTTATCACTAGTGATAAATGTTATTTTAGCCATAATTTCTTTGTTTTAATTTTGGGATTTTTTAATACTATTATTCTAATATATCCTGAAGTCTCTGCTTACGCTATGCATTAAATTTTACGGTAATACTATCATAGCCTACTTTACGTTTAAATTCACCTAAATTTTCTATATTTTCTTTATAATCTACAATATCAATTGAGGTTACTTTTTCTGCAAGTGTCGATAACAAAATATTCATTATCTGTCGGGCATGAGTAGCTCCCAAACAATTATGAGTACTAAACCCAAAACTTACATGTGGATTGATCTTGCGATCTAATACAATTTTATTAGGATTTTCAAATACTTTTGCATCACGATTTGCTGATGCCCAACATAAGGAGATACGAGAATCTGCTTTTACAGCATGTTCACATACCTGGGTATCTTCTGTTACTACTCGCCCCATATGAGTCAATGGCGCAAAATATCGTATAAGCTCTTCTACTGCTTTCCCTGTGATCTCGGGAGTATCCTTTAATTGTTTTAATGACTCAGGATGCTCTGCAAAATAGGCAATAGCATTTGTTACAGCATTGATCACTGTATCACGTCCCCCGGCAAAAGTTAGAATCATCACTCCTTTTACCTCTTCTTTTGTCAATTGTTTACCATTGATTTCTGAAGCTAACAGTTTAGAATACAAATCATCTCCAGGATTTTCGATTGCTTTATCTATCTGGGTATCTATATAGTCATATAAAATATTGGCTTTGTCTCCATCCAGCGCAGTATCTTCACTTCTAAAAACGTGGGTACCCCAGCCTATCCATGTTTCTGCTTCTTGATATGGTATATTGAGTAATAGTGTTAGTGCACGAGATTGCAATCGTAATGCAAAATCACCAACTACTTCGACTGTATCTTTTGTAAGAACTTCTTCTACGATATCACTAATCTGTGCTTTTAATTTTTCTTGATATACGGCTTCTAACGGGCGTTTAAACCACGGTTCTAACAAATCACGATATCCTTTATGGGCTGGCGGGTCTACTTCGAATGGAATTTGTCGGGTGTCACGGATATTCACTTCTGAAGGCACTACGATACGCCCAGGGGTCGCTCCAGACTGAAAGGATTTCCAATTATGTGCGCATTTACGAACGTCTTTTAGACCTAAAATCATGGTTACCGGATCATCTTGATCATTCATTTCTCCGTAGCCTTTTTCTAATCGGGCCTTTTCAAACGGATCTGGATGTGCGCTTTTTTTCATTTTTCTATAATTTCATTTGACACGATGCAAAGTAACTTACAACGTGGATATAAATATTATACTATTTTAACCATTTATTAAACTATAATACCCTTACTGTTTAAAACATCATTAAAAAAAAGCAAGGTTTCTTTTATATGAGTTTCCCAATACACCCATTCATGTTTTCCGGGGTTTTCTTTATATATATGTTTAATATTTAATTTTTCTAGCTGCTGATGTAGCTTTCTGTTTCCTTCTATCAATTCGTCATCAACACCACAATCAAACCTGAATGGAGGTATATTCTCTTTATTTTTTAGAATCGTATCATAGACTGATTCATTTTCGGTATTATCTTGATCGTAAAGAGAACGTTTTTCTTCTACAAATAGTTTCATCTCGTCCAAGACGGTGATAGATGACAAACCGGAGACAGCAGAAAACAGATCATTATGCTTACTACCAATACGCAGGGCTCCGAATCCCCCCATAGACAGACCTGCGATACATATTTTAGAATTTTCACTTGCCTGAGGAATCAGTTCTATCACTGCATTAATGACATCTTCTGTAATCCATTTTTCGAAATCCTGAGTTGTATGCGGTACATATGCACTGCCGTCTCCCCACAACCCATCAGATGGCATTGCAATGATCATTGGTGCAATTTCATCCTTCGTAATCCACTCTTGCATCTTTAAATGAATTCCTGTTTTTTGAGACCAAATCCAGTGACTCCCATATACACCATGAAGTAGGATCGTTATTGGCAAATCTTTGTGTTCTGCCCCTGATGGAATATATACAGTAATATCTCCTCTACCTTGCAGGTTTTTACTTTTGACAGTAATATGCCTAAGGTTATTAGCTTCAAAACGCGGGTCTGATATTTCTGTAGTTCTGAATTTTGACATGCGTACTAATTTACTCAAAAACGATTACACCTTTAGCATTTTTTCCTGATAACATATCATCAAAAGCTTGTTCTAATTCTTCGAACTTATACTTAGTGGTTACCATTTCGTCTAATAATAAATCTCCTTTGGTGTATAAATCCAGTAATTTAGGGAAATCGATCTGAGGTCTGCATTTTCCATATAATGGGTTTACATAGATCTTATCCCATTCAAACAATTGCATATCTATTGTCACTTCTTGCTCAATTCCACTTACTTGCACAGCGGTACCGGCATTTCTTATCATAGATAGGGGTGCGGCTCCAAGTTCTGGAATTGCAGTGCACTCAAAAGCAAAATCAGCACCTCTATTGCTGGTAATTTCTTTTACCTGCTCTGTTGCTTTCAGTAGTCCTTTATCACTTTTATCTGCCAGGATCGTATGTGTTGCCCCAAACTCTTTGGCCATTTCTAATCGATTAGGGTTTACATCTATAGCGATAATTTTTGTAGCTCCAGAGATACGTGCTCCTTGAATAACATTGAGTCCAACTCCTCCATTTCCTATTACTACTACGCTTGATCCCGGTGTTACTTTGGCCGTATTTACAGCTGAACCATACCCTGTCATAACGCCACATCCAATTATGGATGCAGAACTAAAAGGAATAGTTGTATCATACCTCACAACGGCCTGTTCTTTTACCACGGCATAGGTAGAAAGTGTCCCAATATTAAAAGACCGTTCAATCCCTTTCCCTTGATATACAGTGCTGTCTAATCTCGCGTGACCTGTAGAAACTTCTCCATCCGGCAAGGCATCTCCAGCTACTACTGGTGAATTATTCTCACAAATATGTTGATTCTGCTCCTGGCACTGAAAACATCTACCACAGGGTATTGCCCAATTTAAGACTACTTTATCTCCTGGTTTTACTGTGGTTACACCAGGGCCAATACTTTCTATAATACCAGCTCCTTCGTGACCTAAAATAACAGATCTACCCCAATGCAATGAATCATGATCTGTGTGGCATAAACCGGACGCCATCATTTTCACTAATACCTCATCTCCTTGCGGGGATTTCACTTCAATTTCTTCAAGGCTAAATGTACCGTCTCCTTTTGTGATTGCTGCTTTTGCTATCATTTATATTTTAATAGTTTAGATATTATATCCATTTCTGCTTTAAAGGTACTTAATTTAAAAATTACTCTTTTTCATATACACTTTTAAAATAAAAACATCCACGATATTTGTGCACTCTTAACTTCTAATCTAACTGATTATAAGCTTTTATAAGATGTGAAATCTCTGTTTGTCTTTGTCTTTTTTACAACAGAAATGGAAGGAGCAATATAAAATATGAACTTGCTAGTTTATTACACTTAATTGACCATTTCTTTTATTATATTATCTTTTGTAATAAGCCCATTTTGCGCATATCCAATATGCTAAATATACTTCTGCTTTTCAGGTATATCAGGATTTTTTTAAATTTCACGGAAAACAGGGTATTGCAAACAATACCTTTTGCATAATTTTATCAAGAAAATTAGTATTTATAACCCATCATTTTATTGAGTTGAATTTATTTTTCACATATCTTATAATCAAAGTTTTAAATATTTTTCTATGTCTTAATTTTCAAATATAAAATGCATTAAACAAATGAAAAAACACATATTTCCTATTCATGTTTTATGATTTCTGTTACAATAGATTAACTGAAGCTTGAACAACAATTACACAGGAAATAGTTTACGGGACATATGCTTAAAAGTAAGTTCATAGTAAACTAACTCGAGGCAAGCCCACGAGGCATTTATTGAAAAAAAACATTTTGATTTCGAGGCAAGCCTCGGAGCGTTTAAATCTCGATTATCGAGTAAATCATACAAATACAAACCACCACCGTATAAGCGCCCTTTACGTCAAGTGGTTTTTTTAATAGACGTACTCCATTCTATCAAGAGTGGGGTAGTCTATTTAATATACTACTACTCAGATTACATGGTATCTCTTATAGACATTATCTTAACTTTTTCTATTTCCTAAAAAATGGCTGAAATTCGTCCATATTTTATTACTTTTTTCGCCTGTAGTGCTACTATTAGGCTGCAAAAGTGCCTCATCTATACAAATTTCATCTCATTTCCGGTTAAAAACAAAAAGTCAATATGAGTTCATAATCACAAATATAAAGTACAAAAGCGTTCAGTAAAATTATCTATATCAAGATATTTTATCTGAACGCCTTACTCCTTAAATAATGAAATTTTCACTATAAGTATTAGAATAAATACTAATCATAAAGAAGTTCTTTGCCCTGTTTTAAGATTAAAAACAGATGTTATCTGCCGCACTACCTCCATATAATCTACGTAACGCATCTTTATCTGCATTCGTCAGGTTATTAAATTGAAAATTCGATACAGGAAAAGCCTGTCGATTCATTGTAGAACCAGAATCTCTGTTAGGCGTCCCGGGGATTTGTAGTCCTTCATTTGTATTGGTATGCTGAAAACCTATAGCATGACCTAATTCATGTCTAATAACAAACCGTAATCTCTCATTTCTTCTCGGTACTCCATCAAATAAAGGTCCATTAATTTGAATAGCGGGACCTGCCTCCCCATTTCTGGGTAAGTCTGCTATTCCTGGTTCATTATCATTATCAGTAAATGCAATTTGAATATCTGAATCACTCAAACTATTTACTTCTCTAAACCTTGCAAAACTACCGTTCACCTGATTCCAGTCATTCATAGCAGCTCGTATCTGTGGAGCGATTGCTAGTGTTTGACCATCTGATCGGCTTATAAAAACTTTTACATCTCTTACTCTCGAACATCTAACCAGAACGTTATGTCTTCTCTGTTTCATAATTCCCTGATCATCGCTCGATGCCTCCATGATAGTCTCTGTAGCTATTCTCATATCACCTTCTACAATATAACTATCTTTATCCTCATCCTTAATTACCGGATAGTCAATCGTATTAAATCCCATTGTATTTAATCCTTTTATAATTTCTTCGGGGATGGCAGCCTGGATCGGTTGTGTGTCCTCTATACTATCATTATCATCCTGGCATTGAACCATCAGTAATGCAGCAGCAAATACGGTTAAAATTTTTAAGTGTTTCATGTAATTTGGTTTTAAGATTAAAAAATTGATATTAATAATTTATTTTGGTTAATTAAATTCGTTAAGCAATAAGGGAATAATAATAGCTAAAGGCATTAAGACATCCTCATATCTATTTGGTTTGAGTTAGAATACTATTTTAAGATTAAAAAGGTACAATGATAAAAAAAGTTTACGATTCAAAACTGTTAGATATCTAACAGTTTTGAGTCGCAGTAAAACTATACACACAAACTAGCCGAAGTATCTTCATGTAATTCAGCTATC
This sequence comes from Aquimarina sp. RZ0, assembly GCF_008370685.1. Lineage (GTDB taxonomy): Bacteria > Bacteroidota > Bacteroidia > Flavobacteriales > Flavobacteriaceae > Aquimarina. The sequence goes on from NZ_VTZU01000065.1 coordinate 22,944, forward strand.
TATAAATTTTATGTTATACGATTTGTGATTAAAAAATTCGTATAAATTCATTGAATTATTTTTTCTTTATGCAAGGCAAAAAAATCAAGCATAGCTATAGCTACGGTTTATTTTTTAAACGAAGTAGAAAGGAAAAAGAAACGATGAATATGCGAAATTTTTAGTTATAAATCGTATTATAGGATCAACAAAAAAACATCAAATAATTGCAAGATAGAAATGATATAATAATAGCATTTTTGCTTTAAAATTACCCAAATGAAATACAGTTGTTTTTTCTTTAGGCAAAAAAGAAAAGTTCAGCATAGCCTACGGTTAATTTTTATTTTGAAGCATAAGGGGAAAAGAACAAATTTTAGTGGGTAATTTTAAGGTAGAAATGGTATAACAGAAATAAATTACAAAGGCGTTCAGTAAAATCATCTATATCAAGAAACTTTTATCTGAACGCCTGCCCTTTAAATAATGAAATTTATTGTATGCAAACATGTAGCCCTTCTTATTGAGCAGTAAAGTAAACTACCTACTAGGCAAGCTTCGAAGCATTTACATCTCGGTTATAGAGTAAAAAGTTACGATAAGTTCTATATAAAAACCCCAAATCATTATAGGGCTCACCTGCTATTTACAACTGGCTCAATGATTTACTATATTGTTGGTATAATGGTGCTAAATCCAAAGGGTCATTTTTCTCTTTTTGGAGTGTCAATAATTCCGTGAACAGAGAAAGTACCTTCTCTTTAAATGCTGGCTGACTTGATATATCAACCATTTCTTCCGGATCATTTTTTATATCAAAAAGTAATACTTTGCTTAATTTAGGATATACAATTAGTTTATATCCATCTTTGCGGATCATCCTTTGAAGATCAATATAAGCTCCATAAATAGATTCGTATGAACCTTTATTAACTTCTCCTTTTGCTAATGTAAGAAGACTGTTGAATTCTACGTATCCAGGTTTTTCTATTCCTGCTAATTCCAGGCTTGTTGCCATTGCATCCTGAAGGTAAATATCTTCGGATACTTTTTTCCCTTTCGGAATTTCGGGCCCCACAATCATAAAAGGAGCTCTGATACTGTGATCAAACAAGCTTTGTTTTCCTATCAATCCATGCCTTCCCATTGCCAACCCATGATCGGCAGTAAAAATAATATAGGTATTTCCCATCTTACCACTGGCTTCTAATCCTTTGAGGATGTGCCCTATTTGTTCATCCATATGCGTTATTAATGCATAATATTCCTGAATATGTTTTTTTGTAGCATACTCGGTACGTGGAAAAGGAGCCAAAGCTTCATCTCTGAGGTCTGGTCCGTTCCCCATTCCATCTTTATGAGGATACTCCGGCAACCAACTTTTTGGCAAACTAATAGATTCCAGAGGATACTTATCGATATATTCTTGTGGAGCTTGTCTTGGATCATGGGGAGCATTAAATGCCAGATACATAAAAAATGGGGTGTCCTGATTTTTTGCCTGATCAATAAATGAAAGCGCATCATCTTTTAATACCTCACTCCAATGCTTTCCTCCTTCCCAAAATCCTCCAAACTTAGTATTTGTAGGAGACCAGATTGTATCATTTTTGTCCTTTGGGCGGTTATATCCGACAGGCATTAAAGAAGAAGGTGCAATATCAGTCCCTTTGATATCTTTAAATTTCTGAACCATCTCATCGTGATTCCACGCATCGCCTGGCATACCAGGTCTAATATGGGTTACATTCTTAAATACTTTTTCTGCTCCTGCATCTATATGCCACTTCCCTGTCATATAGGTAGAATACCCTTGAGATTCCATAAGTTTACCCCATGTTTTATCAAAATCTTCGTTAGATTGCCAACGTTCTCTAAACTGATTTGCATTCCAGACACTACGCCCGGAGATAATCATAGATCTGGATGCGGTGCAAATAGCTCCATTCCAGCCTCCCATATTATAGGCGTGTGTAAATGTTGTTCCTTTAGCTACCAAACGATCCAAATTAGGGGTTTGTACTTCTTTATTCCCCAAAGCATGAATAGCTGAATAGGTAAGATCATCTGCAAAAATGAAGACTACATTTGGCTTTTTTTTAACGGCTTTCTTCTGCGGCTGCGAACACGATAATATTGTTAGCACCAAAGAGAATATTATTATTGTGAATCTATTCATGTGGTGGTTGTTTATTTTTTTTCAGAAATGATTACGTATTTTTGAAATATTGAGGAAGGCATTCTAAAATATTTCTCTTCCCTCGGGGGTGAGAAGAGAAAAACACATTTTACAATCCCTTCCTAAAATCTCTCCTGGTAAGCGAAAGATTGTTACAATATTTCAAAAGTATCATTATATCTATTTTTAAGGTTCAATTTTTTCTGTTGAGTCAATTTGTCTTACATATTCACTTGGAACTACGCCAAATTGTTTTTTGAAACATTTAGAAAAATAAGATGCAGTATTAAAGCCTGTCATGTACATAATCTCTTTTACAGACATATCGCTTTGCTCTAAAAGCTGCATGGCTCTTTTAAGTCGAATATTTCTAATAAACTCACTTGACGAAAGCCCTGTTAGTTCTTTAAATTTCAGGTATAAATTACTACGGCTGTGACTCATTTCTTTTACTAACATCTCTACATTAAAGTCTGTATTCATCATATGTTTCTCTACGATATCAATCGCCTTCTGTAAGAAACGTTCATCAGCAGAGGTCACCGTGACCTCTTTGGGTTGCAACACTATTTTTCTATTAAACACTCTTCGTAATTCTTCTCTCTGTTTCATAATATTAGAGAGTTTAAGCTCTAATAATTCCATATCAAAGGGTTTTCTTATATAATCATCTGCTCCTGTCTTTAATCCATGGATTTCACTTTCTTGCGAGGATTTGGCGGTGAGCATTAACACAGGGATATGACTGGTTTCCTTGGCTATTTTTATCTTTTTACAGAACTTAATTCCATCCATTACAGGCATTAAGACATCTGTAAGAATAATATTAGGCATATGCTTAATTGCCGTTTTAAAACCTTCTTCTCCGTTTTCTGCCTCATACACTTTATAATTTTCGCTAAGTGCCTGTTTGATAAAAGCTCTGATATCTGCATTATCATCAACTACTAATAGTACTGGTAACTTAGAGCGTGATTGCGATAGACTTTGATCTTCGATTTCATCGTTAATACCTATGGCAAAAGACTCTTTTTCAGAAGATCGCATCAGAAAATCACTTTCTGTATCTTCTTTACAGCTAATTCCTTTAATATTGATATACGCTTCTTTTTCTGCGGGTAGCATCACAATAAAATTTGTACCAACTTTTCGCTCACTTTGTACATTAATGGCTCCTTGATGAAGTTCTACCAGGTTTTTAACAAAAGAAAGACCGATCCCTACTCCTTGCGGGTTTACTTTTTGTTTATCCTTTGCCACATAAAATCGCTCAAAAATACTATCCAGCTTACCTTTGGATATTCCTGGTCCAGAATCTCTTACTTGCAATACCACATATTTTTTGCTTTTAGGTTCAGGAATGATTTTTCCTATATTTTCTATTTCATTTTCTAAAGAAATATCAATACTGATGGCACCGTTGTCTGGAGTAAACTTGAAAGCGTTTGATAATAAATTATTAATTATCTTCTCCATCGCATCATGATCAAACCAGGATTCAATTGTAGGATCAACGGATTTGATACTGAACTCTATTTGTTGTTTATGTGCCAAAAACTGAAATGGTTCTCCTACTTCTTTTATAAAATCAGTTACATTTCCTGGTCGTACTACGAGCCTCATTTTACCTTGATTCATCTTTCTAAAATCCAGCAGTTGATTGACTAGCCGCATAAGAGAATCTGTATTTTTATGCATCAGATGATATTGTTCCTGTAATACGGTATCATCTAATTTATTTCCAAATTTCTGAAGGTATTCCAGGGGCCCTTTGATAAGTGTAAGTGGGGTTCTAAACTCATGAGAGATATTCGTGAAAAACTCCAGTTTCATTCGTTGCACCTCTTCTTCTTTTTCTTTTTCCAGATTATCCAGCGTGAATTTATGTTTTCTATTGGTTCTATTGATAGTACTTCTCCAAAAAACCAATAATAGTCCTATTCCTAAAAGGCAGTATATTACGTATGCTGTTTTGGTTCTCCAAAATGGTGGGATCACATTGATTCTTAATTCGGATGGTGTTTTATCCCAAATCCCATCGTTATTTGATGTTTTTACTTTTAATACATAATTTCCTGGTGCTAAATTTGTATAGGTAGCAAATCTTTTTTCTGCCGTGGTAAATATCCAGTCATCATTAAACCCTTCTAGCATATAGGCAAATTGATTCTTTTTTGAAGCTGCATAGTGCAGTGCTGCAAATTCAAAAGAAAAACTATTTTCCCAATATTTTAACTGAATCTCATTTATCTTGCTCAATGATTCGGTTAACAAAACTCTACCATTGATTTCTTCTCCTATCTGAACAGGCTTATTCGAAATCATAAAATCGGTAATCACTGTTTCTGCTTCAAATACATTTTCACTAATGTTATCCGGATAGAACGAATTAAAACCATTAATACCACCAAAAAGCATTTCACCATCTTTTCGTTTTAAACAAGCTAATTCCTGAAATTCATTATCTTGTAATCCATCATTGACATCATAATTTTTAAACGATTCTTCTTTAGGGTTAAACCTGGATAAACCTTTATTGGTTGATAGCCATAAACACCCTATTTCATCTTCTAAAATTCCCTTGATTACATTATTAGGCATTCCATTTTCTTCTGAGTAGGAAATAAATGTTCCTTGTTCATCATTAGATGATGGGATGTACTTATTCAATCCTCCGCCAAATGTTCCTACCCATAGGTCTCCTGCCTCACTTTCATAAATGGATAAGATATAATTATGGCTTATCGATGTTGAATCACTGGGTGAATGCTTATAAACTTCGAATTTGGGCTTTTTTTTGGTTCGCTCTTGTCTGGGTAGTTTACATAAACCTTTTGAGGTAGCAAACCAAATATCTTTATGACTATCCTGATAGATATTACGGATAATATTATCAGAAATAGAACTTATATTAGATTCATTGGCAAGCAAAATATCTTTTATGTATTCTCCGCTATCTTTTTGATATAACCATCGATACACGCCACCGCCGTATGTGCCTATCCAGAAATTTTTCTGATCATCTTCTAATAAAGCAAAAACACTATTATTTATTTCATTTACTTTTTTTATCTGATCTTCTTTAATTTGATCAGGGTTTGTTATATCTACAGATAGTAATCCCGGTATATTTTCGATTCCTATATAGAGGATCTTTTTTTGATGGTTCTGAACTTCTGTTAATGCGAATGCCTTGTTAACTTTCCTAAAGTTTTGAAACCCTTTATAGCCTCCCACATCATTCTTCTCAGATAGCATATTGAGTCCTCCTCCTTCGGTTCCGATCCAAAGGCTTCCGTTACTATCTTCATACATTGATCTTATTTTGTTATAGCTTAGGCTGGTAGGATCAATGGTTTTTCTAATGTGATAAAATTGTTTTCTTTCCGGGTCAAACTTATTAACTCCTCCTCCATTAGTACCAATCCATACAATGCCTGTTTTATCTAAGTATAGAGATTTAATAACATTTTTAGTTATACTGTTAGGGTTACGTAAATCGTAAATAAACCTATCTTTTAATACTGGTAAATTATTAGCTGGTGAGTTGCTATAATATAACAGTCCGTTACTTGTTCCTCCCCATATATTATTGTTATTATCAACCAGTACCTGGGGGTGGTCATTCCTATTGATAATATGAAATTTTGGAGAATCACTCTTTTTTAATTGACTAAATAATCCAAGATCTGAACCAATGATTAGATTTCCTGATGTATCTTCTGCTATAGATTTCACATATAGATCTGGTAATCCCATAGCATTATTCATTAATCTAAAATAAAAATCACCACTTTTGTCTCTTGATAATTTATGTAGGCCTCCCATGCTTCCTACCCATAGTCGGTTCTTACTATCTTCATAAATGGTATAAATAGAATTTCCTTTCCAACCATTACTCAGTGGTTCTTGTTCTAGGGCGAAACGATGAAATTTTAAGGAATCTAATGGTTTATTGAGGTCTGCCATATTGAGACCATTATTGGTTCCTACCCATAGCCTGTTTTCCATATCAACACGGATGGATATAATGTAGTCGTTACTTAAACTTTCTTTATTATTCTTATCGTTTTTAAATTGTGTGAATTTTTCGGTAGACTGATTAAAATAGTTTAACCCACCTCCTGTAGTTCCGATCCATAAGCCTCCTTTTTTATCTCCTGTAATAGAAAATATAAGATTACTACTTATATTATCTTTTGAGTTTGCTTCTGGTTTATATACCGAAAAAGAATATCCATCATATTTATTTAATCCGTCGTGTGTTCCAAACCACATGAATCCTTGTGTATCCTGATAAATACTGTTTATATCGCTTTGAGAAAGTCCATCATTGGTTGTGATATGATCAAAATATATAGGATCCTGGCTATAACATATCTCTCCTATCATTAAAAAAAAGACTCCAATACTCAATAATATCAAAGAAAATTTATCCTTACTTATATCCATAATCTTATTCCATTTTTTAATTTGTCAAACCACTAAATGATTACTGTTTTATACTATTTCTGAATTAAAATCACTTTTTAAAATTTACTTTTATTTGAGTATTTTTAAAACGGAATTGGTATTAGTATTAAAATCCAACAGGACTTATCTGTATTGAATAATCATATGTACCTGATTGTATACTATGTTTTTTTAACGGTGCCGCTTTAAGGCTCCAGGAATTATATCCCGCAACTCCTTGCTGTTTATGATCAATCGCGAGTGTTATTGTTTCCTCTTTTACTAATTCACATTTGTATTTTGCGGTTTCAAGGTTCTCGATAGTATACGGATACGCACTAAACTCAAATAATCCGCCTTGCACCTGTATTCCTTTACCCTCATTATCCAGAAATTTTACCCAACGGGTATCTGTACGATTAGCATATTCCTGTGGATATGCGTAGGACGCACCTAACTCTTCTAATGTATTCTTATACATTCCGACAAAAGCAGCTTGATTGCGATCTATATAATTTTCGTGTGGTCCCTTACCATACCAAACTACTTGTTTTAAGTCCTTGGTAACTCCCATTTGAACTCCTATCCGAGGAATATTTGCCAAATAATCAGGCGCATTTAATGAATTATATATTTTAATGGTACCATCAGAAAGAATTTTATAGATCATATTATACCCTAGTTCTTGACCTAATTGATATTTTGCTTCAATCTGAATTTCATTCTCTGCTATCTTCTTATACTTAAAGTTAAGTAATTTTTGTTTGGCACTTGCATCTTTCCATATATTAATTCCCGGTATTCTTTTTATGACAGCTCTATCATTATCTGTTGTAGCTCTCCAGAAATTAGGCTTCAGCGATTTTTTTACTAATTCTTTTCCTGCATACTCGTATGACTTTAAAAAACCAGTTATCATATCAAAAACTATATGTATTGTATCATTTGCGACGGTAAGACCAGCATCAGATTCTTTTATTGTAAGACTCCCTTTTTCAGTTTTTTCGGATATTGAAATTCTATTAAAATTCCTACTCACTATAAATTGTTCTGATGCAACTATATGATTACTCCCTGACCATAGATTTGTTTTTTTTGATTTTGCATATATATTAAAAAAGTATTCTTTACTGTTTTTAAAAACATAATTGCTTTGTATTCTACCAATGCTATTCTCTCTTGGCGCCAAGGATTCCAGAGACACTATTCCGTTTTCTACAATCACTCCATCCTCTATTAATTCAAAGCTAAAGTTATATATGTCTGTATGAAGAAAACTGTGACGATTCGTGATTTCTATTGTTTTTTTATCGTTTTTAAATTTTGAAAACACAATAGGCTGAAACACATATTTACATTCGTACATTACTGGTTTTACTGTCTGATCTGCATTGATAATACCATTTAGGCAAAAATTTCCATCATTGAGCTCACTCCCAAAATAACCGCCGTATACAAATTGTTCGCAACCATCCTCTTCTTTTACCAGTATTCCCTGATCCATCCAATCCCATATAAAACCGCCAGCCAATCGTGGATTTTTATGAATAATATCCCAGATTTCTTTTAATCCTCCATTTGAGTTTCCCATCGCGTGTGAATATTCACAAGAAATTACAGGTTTCTTTTTTGTCTGAGAAAGTTCCATTTCTATAAACTCTTCTGGTGTAGGATACATTCTACTTATAATATCTACAAAGTCCTGGTTATCCTCAGGTGTATTTTTAGACTGAGGTGATAATTTACCACCACTACCATTTGCAGCTTCATAATGAATAATTCTACTGGTATCATACCATTTTATCCAGCCTGCCATAGCGGCATGATTGGGTCCTACTCCAGATTCGTTCCCCAAAGACCAGGAAAAAATTGAAGGGTGATTTTTATCCCGCTCCACCATACGAACGGCTCTATCTAAAAAAGCAGTCCCCCATTGTGGGTTATTGGTCAGCTCTCCACGCACTCCGTGGCTCTCTACATTTGCCTCGTCCATTACATAAATCCCATACGCATCGCATAAATCATAGAATTCTGGATTATTAGGGTAATGGCTACAACGCACGGCATTAAAATTATAACTTTTTAACAGCTCCACATCGCGTTTCATATCCTCATAACTAACTGTCTTTCCTGTTTTGGCATTATGATCATGCCTATTTACACCATATAATTTTACGGCCTGTCCATTCACTTTAAAAACTCCATCTGTCGTCTCATATTTTCTAAAACCGACCTGACAAGACTTAGCCTCTATTATTTTATCGTTTTTATCTTTTAACGAGAGTACCATCGTGTATAGGTTTGGGGTTTCTGCAGACCATTTTTTGGGGTTTTTAATTTCCATATTAATAAAATCAAACTTTGGTGTCCATCGCTGATCCCACCAATATCCAGTGATATCTTCTACAGAAATCGTTTGCTTCTTAATCAGTTTTGATTTTCTATAGAGCGAAGCTGTTAACTTATAATCTTTGGGATTTTCTCCTTTGGGAATCTCTATTTTGGGTCGTATGGTTAGTGTTGCATCTTTATAAATTTTATCTAAATCCGTTTTTACAAAAAAATCGGTAAGTGCAACCTGAGGTTCTGCAAACAATAGCACATCACGATGGATACCTCCTAATCGCCAATGATCCTGAGACTCCAGATAGGAACCATCAGACCATTTAAAAACTTTTGTTATTATAGTATTCTCTCCTTCTTTTAAATACTTCGTAATATCAAACTCTGCAGGGAGTCTACTGCCCTGACTATATCCTACTTTTTTACCATTTATCCATACATAAAAGGCAGAAGAGACTCCTCCAAAATGAATATGTACATTCATATTGTTCCACCCGGAAGGGAGCGTAAAACTTCTTTTATAAATACCAACAGGGTTATTATCTTCTGGCAAATAAGGGTAATTATTAGTCCCCCAGGGATGCCTGGAATTAGTATAAATCCTTAAGCCATATCCATGCATCTCCCAATTAGATGGAACTGAGATTTCCTCCCAGTCCGCAAAAGTTTTTTCTAAGAAATTCTTAGGACTCTCTTTTGGGCTTTTAGAAAAATTAAATTTCCAGTTTCCATTGAGGCTATATACTCTTTTAGAATTTCTTTTATCCAGCGTCAGCGCATTTTTGACAGAAGAAAAAGAATACATAGTTGCTCTGGCGGGCAATTTATTGACACCTATAACCTGAGGATTCTCCCAGTCATTTTGCTGAGCCTTCAGCTGTAAAACCAATAATAAAACAAAAACAAAAGGATATTTACTCATACCTAATTCTTACTAAAAACTTAAAATTTCTTACAATCGAAATATATCAAACAAATATTTAGTTATTGGTAGATTCTCGTTTAATGTTTTATTCTAAAACCATATGTTCTGTACATTAGATCATATGATTTATAGTAAAGAATGTTTGACACTTAAAAAAATATATTATTAAGCTATTTTGTAAACAGTTTGCAAAGTTAATTTCTAGTTATCTTAGATGGGTATATAGGTGACACATTATTTTTCTCTGTTTTTTCTTTACTACCTGATGCCCATCTAATACCTTTTGTTAATAATTTCCAGGCTGAAGGAGTATCAAAATCTTTAGGATCATGACCAATTGACACATAAAATACGCGTCCTTTTGCAAAATGTTTTTTCCAGGCGACTGGTATTACCGCACCTTTTATCCAATAGTCATAGGCTCCATCAAAGGTAGTTGTAGCTAATACTTGAGAGTTGGGATCAATATGCATATAATATTGTTCTGTATTTTTTATCTCAAAGTCTGATATGCCTTTTGTAATTGGATCTTCTGTATTTATTATGCTTACTTTATAATCTATTTTACCTCCGGGGTGTGCCACCCATTGCCCTCCAATCATATATTGATAGGCTGTGCTTTTTCTAAAAGAATCTCCTAAGCCACCGTGACATCCAGCAATACCTGTCCCATTTTTGACTGCAGTAAGCAGTCCTTTTTCCTGTTCTTTAGAGAGCTCTCCCATAGTCCAGTACTGAATAATCATATCGATAGAAGACATCACTTCTTTATTTGTATATATTTCTAAGGTCTCAGAAACTGTTACGATTGCTTCTTCTTTCTCTAGCCACTCACCTACCCTTTGTGAGAAAACTCCAGGTTGATGGCCATCCCATCCTCCATATACCAATAATACTCTTTTTCCTTTTACTGTTGGTAATTCATCTTTTATTACTTCTTGTCCATATAAAGTTCCTATAGAAATCGATAACAAAATCGTTATCATCATACGTATACAGAGTATCTTTTTCACAGTTCTAATTTTTTAATGTTTTTTTTAATAGCACCCAAATAAAGTGCAGGCAACACTACTTTAGTATCGTTTTAGAAATTCATCTGTTACGTAGTTCAAAACGTACAAAAAATATCAATTCGAGAATAGCTTTTGTATAGTAACCGTATAATTTTGTAACATCTTCTTTATAAAGACAAATCACAAGCGGATTTGTTTTTTATATCTTTCTGGAAATTCTTTTACAGATCTGATTTGTATATCTTTATAATAAGCTTCAGCTCCTTCTGATTGCAACTGAATTTTTCCATCTGTCAATGCTTTTTCTTCTCCATTAATTACTTTCTTTGTATTTCTTACTACCATAACCACTTTATCATTTACAATATGAATACTTTGATTATTTACACAAATTATTTCTATTGTATTCCACTGTCCATTTGGTTTTTCATTATGTTTTTTTATGTGACAATATCCTGGATTTTTATTTCCTGCTCCATAAGTAATAAGTGTATCTTTCACTCCTGTCACCTGATACAAGTTCTCTTTAATTTTTGTAGATATCACATCCGCTCTTGCATGTACTAAAGTAACAAAGTCTCCCATATCACCTTCTTGCACCTGACACTCCAGACCAGACATCCATACATTCCAAAAAGCACCGTGTTCTCCATGACAGTGATATAGTATTCCGTTATCTCTTTTTAGCTTCAATCTGGGTTCCCATTTTTTCTCTCCCCATTTAAATTTTGCCCTAAGATGATAATTTCCAAACGTAGTTACCGTAGTTAATCCCCCATAGATTTCTCCGGTAATCTTCAGAATAATTTTTTCCTTCTCTTTTGCTGTAGAAAAAACGTTTTTAGGATCATTATGCAACCCCAGTGGTGTGCCTATATGTACATTCTCACTTTTGGGATAGCCGCCTAATGCTACTGTTGAGTGTGGTACACCCATGAAGATCTCCCAATAAGACAACTTTTCATCAAGAAGATCTTGCCATTCACTGCTAATTGTAAAAGATTTACTCTCGCTTTGCCCAAAAGACAGCCCTGAGTACATTAAAAACAAAACTAGCAACCCTCTTTTGGGTGTTAAAAATATACTCAGGTTGATTTTTTTAATTTTCATATGTATTCTATTCATATAATTCACCTACAATCTTTAGATATGTTGAGAAAGCAGTTTTTCTTTTTCTCGATATTTTAAAGCTCACTATTTCTTTACAGTTTTTTTAGTTATCAAAACAACCCAATCAGATTTTACTGAGTCAGGAGCGTTTCCTATACTTCTGGAACCGCCTCCCGTTACAGAAGTAATAGTTCCATTTTTAAGATCTCCGCCATTTCTGGGATCAAACCATTTTACCGAAAACACTCCAGATTGCCTGCTAAGATTGAGGTCTGCAGATCCTCCGTTTTCTAAATATATAATATACGTTTGTCCATCCTGAGCCAGGCAATTAGCTGTATCCGAAACAAGATCATCTCTATTAACCGTTTCCCAGAATTTTATGGCATTCCCTTTAAAGAAATCTAATATCGCATATCTCGACCAGGTAAACAGTTTAGAAAACCTATTAAAGTTCTCAGTTTTAAAGTCTCCCTGTCCTCCTCCATACCACATAACACCTGCTCCTCCAGCAATCAGAGTTTTCCACAGTATTCTTTTTCTGGCTTCTACCTTTACAGTACTTACAGAAATATCTTCTGATGTAAAAATCCCTGTGCTCCCTGGGTTTTGTTCATCACTGGCAATGACCCAGGGCTGATTTGCACCTTTGGACTTATCAATCCAGGTCAAAATTCCATCAGGACCATCATAGGCAGAGACATATGCATTCTTCTGAGAGCTTTGAACAGAAGCACCTGTTAATTTTGCAGTAAGACGTAGCCATTCATCATATTTATGATGTTCATCAGGATACGTGTGTATTACTCTGTGATTTTGCCAGGGATCTATAGATGCCAACCAATCTATTTTAGGAATTGCAGATGCCGGGGTTCCTCTATATTCTTCAGCTATATTCCATTCTAAAGCCAAGTGATGTCCGAATCTTGCAACCATCTCTCGATAGTAAACTTTAATTTGGTTTAGCGTAAGTGCATCCCAATTTTCATTTTCGGCAAGTTTAAAGTGTAAAAGAAAACCATTTTCCTCAATATGATCCAGTACTATTTCCCATTGTTCTAATTTAGAGACATCAAAAATAAATTTATTATCGAGTGTCGTCCAGGGGAACACATTTTTATCATCTCCTCCAAATAGTGACATAGAAATTGAATTCATTTGCTGATGCCTGAGGTAATTTATAGCCCCCATAATATCCTTACCTTTTTCACCTTTCCAGGTCGGATCACCTTCCTTATAATCAATAGCGTGCGGCTTATAGAAATGCTTGGAACAAAGATCACAGCTATCAGCAACTGCATCAAAGTCAAAATCATTATAATCCAGAAAATTCTCTGGAGAGTCAGGTCCTAGCTTTAAAAAATATTCTCCTGTTTCAGCAAATTTAAGATACCTTCGATGCTTAAAATCTCCTGCATTTTGATATTGCAATCTACCTTTAGCCTTGAGATCCGGGACTGATTTATTATTCTCCAAAATAACCCCTACTTCTCCGGTTATATTATAAGTAGGTTTGGGTAATTGATTTACATCCATTAAGACTACATCTGTTCCAGAGTAATATAAAACTTGATACTTCCAGATTCCTTTTTGATCTGGTCTCAAAAAAGCTTTGTAAACCTTACCCCGTTTGGCACTTGTATTCGCTGCATTTCCATCTGCTGCAAAAAAACCAGGCACCCTAATAGTATCGCCTTTTGGATTTGTAAATAGTACATCCACTCTGTTATTCTTAAAAGTAGAGTCTGTTTCGGTAAAATCGTTGCCAGGTAGCATAAAAGAAAGTTGCACCTTATCCCATTTGCGAAGTTCACCGCTGATTGTAACGGTCTGACCATACCCAGAAAAGGTAAATTGTATAAGTATACTCAACAATCCAAATAGTGATACCAGAGATTTGTAATTTGTTTTCATTTTAGGTTTTTATAAACACACGTAATAATGTCATTTTGCCATTTGAATTTATCGGAATACCATGCTCTTTTTTCACCTCAGCTTCAGCATAAAAATAAACCATAGTGCTGCTATAATTGATTTTTCTTATTCTCCGAGATAAAAAAATCTTACGTTTCTTTTCCCGTAAATTCAAACAACAACTAGTATAAGTACTAATCAATATTGTTTTTAAAAGTATTAAATATAATGACAGATATATAGTGTATATGTCTAAAAATAGAACACATATGAATTGTATTTATAAAAGTTCTGATCTTATTTGCTAATGTCCCTCAATACATAACTCCCACTTTATAAAATATTTACCATACTTTTATAAAAAAATAGTCTTGTCTTACCATATAAAGTAGGAGGTTTTAATTTTACCATTTACTCTGCTATTTAATCCATTTGTTATATTCTTATAAAAATACATTTAGGACCTTTGGCACAACAATAATTTAAATCTCCACACATGGATTTTATCAAAAAAAAATGGATTCTGATAATGATTTTTTTTATTTCTATTCCCAAGGGTATTGCTCAGAATCCATTGGTTACTCATATGTATACCGCAGATCCAACAGCAAGGGTTTTTGATGACGTCTTATATATATATCCTTCGCATGATGTCAAAGGTTGTACCGAAAATCAAGGTTCCAATGGTTTTTGCATGCCTGACTATCATATATTCTCTACTACAGACCTGATAAATTATAAAGATCACGGAGTGAAATTAGATCAAAATGATGTGCCTTGGGGGCAAAAAGACATGTTCGGAATGTGGGCTCCCGATTGTATTAAAAAAGGTAACAAATATTATTATTACTATCCTGGAATGCCCTCAGACAAGAGTGCTTTTCGACGTGTAGGTGTCGGAGTTTCTGACTCTCCAACAGGTCCTTTTACCTGGGAAAAAGACTACATAAAAGATGTTCAGGGAATTGATCCCAATCCTTTTATTGACGATGATGGCAAAGCATACTTATATTATGGAGGCGGAAAAGGAACTGGCGCATTAAAAGTTGCCGAATTAAAAAGCAATATGAAAGAAATAAAAGGCACTCCTAAAAGCATTAAAGGTATTCCTGAAGACGGGTATCGAGAAGCTTCTTTTATGTTCAAAAAAAATGACATCTATTATTTCTCCTGGGCTCGAGTAAATCAGAATAATTATGAGATTGAATATGGAATTAGCGACAATCCAATGGGTCCCTTTAATTATCAGGGAGTTATTATGCCTAATATCGGTAATGGTACTAATCATCATTCTATTGTAGAATACAAAGGAAAGTGGTATTTATTCTATCACAATTGGTCATTGAGTAATCATAATCGACTGCGGTCAATGAGAGCCGATGAGATTACATTTAATGAAGATGGTAGTATTGTACCAAAAGTTGCCACTCTAAGAGGTATTGGAACCCCCAAAGCAGGAGATCTTATTCAATTAGATCGTTATAACGACTTGGTACACGCAAAAATTAGTTTATTAAAAGAACAATACGGTAAAGGTTGGCAAATTGATCACATCAAAGCGTATGGGTGGGTTCAATTCAATAGTGTGCTTTTTGAAAAAGGAAAACAAAATAAATTAACAGCACGTATCTCAAGTGGAAGTAACGGTGGTATCTTAGAATTACATACAGACAACCCTAAAGGACCGCTACTTGCAAAAATAGAAGTTACCAATACAGGAGGGTGGGATAACTGGAAAGAAGTTTCGGCTTCATTTATCAATCAAACAGAAGGGGTTAAAAATATATTTGTAACTTTTAAAGGACCTAAAGGATACCTCTATAATATAGATTGGATCAAATTTGAATAACCCATTATGCATTTAGGGATAACTCCTATAAACAAAGTGTCCTTTTTCGAGTACTCCGACCAGTGGGACAGTGTATCGAGATGCATGCAATACTAGCATTTTTAGATAGGTCTCGATACAGTTTTTCTCACCAATCTGCAAAAAAACCTTTTTTTTAATCATTAATTACCAATTACCGAAGAGCATTCCCTCCTTGTCTGTCAATTATACGATTTACGGATGAGAATTTCGTAAGAATAATGGCAAGGATTTTTCGCTAGATTGATGAATCAAATTAAAGAATAGCCATAGCTATTGTTTCATTTTATGAAGAAAATATAGTAGAAAAAGAATGTCATTAGATGCGAAATTCTCATCCGTAAATCGTATTATACCATTTCTATCCTAAAATTATGCACTAAAATCTGTTCTTTTCCCTTTATGCTTCAAAATAAAAATTAGCCGTAGGCTATGCTGAACTTTTCTTTTTTGTCTAAAGAAAAAACAACTGTATTTTATTTGGGTAATTTTAAAGCAAGAATGGTATTATTTTATAAGAATAGGGAAGAATTTGGAGAAGAACAGGCAAGAGTTTATTCTAACTATATTTTAAATTTTTATGACCCTAAAAGGTTTTAATTTATTAGGGTCATCTGTTTTATACTAGAAATTTCTATTGATAAGTCATTCAAAGCATTCATATAATTTATATAATTTATATGTAGGATCATCAATAAACAGGGCAAACTCAAGCTTTGTTAATTTTGTTAAATTATGATCTATTTAATTTAGTATCATGTCCTTACATTTAGGACTTTTATCAAATAGTCTTGATCCCAAGCTGCTAGTCTTGATCCCAAGCTGCTTTGAGTCTTTTTCCTTTGACACCTTGTTTTTCTGTTTTTTCATTTTTCAATAAGTTGAGTGCCATTTTGAGCAATACAGAATAGTTCTGAGTTGCATTTCCTGCTCTTTTTCTGGAAGCATCCTCACAGAATCCCACATCCAGAACCCAATGGAGTTTGTTTTCTATTGCCCAATGTGATCGGATTGCTTTTTGAAATTCTTGGGCACTACCCTTTATACTAGAGATGTAATAACGTGTTGCTTTTTCTGTGGGTTTATCTGAGTTTTTGAATTCCCTGATACTATCTAATTTCACGACACTTACAGCGTTTTTCCATTTGCCATCTAGTGTCAAGTCAAGTTTAAATAGGCGTAATTTAGTATCTTTGAAAAAAAACTAAAATGGGTATTAGATATAAAGTTAGCTTAACCAAAGAAGAACGCACAGATTTATTGAATATCATCCACAAAGGAAAGCATACCTCTCAAGCTTATCGCAATGCTTATATTTTACTGA
>NZ_VTZU01000066.1 GCF_008370685.1 Aquimarina sp. RZ0
AATCGATAACTTTCTGAAAATAAAGAAGTTGTTCCTGTGCGTTTGTAACTATTCATCTCACCTGTGTTTAGTCAGTAAAATACTATAACTATTTGATTAAAAATAAATTAATTTTAGAGGTAACCTTTAGTACATTTCATTAATATAGTATTAACTGATAGTTTTACAGGGAAGCATTGACTTGCTTGTCTTCCTGTATACGATATTTTTGGGGTGTAGTTTTTAAATGTTTCTTAAAAACTGTTGTAAAGTACTGACTGGTAGAAAAACCGCAATTATAAGCCACTTCAGAAGCACTTAAATCTGGATATTCTATCAACATCTCACAAGCCATTCCCAGTCTTTTTTTGGTCAGCACTTGCATTGGCGTAAGATTAGTAAGTTGCTTACAATGATGAGTAAACCTGGTGGTCCCTAAACCTGATGAGTTTGCCATCTCCTCAATAGTCCATCGGTGAGATGGGTTATTACCCAACTCTTCCAAAAACAATTTTGCTGAGCGCAAACTATCTGTCAGTGACTCGTTCAGTATTAGTTTCCCTCTATCAAACATTTCTAAAATCAACACTAACAGTTCATTAATATATATCCTAAGCTTTGATGAAGGCTCTTGCTCTTTATTATTAAGCAAATTATCGATCTTCTTAAAACAATCTTTTATCTCGGGAGTAGCTTTCCATACAGGCTGCTCGTTTTGTCGTATCGATAATGTCAACCGTTCTAAATCATTTTTAGAAAGCACAATCCAGTCCGGCCATTCCCATTTTTGATGCGGGCGACGCACACCTACATCCAAAATAACCCAATAAAACTTGCCAATGCCTACATGAGGATTCCCTACTTTATGCTGTTGCCAAGGCCTTGTAATGGTAAAGTCTCCTGCAAACAACTCGGTTTCGCTGTTTTCAACCGCATAAGGCATCGATCCGGATTCTAAAAAATGGAACTCCACTCCTTCATTTCTGTGCCAGTCCAAACCCCAATCCTGCTCAAAATTCGCATCCCAATAACCTATCGTATTCAGACCTTCTGTATCTTTTGCTAATCGTTCTCCCGGATATGTATGTCTTGCTAATGCTTTAAACTCTACCATCGATCGTTGACATGCATCAACAAGAGGAACGCAGGTATCTGCATGAAAGATGGATCCGTTCTCTCCCTTAAAAGGGGTAATTAAATGTCTAATTTTATTCATTGTAAAATATTGAACAGTCAAATTTACAAAAAAAATGTAATCTTCAGCTTATCTGAAAAAGTTATTTAAATTTATTCGCTAAACATCTTTTTTTACATAACGATCATAAAAAACTCAAAATTATCTTATGCATTTTTTTTGCCTTAGCAAATAGCAATGACACTTCTTCAATTCGATTTAAAATTGAAAAAATATTTATAATACCATCCTGATAGATGAACTTGTTTTCTTTTCAATAGATATACACCTGAATCGAGATTGAATCACAAATTAGTACCTTCTATCAAGAGAAATATTTGCACATTTAAGAATTCATAATGATCACACAAAAGATTATTGAGAAACTTTTGTCAATATATATTGTATTTTTACCAAGGTTATTAGAACTCATACTACAGAAAAATCATCGAATATAGAATTAGAGTATCCAAATTCTAAAGATGGTTTTCATAGTTTGGCTTTGATAGATTGGCAAATACAAAAATTTGTGGACTATGATGAGTTATAAAACGTTTCCAATAAAAAAACTAACAATTAGAAAAACTGTATTAAAATCAATACTATATGAATATGACTAAATTAGCTTTCCCTCTTCTTTTATTACTATTTTCATGTTCTTCGGTTATAGAAGAAAAAAATATAGATCATCAGGAAAAATTAAATTGGGAAGAATTAATTGACACCAATTTATCCAATTGGGACACTTATCTAAGCTACCAGCATCAACCGGGATATGATGGAACTATTCCAAAAAATGAACAAGGAGACTCAATTGCTCCGATAGGATTAAACAAACCTTCTTATAACGTCTTTACTACAGTGCAAGAAGGAGATGATATTATTATTAGAAATAGTGGTGAATATTACGGTTGTTTAATCACGAAAAAGGAATATAAAAACTACCATTTCCAATTAAAATATAAGTGGGGAAATAAGAAATGGGCTTATCGAAAAAACTTACTCAAAGATTCAGGTATCCTATACCATTCTATCGGACCGATGGCAGCTGAATATTGGAGATCCTGGATGCTTTCTCAGGAATTTCAAATTATGGAGGGACATACTGGTGATTTCTGGAGTCAAGCAAATTCGGCTATCGATATTAGAGCTTATAAACCAGAATCTAACTTAGATCCAATGGCACACGAATCTCAAGAGTACTTGCCCATAAGTATGAATAGCCCTTATAAAAATTACTGTTTACGCAGCGGTAATTATGAGAAAGGACACGATGAATGGAACACACTGGATTTATTTTGTTATGAAGGTAAGAGTCTACACGTAGTGAATGGTGAAGTAGTAATGATTTTGAAGAATTCGAGATATATTGATGAAAATGGTAAAAGTATTCCGCTAATCAAAGGAAAGATTCAATTACAAAGTGAGGCTGCCGAAATATTCTTTAAAGATATCAGAATTAGAAAAATTGATTCTTTAAGTACAAAACACCAATCACTATTTTAATTTTTTTAAAGATATAACATACTAACTACAAAAACCCGAACTCATCTTACATATTGATTATTAATCAATACATTTAATTTTTTTACTATATAATGAAGTAGTTTTTTCAGCATAGTTTTAGCTATGTCGAAAAAACTACTTCAATATATATACGATAGAGAACAATAGAAAAAGTTCTAAAATAAAGTCTATAAGTGGGAATTTAGGTCATTATTCCTTTTTGATCAACTACATACTGTTTTATGAGGTTATCCATAAATGTAAACAAAAGAGCATTCATCGATTTATAATCATTATTTCTTAGTTCTTCTGGAGTTTGAACGTATTTCTCTCCTCTCAACCTTTCTAATTCTTCTGTAGAATTCTGAATTAGTAATTCTATAGATTCTGGATTAAACTCCAGATGGCATTGCAATCCATAGACTAATGCTGAATACTGTATTATTTGTCTGGGACATCCTTTGCTATATGCTAATACTTTAGCTTCTGATGTTAGTCCTGCCATATCTCCATGCCAATGCCCTACTACGGCATTTTGAGGGAAATGCAAAAGTTTTTGATCAGAATTACCTTCTTTAGTTTTCCTTATCGGAAAGGAACCTATTTCTGCATATGGGCTTTTTTCTACTGGAGCGCCAAGAGCTTGTCCTATCATTTGAGCTCCCAGACATACACCAATGACTATTTTGTTATCATTAATAGCCTGATCAATAAGCTCCATCTCAGCTTTGGCATCAAAATATGGACATTCTTCTACTGTGGTATTAGGACTTTGAGGACCTCCCATAATTATAAGACAATCTATATCATCTAAAGATTCTGGTAATTTTTCATGTTGATATACTCTGGAGAAGGATAACCTATAACCGCTGGCAATAGCCCAATGCTCTAAGACTCCGGGGCCTTCAAAAACTTCGTGAATTATAAAATGTATATTGATCATATCGCTATAGTAATTTAAAGAGTTTATACCATTTTGTTTTTTGAATTTACTGTAATAGAAAAGTATATTTTTTTTTAACAAAGAAGAAAAATCAGGTATAGCAGAGCTGCTACTTATTTTTATTCTAACGCTAAGTCGAAAAAAGGATTTGCTATTACAGTACGTTCTAAGGATAAATGGTATTATAATTTATCAAATGAAATTACCGGCTAAAATCATTTCTTTTGGTCTCACAATTCGAATTGAAAAATAATTCGATTCAGTTTACGGTAATTTCAACTAAGAACTGATATTATGTGTATGTTTTTTGATATTTATATATAATAGTACGCACATATTACCAAAAGTAAAATTAATTTTATATAGCATCAATTCTACAATAAGGTATACACTATACTAATGAAAGGGTGCCTTTTTTATTCAACCAGAATATATAAAAATAGTATGAACTAATTTCTAATACTTTTATACATATTCTGGTTTCTATTTTATACAATTATATTAGGAAATCACTTTAAGTGCATAATCATACGAATCCTTTATATACTCTAAAATATATGCATTGCTTTTATTTTTTTCGGGAATCAGTTTATAAGTATCCCAAAACTCCTTTTCAAACTTATCGCAGACTACGGGATCGGATATCTTTATATCAGATATTCTTTCTACTGCAGACTTGGATTTATTACGTGTATTAGTCCTGATAAGGACATTTGGGTTTCTGATTTCGTAGGATAGATCTATGGATTCAGATGTCAAACAGAGCGTATAATTATCATATCTCAAAATAGTACTTAAATTAAAAATTTGCTCTCTTATCTCATCTTCCGTCAATTCCATTTCAAAATATTTTGGATTCGAAAAATACTGATTCAATGACTCTATATGTATCATATCATATCTATTATAATTATTGATATGACGCTTCCAGTTTTCTATTTCTTTTTCTCTACCTGCAATTATTTTAAGAATGTTTTCTTCATTATTTCCTATATTTCTATAATACCTAGTGATTACAGAAACAGGCAATGTAATTGAAGGTAGAAAAGATGTTGCTAATAAAATATCTCCTTTATAGTTCTTCAGTATACTGCTTCTATCTGACAACTCATCTGATTCGTCTAAAATTCCTTTACTTGTTTTTACACTAATGATATCTTTTGTCTTTTCTGAGATGTAAGGAGTCCATTCAAAATTATTTGATTCTCCTAATTGCGCAAAGAAAGGCTGGCTATTTTCGATAACAATTGATGTCAACCAATTTGCATTAATCGGGAGTATATTCTCTTTCTTCAAAACCTCAACTAATTCATTTTCTTTGCGATGATCACGAGACAAATAAAGGATAAACTCTGTATTATATTGTGCTACAGAATTTATTATTTTCTCTATATCAAAATCTTGATCTTGCACAGATCTGCATATAACTCCTACTTTTGTTTTTATAGGTTTTAAAAGAGTAAAAGTTGCAAAATGATCATTGAGAATTTCTAAATCATCTACCAGAATACGACTATTGATTCTGGAAATTTTTCGCAACCAATTATAAAAAGTTTCAATGATCTCTTTAGCCTCTTTTGTTACTATCGAATTCACAAGAGCATCATCAGATTGAGGAGTTGAGATAAATGCTACAATCAGATCTTTCAGGTTTTTTGTTGTTTGTATTTTCATTTTATAAAGAATTTTTATGAGTTGTGTTATTATATTTTGTTTAATTAGAAACATCAGTTATCCATCTGTGCTATTAAGACTTATTACACATACTCCAGGTTATTATTATTTTAATGTTGTAGGTAAAATATCTATGTTTTTCTACAATAGAATTATCATAAAAAAGAAATGAGATAATTAAAAAACATAGAGGCAGTAATGGTTAAAACACATTACATTTTCAGTAATTTGTGTTCATTAAACGAATCTTTGATTTTGCTTATCGTAAATAGCTTATTCCTTTTCAACATATTTTTTGTTGGGAAACTAGACTTTCTTATTCCATTGAGAATTATATCTGACGAAATCAAATCATTAATGATTTCGCTAGATTCTTCTTCTGAAAAAAACTGAAGTAGTATCTGTTTCAAAACATGCGTATCCGGATATAAAAAAGCTAAAATCATTTTTGGTAATACTGAACCTATTTTTACCTGCAATTCTTCTGGCATTTTGGGCCATAATATTTCAAAAAATTGCTTAAAATAAGCGTGATGTTTCCCCTCATCGGTCGCATGATCTAAAGCAAACTCTCGTATTGCTTTTTGTACCTCTTCATCATTTGGCAATCCTGTTAAAGTTCCTGTAATTAGTGTTTCTGAAATGATAACAAAAAATACCTTGATCATTTTTTCCAGCTCTTTGGGCTGACTTAATATAATATCATCCAGTTCTTTAAGAAAATTAGGCTCTAATCTTAGTGATTTTATTTTGGTGTATTCTTCAATTTTTGAAATAAGAGAGAAAGCCATTTCGGCGTGTGCACCCTCATCTACATATATTTTTAGAGCATCGTCTTTCATTTCCTGAGATAGCCAGGGCAAAAAAGAAGGAAGTCTAATAAGATTACAAACCTCATTCACAGGTCCTAGTTCAAGCCATACTGTAAACTCCAAATAATTGTACAATTCTAACACCAATAAAGATTGGATTTTATCTTCTGGCAAACTATTCACCCTTGGATGATTCAGAAGAATTGATTGCTTCTTTGAAAAAAAATTAAGCCCTTCTTCAAAATCCTGTAATGTAGGATGATCCTTTGTTCTTACAACTGCTGTATCTTGCCATTTTTTGAATCTTGAGACATATTCGTGCGTTGGTCTTTCCATAATACTAAATTTTAATGAATTTGTGTTGTTTGTTATATCGTTATAGACAATAACTATTGATAAAAAAATATCAATAGTTATTATTTATTTTTAAGATTTAGACAACACTAAACATAAAAGCTTACTTAGGAACATCTAATTTTAACAAAAACTAGTCTGCACTTACGCCAAAAAATGTAAATTACTTACATAATAGTGAATTCTAACAAAAAAAATAAAACACAACAATTTGAAAAACAATTAATTAGATTAAAAAAAAGAAACATCAACAACTTACTCGTAAGAATTTATTTAATATAATTTTACCATACATTTAAAAAAAATAATAAAAAGTGATAGATATTATAATTTTTTACTTATATAATTAGTACGTTCTTAAAAAACAGATTTATGATATATTGCTGGTTTATATCCATTTTGAAACTATTATACCAGAACTAAGTCATATACCACTTCCGATTTGAAACTACATCCCCCAAAATCAGAAACAGTATTACATCTCTATTCTATCTGATTAAAAGTTGTCTCAGGGATTAATTAAAAAAACCGTTCAGAATTCTGAACGGCTCTTAATAAAGGCTGGCATACCCCCTTAACTGCATACCAGCCAATGTATTTTACTTATCATACCTTATTATATTATTTTACATATCCAAATATCCTCGACTTTATTTGATAATTCACATAACTCTTCTAACTTCTTACCTCAGCATAATCAAATCTAAAATAGTTGTATAAAAATGTGTTTTAATTACCACTTTTCAAACCTTAACTATTCAATAAAAAAAATATTAAAATCGTTAATTTTTGTCAAAAATAGCATTTAAACGTAAAAAAACAACATTTAATCCATTTTTTTATAAAATAAAAAAATAAAAAACACTATCAACCCTGCACAAATATAGAGATATTTCCCCTAAAAAATATTCTATTCCTCTCTCACCAGAACATTTTCTATTAATCATCTGGAAATAATTTATATACAATATTGTTTAATCATTCAACTTGATAACTGGATATGATTTTAAAATTACGTAGTGTAAACCCAATATAAAAACGACATCCAGTCGAGACGCTTCTGATAATTTTTCTCTAGAGCTGGGGGCTTGGACATAATTTATCTATTTTCTAATTTAAAATCACCTGTGTAAATTTGCTTTTTTTGCTTATACCTGAGCATAAAAAGACGTAAGAAATACGTTAGCAGTATTAATCAAATAAGGTAAGGTGGTATCAATAATAGTGTTGCATTTAACCGAAAAACTGAATCTCATTAGTATTTATTAACCCTTGTTCATAAAAGTGACAAAACGTTATAAAAAACAGTTATACTATCCTCCCAAATAAAATTTCGCCTACTAAAATATTTCTTATACGATTTGTGATTAAAAAATTCGTATAAATTCATTGAATTATTTTTTCTTTATGCAAGGCAAAAAAATCAAGCATAGCTATAGCTACGGTTTATTTTTTAAACGAAGTAGAAAGGAAAAAGAAACGATGAATATGCGAAATTTTTAGTTATAAATCATATTATTGTTTCATACAAAAAAAATAATTTGATTCAGTTTACGGTAGTTTCATCTAAGAACTGATATTATTTGTAGCAGGGTAGAATGCCTTTTTTTTGAATTTTTATCTTAAATCTCATTCTTTAATAAAGAACCAGTTTTATTTTATGAGACAGGAAAAAGTATCCTAAAAAAAACTCACCCTATATGATAAATCATACAGGGTGAGAAAACAAGTAATTAAAGTTTGTGGTTATTAATTCTTCATTAATTTTAGATTCTTTTTACCTATTTGAGAATTAGTAACTGTAAGGAAATAGATTCCTTGTGGTAAATTCTCAATACTGATAGAATGATCTTTATTTAGTGTTGTTTCCAGATATTTAGCACCTTTTATATCAAATACCTGAACGTTATTTTCCAGCTCTTGACTTAATCCCTGAATAAATACTTTTCCATTAGTTGGATTAGGATATAAAGATAACTGTGCTACTGGCACATCGTTAGTAAGCCCTGAATCTCTGGTAGAAGCTCCTGTAGATAAAATAATCTTATCCAGATTCCACTGCCAGATAGTACTGCTCGACCCAACAACTCTAAGTGTATGAGATCCTGTTGATAATGTTACTCTACTTCCTGAGTTTAATGATGTATAGCTTTCCCAAGCCCCATTATTAGGTACATCATCAGTTGCTACTACCGTATTATCAAGCAATAACTGAATCTCCGAACCATCTGATGGAGTAGAGATCAAGTATTCGATAGTATAACTCCCTGCTGTGGATACATTTATAGTATACTCTGCCCAGTCTCCACTATTAACATAATTGATATTAGTACCGGCTCTGTTTACTCCTAATCCAGGACCACCTGCAAAAGCATCATTGAAGGTTCCATTGGTATCAACGAAATCTTCTGCTTCAATAATCAAAGTAGCATCTCCTGGTGATGGTGTTGTTGCATTTCTTATTACCTCTATTCTGTTAGAAAGATCAAAGTTACCTGCTAATCCAGATAAGTTAGCTCCGGTCGCAAGAACCGTAGTATTATCTTCATAACTTAAATGATAAATAAAACAAGTTCCTTCTCCAGCACCATCAAAATCAACCGCTTCCGGAGTTGGAGGTAACCCAAGAATATTTCTTTGATCATCGGTAACAACCCATTGTGAATTGGCTCCTACATTTCCGCTAAGAGTTACTCCTGATACATTATCCACAACTCCGTCTCCTACTGTAAATACAAAAGGACCTCCTGTTATAGTACCACCATCAACAGTAGGGCTTCCACCTCCACCTAAACGAGATAAAGTGATTTTGTCCAAATTCCATTGCCAAGGATTAGATCCTGAAGCTACTATTCTTACTGTATGAGATCCTGAGCTTAGATTTGTGATTGTATTTGATGATACTAAAGCGGTATAATCTTCCCAACCTCCATTATTGGGTACATCATCAGTTGCTACTACAGTGCCATCAATCAACAATTGAATCTGAGCATTATCAGAAGGTGTTGATATTTGATATGTGATACGATATTCACCGGCAGTACCTACATTAATAGTATACTCCGCATAGTCTCCGCTATTAACATAATTAATACCTATAGGGCTAGCATTTACACCTGTACCAGGTCCTCCTGCACTAGCATCATCAAAAGTACCATCAGTACTGGTAAAAGTTTCTGCTTCGATTACAATATCATCTCCTGAAGGTGGATTGGTGTTATTTACAGTAACATTCGTAGTTGCTGTAAAACTCCCATCAACTGTAGTTGCGGTAACTATTGCAGAACCAGCCGATCGAGCAGCAACAACTCCATTAGTATTTACTGTGGCAACAGCTGCATTACTTGTAGACCAATTAATACTCTTGTCAGTAGCATTAGATGGCGAAACTGTTGCAGTTATTGCGGATGTTTGCCCTACATCTAATGTAACTCTTGATGGAGAAGTAGTAATTGCAGTTACAGCAACGGGAGTACCGCCACCGCCACCTGTACCACTATCAGTAACAGTTATGGAGCTTGTAGCAGTAAAACCTCCATTAAGAGATCTCGCAGTAATAATCGCTGAACCTTCTGCCTGACCTGTTATATTACCCAGATTATCTATTGTAACGACTGATGGATTATTAGAAGCCCACAAAACAGTTTTGACAGTAGCATCTGGAGGAGTAACTGTAGCAGACAATCTGGTTGTTTCTCCTAAATCTATTGAAACATTCGTAGATGCCATAATAATTCCAGTAACATCAACAGTCGTACTTCCTCCTCCTGTACCCGTAACAGTAACAGTTATAACAGCTTTATGACTACCATCAAAAGTAACTACCTCTGCCGTTACAGTTCCCTGTGAAATGGCTGTAACCACACCAGAACCATTAATAATTGCAATAGTAGGGTTACTAGTAGTCCATGTAACTATTTGATTCGTAGCATTACTAGGTATTATTACTGGATCCAGATCAAAAGTCTCTCCAGCTTGTAAATTTAAATCCGAAGAAGATATTGCTACATCCGTAACAGGAATTGCTCCTCCTACAGGAACTGCATTATACACTCTAATCCAGTCTACTAAAAAAGTATTTCTATCATTAGCATCATCTAAATCTTCTGGAGTTGGAAAAATATTAAGATCACTTAACCATTCTTGTTGCTCCATATTAATGATAATATGTTGTGGTTTACTTAATCCTGTTCCACCAGTATACCCATATTTATCGATCGCATCAAAAGTGGTCGTATGCTCAGATAGATTTCCATCAGGATCAATAAAATTATGTTCGTTCTTTTTTATGGTTCTAACCAATCTACCATTAATATAATATTGAGCATGGTGCGGATTTACCCAGTACACTCCAATTGTAAAAAAATCATCTCTCCAGGTGCTTCTTCCAGTTTCAAAATACCACGTACCAAAAACATCTTCTTCGTCTCTTGGTTGATAATCTGTAAATGGATCTCTAATAAATGTATGATGACTTAAATGAATACGTTCGTCTAAGAATTCACGTCCTTCCTGAACATTAGGATATGATTCTAACATATCTAGTTCTTCAGTTTCATCTTCACTTATCATCCAGATATTATTAGCCAGCATACATCCTGCCTGCTTTACTCTGGCTTCCATATACATAGGGTATGCTAAGGGATCTTTTGATGATATACATCCGGTATAAACAATAGGTAAGCTAGCATCCCAAGCTCCGTGTATATTTAGATATCCTCCTGTAACCCAGGTATGATCCTTGTGATATGATGTAGCAGAAGGTCCAGAGAATCCATTAATATATAATTCATTCCATCTATCTGTAAATTCTGGATTAAGATTTCTGCTTGAAGACTCATAGTTAAAACTATCCGATACAGGCTGTAATTCCCAAATCATTCCAGAAGGAGGCGTTGCCGGAATAGGCACCCCATCCCAGTCTTGCGCATATATACTGGTAGTTAATAAGCAGATTACTGCTAGTAATAATTTTATGTGTTTCATAATTAAAAAGTTGAAATAAGAATCGATCTTATCAAAAAGATCCTAAATTAGTTGTGTATTAATAATGTTAAAAATTGCTCAATCTTAATTGATTGAATTAAAAAAAGTCATATCTTCTCTCTTTGCTCTGTGAAGTATTTTATTTTAAAAAATCACATAATTAAATATGTATTCTATTTTGAAATTGTGTTTAATCTCTTAATGATTGAAAAATAATATAGTAGATATAATTTTTTAGACCACAAGATTACGGTGGTTTATTTCTAAGATTTATTCTTTCTCAAGTGTCTACCAATTATTTTACTTTGCACATGATAATATTTCATTTTTAAAGTTCAATTTAATTATCATTTGGTGTGCGAATACGTGAAATTTGAATTACAATAAAAACAAAATATCCAAGCAAAAAATTTATGTTTTCTTTTATCTTAAATTAGAGTAGAGGATTTTCACTTTTTCTTTTCCTTGCCAACAGCAGAAAAATTACTCAGATGTCCAGAAAAAAGTTACGTGGAATCCTCTGTTGTTTGTGAGAACTTTCTTTTTCATAGTGGTAATAATGTTTGTGTTAATTTCAGTTAATTTTAAGATTTGTGCGAAAATTTAAAACAAATAATAAGAATGCTTCAATTTTTACACCTCTTCTTTACAAAGTATGAAATTAAAGATTATTTATTTCTTTAATAATGATTTGAGTATAAAATTTACACTTGTCTATATAAAATCTAGTAGAATACTGGGGTAGTAAGATGTTCGGAAATCTTGAGAAATTAAAACTGATTAATCCAAGAACTAATTAATTTTCAATTAAATATAAAATCCCTCTGGTTTTAAGTATATAGAAAAAATCTCAACTTTTTCATAAAAAATATGCTTTAACAATACAAAAGATGTGTCTTTAAATTACCAAAGAAAACAACAAAATAGACTCAAAAAAGTGGTTTTTACACTCAAAAATGATTTTTATTATCACCTAAATATGTGATCCTTTACACCATCTACACATAAAGAAATTTCTGTAGTTTGATTCAATAAAATATCTCTAAAAATTAAGGAATGGAATATATTTATAATATCGAATAAAATTATTAGCATACAATTCCAAGAGCTTATCACGAGTAGTAAAAAGGTTGAAAATATTCAATAAATACTTAAAAAACAATAATTTAAAAAAAAATCGTTTTATAATTCCTACCACATAAATTTAAAAAAAAATAATCATTAATTTAATTACTCTAAAGACATATAGCTTTTCAAAACTCTAAAAACAATATTGATTACTTCAACATATCTCATTTTTTTAATGATTTCAAAAATCAAATTTACTTGTTAAAAATCCCTTAAAAACGCTGCTAAAAAGAACCGTATTTACCCAATTACTGAATTTTTATTACTCGTTTTAATCTACATGGCAGTAGAAAACTTAAAAAATACCCTAATAAAACTTTGCTTTTTTATTAATTTTAAGATAAAAAAAGTACTCCTTTAATCACTTTTTTTTGATACGATGTATCTTTTTTTTTAAACTAACCTTGTTAGTGCATATACAAGTCAAAAAACCTATACATGCTGATCGATAAGTATTTGATTCCCATCTGGATCTATTAAAGCGATACTTTCAGGACCAGAACTATCCTCATTCGCCTCTCGGTCTAATTGTATGCCCTCTTTCTTTAATTGTTGCTGAATTTGTCTCACATCATCAAAAAATTCTAATGGAGTTGCATTTTCATCCCAACCTGGATTGAAGGTAAGGATATTCTTTTCGAACATTCCCTGAAATAATCCAATGAGCGAATTTCCATTTTTCATAATCAAATAATTATTGTCCAAGTCTCCAGCAAAAATTGTAAACCCTAATTTCTCATAAAACGATTTTGACGCTTTGATATCTTTTACATTAAGACTTACTGAAAAGGCACCTAATTTCATAGTTACTGTGTTTTATTTATTCAAATTTAATAAGAAGTGATCATAAACATATCAATATTAGTTATAAAAGCCATCCGTTATACCCAGTTTCTAACTTTTTACCGTAGTTTACAACATTCTGAAAATGTTCGGAAATCCATCAATCTAATACAAAATCTATTTTTTATGTCAATGAACTCATCTTGACTTTTTATTTTTAACCGAAAATGAGTTGAAATTTAACCTGATGAGGCACTTTTTGTTATCTATAGCAGCACTACAGAAGAAAAAAGCAATGAAATACGGACGAATTACAACCATTTTTTAGGAAATAGAAAAAGTCCGGATGAGTTCTATAAAACATCTTATATTTATGGAGATCCATACTTGTTATTTTAACAATAATTGCTTTTTTTTTAACAGGTTAGGTAGGATGATAAATATCTTTTTTACTTAGATTTGTTTAACCTTTATTTAAAAAAAGTGAACAACATTAAGCAAAACTTCAGTATAAAAGATCTTGAAAACCTCTGTGGTGTAAAGGCTCATACCATACGAATTTGGGAAAAAAGATACAATCTGCTGTCACCAGACCGCACAGAAACTAATATTCGAACTTATAACTTACAAAGTCTTCAGCGATTACTTAATGTTACTTATTTAGTTAATAGTGGTTATAAAATTTCCAGAGTTTCTAAACTTAATAGTGAAGAAATTAATGAATATGTACGAAGAATTGTATCTGATAATAGCGTCAAAAATCAAGCTATAAATTCTTTCAAAATTTCTATGCTGAATTATGATCTGGAATTATTTTTAGGTACATACGAACAATTATTAGAAAAAAGAACCTTTAGACAAATATTTACAGATATATTCATCCCTTTTTTGACAGAAATCGGACTATTATGGCAAACAGATACTATTAGTCCTTCTCATGAACATTTTATAACAAATCTTATAAAGCAAAAGTTATTAATCAATATAGAAAAATTACAATTCTCTAAATCTTCGAAAAAAGAGAAAGCATTTGTATTATATTTACCAGAAAATGAAATTCACGAATTAGGTCTTCTCTATATTAATTATGAAATATTATTAAAAGGATATAAGGCTATTTATCTGGGACCTAGCATTCCACTGGACAGTCTTCCAAATATGTTAACTTTTCATGAAAATATAACCTTCGTATCCTATTTTACCGTAAAACCTGAGAAAGATAGGATTTCAGAATATATCAAAGAATTTAATGAGATAGTTTGTAGAAAAAGAAAAAGTCAATTCTGGATACTAGGAAAGCAGGTATTAGACCTTCCCGACAGTAACACGAATTCAAATCATCGATTTTTTCACTCCATTGAAGACCTTATGGTCGAATTGTAATTTTCATCCCTCATAATTTATTTATGTCTAAAAAAATAATCATCATTGGTTCTGGTTTTTCTTCTCTATCTGCTTCGTGCTATCTGGCACAATTGGGTTATGATGTTACTATCTGCGAAAAAAATCACACAATCGGTGGTAGAGCAAGGCAGCTAAAAAAAGATGGTTTCACATTTGATATTGGACCTTCATGGTATTGGATGCCAGATGTTTTTGAGAAATTTTTTAACGATTTTAATCATAAAGTCTCGAATTTCTATTCAGTAGAGAAACTAAACCCTGCATACAAAGTTTTTTTTAAAAATCATGAGAGTATTACGATAGAAGATACACTCGAAAAGATATATGCCGCTTTTGAACTAGAAGAAAAAGGAAGTTCTGAAAAACTAAAAAAGTTTATCCTGGCTGCTAAAAATAATTATGATGTTGCAATTAAAGATTTTGTATATCGGCCAGGAATTTCTCCATTAGAATTAGTGACTCCAACAACCATTAAAAAGGTTGGACAATTTTTTAGTACAATCTCAAAAGAAGTAAGAAAAGAATTTACAAATGAAAAACTAATACAAATCTTAGAATTCCCGGTTCTATTCCTTGGTGCCAAACCTAGTAATACTCCAGCTTTTTATAATTTTATGAATTATGCTGATTTTGGATTAGGAACGTGGCATCCAAAAGGAGGAATGTATCAGGTAATTTTAGGAATAGAAAGATTAGCCAGGTCTCTTGGCGTTAAAATTCATACAGATACAACGATTAAAAAAATCAATGTAGAAAATGGCGTAGCCAGAGGCGTTGTTACTTCTTCTAAAAAAATAGATGCTGATATCGTATTAAGTGGTGCTGATTACCACCATAGCGAAACATTACTGGATCCTGAATACAGGCAATATTCAGAAAAATACTGGAATCAAAAGACATTTGCCCCTTCTTCCTTACTATTTTATGTAGGATTTGATAAAAAATTAAAGAACATTCATCATCATAATTTATTCTTTGATACAGATTTTGATATGCATGCCAAAGATATTTATGATCAACCTAAATGGCCTGATGAGCCTCTTTTTTATGCGAACTTCACCTCAGTTTCGGATAATGGATCTGCACCAAAAGGCAAAGAAAACGGGTTTTTTCTGATCCCGTTAGCTCCAGGACTGGAAGATACTGAAGAGCTAAGAGCGCTTTATTTTAACAAAATAATAACTCGTTTTGAGGATTTAACATATCAAAACGTACAAAATAATATTATATTTAAAGAATCCTTTTGTGTTAAAGACTTTATAAAAGAGTACAACTCATATAAAGGAAATGCATACGGAATGGCTAATACTCTATTACAAACAGCCTTTTTAAGACCTAAGTTGAAAAGTAAAAAAGTGCAAAATCTATTTTTTACTGGTCAGCTTACTGTACCCGGACCAGGAGTACCCCCATCCCTTATTTCTGGTAAATTGGTTGCAGGAATTATAGAATCACAATTCAGATTATCAAAAAAAGAACAGTTGTCTAGCAAACAACGATTAAATCATACTCATTAAATCATGAAGATAATTTTTGACTCCGTTTCTCATAATTGTAGTAAAATAGTAACTACTTCTTATAGCACATCATTTTCATTAGCCTCCAAAATGTTATCTGATGATATCAGACAAGATATATATAATATTTACGGTTTTGTAAGGTTTGCCGATGAGATTGTAGACAGTTTTCATGAGTATGATAAAGAAAGTCTCTTTAATGATTTTGAGATTGAAATGTATAAAGCCATTGAAAATAAGATTAGTTTAAACCCTATTCTTAATTCTTTTCAGGAAACCGTACATAAATACAATATACAACCTGAATTATATGAAGCTTTTATGAAAAGTATGCGATTAGACCTTCATAAAACGGCATATCTTACTGATAATGAATACAAAGAATATATTTATGGTTCTGCAGATGTGGTAGGGTTAATGTGTCTTAAAGTTTTTGTTAAGGGAGATAGTAAGAAATATGAAAATTTAAAAGAAAGTGCTATGCACCTGGGTTCGGCTTTCCAGAAAGTTAATTTTTTACGTGATCTGAAAGCTGATTTTGAAGACCTGAGTCGTACTTATTTCCCTAATACTAATCTGGCACAATTAGATGAAGTATCGAAACAAAAAATAATTGATGACATACAGAACGATTTTAATAAAGGATTCGAAGGGATTATGAAATTACCTCCAGAAGCAAAGTTTGGAGTATATACTGCATATATCTACTATAAAAAACTATTAAATAAACTAAAAGCTACACCATCTGTTGATATCAAAAATACCCGGATTAGAGTTCCTAATTATCAAAAGTTTGGATTATTAGCCAAATCTTATTTTGATTATCGCTTAAACCTAATTTAAAAATATTGTTTAGAAAATAGTATTATTCCTATGCGTGTTCTTATCTGGATATCAATTTTTCTGATCACTTTTTGTGGTATGGAATTTATGGCATGGTTTACCCATAAATATGTAATGCATGGATTTTTATGGTCTCTGCACAAAGATCATCATTATAAAAAACATAGTAGCTGGTGGGAACGAAACGACTTTTTTTTTGTATTCTACGCGGTCATCAGTATGTCTTGTATTATGCTACATAATCCAACTACATTCCCGATCGGAGAACCTATTGGTTTTGGTATTTTAGCATATGGTATCGCTTATTTTCTGGTTCACGATATATTTATTCATCAACGGTTTAAACTATTTAGAAATACAAATCATTGGTATGCAAAAGGACTAAGAAGAGCCCATAAAATACATCATAAACATCTTGGTAAACATAAAGGAGAATGTTTTGGGATGTTATTTGTCCCCTTTAAGTATTTCAGGCGACAATGATTTACTCTGCCAATAACTGGTCAATCGTCTCTCTTACTTTATCTGTATTCCAATCGGCAGCTCCTACTTTATTAACAATAATAGCTCCCTTTTTATCAATCAAGTACGTTGCGGGTATTGTTTTACTAACAAAAGGCGCCGGATGATCTGACAAGGATCTGTAAATAGGATAATCATAATCCTTATCGTCCATAAATTTGTTTAATTCCGGATCATCGTCTTGCGTAAGAAAAACAAAAACCACTTTTTCTTTATAATCATTGTATAATTCTTGTAGAGAAGGCATTTCTGCAATACATGGAGGACACCAGGTAGCCCAATAATTAAGTAGTACAACTTTGTCTTTGGCTGTATTAAAGTTTATAGATTCTGTATTCACACCATGTAGTTTCCAGTCATAAGTCGTTACCTGTTTTCGTTCATCTTCATTAACTATACTGGGGCTAAAAGAAAATATTCTGGTAAGAAAAATCTGCATCATCCCTCTGGTACTTGGGATAAAAAACAACAGTAATACAATCGCAAAAATAACATTAGATGTATTCTTCTTGTTAAGCTTCATAAAAATAACGTGTTAATATGTTATATTATTTCTGATTTAAAATTACTCATTAAAATTAGTTCTTTTTTAATCAGAGTTTTTGATTATGCTCAAGCGCGTCAGTTTGAGTGAAATTCTAATAAGAATTTTGTATCGAGAACAAGCATTTTGGATTTAAAAACCTATTCTCTCTATACTATCCTTTAGTCTAAGTACTACTATTGACACATTCTGTAAGTCATTTCTTTATATGCAATTTCAACTCCTAATTCCTTGAACATTTCTGATTATGCTTTTCTGCTCATCTCAGTTTAAACACTGGATACAATTTTTACTGGATGTCTCGTATTGACTGTTTTCAATCTTCTACATTAAGAATTGAACTCAAGTTATTTATTAGTTTGAGTATTTTAACACCAAAATGGTATTATAGTTCTATTAGTCAATAAAAAACTACCTTCTTACAAAAGTATATAAATTAATAAAGCGCAATCTACGATTGCGCTTTAAACTAACAAAAAAACAACAGTGAACTATCGTGATACACTTCCTGTTGGAAAATCATCCATTTTTAGTTCAAAATTATATGATGTAGGCGCTGTATCCATACCCGCCATACCTATTAGTGGCTTAAGCAAAAACGGTGCTGGTGAGTTATCCGGAAATGGTTCTACCGAAATAACTACAGTTCTGCCTCTTATATCTAAAGGAAACATAACTCCCATAGGTTCATTTCTAAAGAAATCTTCACCTGGAAGTGGAGGTCCGGCAAAAACCGTTTCGCTAAATCCATTTGGATCTTCTGCATTATCATCTCTTATTCCAAATTCAGTAAATGTTCCTGTGGATATTGGACCGTTATCTCCTATTACCCATCCTTCATACTTCCAACCTGTCAAAGCAGGTAATATTAAACTAGGAGTAGGTGGCGCTCCGGGAATACCAAACCAAACTCCATATTGATCATTCATATTATTTGCAGCTCCGCCAGGAACATCCTCGTCTGTAGGAGTTCTTAAGAAAAAAGTTCCTTCAGCCGTTGTAAAATCACCTACTGGATCAAGACCAACTATTGCCATACTCGCAGCATCACCAGTACCGAACTCTCCGCGTAAAAGTTTAGTTGCTGCAGGAGTAGGATCCGGATCTGGATTTGGTTCAATCGATAATACAAAAGCTGTTGCAGCTTCTAGCATTTCGGTATTTACACTAAATGTAGTGCTGGATAATACTCCCGAATCATCTACTGAAAATGTTCCCGTAGACACTGGGTTTCCATTAACAATCACCCATCCTTCGTACAAGTAATTATCCCCTAGATTTTCTAATCCATTAAGATCTAAAGATAAATCTGACTCGGTAACTACGTTTCCAGAATCATCGTCATCTGAGCAGGAAGTGGCAATTAATCCTATTGCCAAAGTTCCCATAATAATTTTTTTAAACATTGCTTTTGTTTTATTAATTTTGATCGGACAAAATTATTTATATAAAACTTTTTAAATTGTTAGCTAGCTAACATTAAGCAACACTTTTGAGCCTGATTTCTTTTCTATTAAAATCAATCTGATTAGACTCTTTCAGTTCATTCAGGATAATATTAAGCGTGGGACGAGATGTACCTATTAAATTTGCAATATCTCTCTGCGTATATGGATGTTGAATCACAGTATCTCCAGTATTGGGACAGCAATACCCAAAATCCTCTTTAAGTTCGTCCAAAAACTCTATAAGCCTCGTTTTAGTATCTTTAAAAAGCAGGAGCTGCAACCTTCTTTCTAAACGTTTGACACGCATCCCAATAAATTTATAGACTTTTAAGCTAAAAGTTTGATTATCTCTCATCAGATCATACATAGTATCAACTCCGATGGAACAAATTGAAGTAGTATTATCAACAGATTGAGCAAATTCTGTCCTTTTATCTTCTCCCAGAATAGCCTTTTCTCCAAAAAGCTCTCCCCGGGTAAGAATTGATTTTACTATTTCATTACCTTCTTCTGAATAATACCCTATTTTAACTTTACCTTTTTCTATAAGGTATATTTTATTAGCTGAATCTTGTTCTAAGTAAATATAGTCGCTCTTCTTGTAGGCATCGAAGTCGTGATCTTTTTTAAATTTTTTAAATTTGTGAGGACATAAAACCTTGAAGAGATTGGCATCCTCAAAAAACCAAATTGTACTCATGATGATCGTGTTTTTTTATGTTATTTCAAATATTAAATAATTCATAACTAATGAAATGTCGTTATTAAACGACAAAACTTACAAAAAGGTGCTGTGAATCTAATTCACTTTATGAAACCTAACATCTGTACTATAATAACAGCTTACTTAAAAATCTCCCTAGTTTTTAAATCATAAAAAATTCCTAAAAATTTACTTTTAGGAATTCTATTCAAAAAAAAAAGCTTATTCTGGACTCATTATCATAAAAGTCGTTCTCTAATGGCGGATAAACAATCATCTACAGTAAGTACACCGTCTTTAAAAACTGTCTGCAATAAACCTAATTTCTCTTCCTCAGGAGTTACCTGATCTCTAAATCTAATTTCTCCATTTTCTTCAAATAACTGAACCAAACCTTTTGCTGACTTTTTGGTTCCGTCATCTGTGATCGGATCTTTAAAGATTTCTCTTCCTTTTCCCTGTACTTCTACATAGGTAGCCTTCATTGCAAAACCAAAGGTATCTCTGGTATTATATTGATATGTAAAACTCCCAATCCCCAATACTACATTAGTGGATGCAAACCCTTTTTCCTTGAGTCCTTCACAGATCTGAGTAGCTCTGTCTATGGTGATACTATCTCCATAGATTGCTCCAATTTTTGGGTTTAGGACTTTATAGCCCTGATCATTTGTTGTCCCCCCAAATTCATCCCATAGCAATTCTATAACTCCTTTTGTCACGACTGGGTTTTTATGTGTACATCCGCATATAATATCTACAGGATCTCCAGAATCTGGTCTGATTACTAATTTACCATCTCTCGCGAGGATTTCATTCTTAAGTTTTGGTAAATATTCAGTAAGAACTTTCCATAAATCCCAGGTATCAGAAACAACAGATAAAATTCCTTCTGGATATGTTTGTAACAATCTTCTAAAAGTTCCAATCTCATCATCTTTGCTACCTGCACACATTACACTATGCTCTGTGGCATTAACACTACCAATTACTAATTCTCTGATCACATCAGCATTATAATAGCTTTCTAATGCTTTTGCAACAGGTAATGTATCACTTCCCGAAAACGAGAGCGCGTGTCCCATTCCACTCAATACAGCTGACTCTGTACCAGACATTCCTCTCATAGAAAAATCATGTCCCTGCCAGCTAACAAATTCTACATGCTGTTTATCCGTTTCTAATGCATAACTACTTAAAATCTTGTGATATTGTTTGGCGATAGTGGCAGATGTACATGGTTGCCAAATAACACTAGACAGAAGAGTTTCTAAATAATTTGTAAGCCAAAAGAACTCCGGTTTTGTATTAACCAATATAAACATAGGAACTCTTACAGGGACTTCTGTTCCTTCTGGTAAGGCTTTTATTTGTATAGGTAAATATCCTAAATCATGCAATGCCTCTATATGAGATATGTCATAATCAATCCCGAGATAATGATCAACATACTTCTTGTATTCTATAATAACTTGTTCTTTTGGTTGACCAAAAAAATCTTCATTAAAACGTTTTATAATGTATTCTTTGATAAAGTACTGTAGTCCAAAAAATATTACTTTATCAATACCATCGATCCTACTTTTTCTAGGAGTCCAATTGGAATACACCAAAGTGGTACCTTCCGGATATTGTTCTCTGTGACCTAGTTTGTAACCATCTGTTAATAAAAGTGGATTCATAAATTTATAATTTTGCGTTAATTATACGCAAATATAAATTATTTTTTTCAATCCTCCAATTTTTTTGCTAATATCAAGGTATCAAATTTTCTAAAAACAATCCTAATTTCTACCTTTTTCTTCTGGATAAAGACTTGGTAAAGAATCACTTTTCCAAAATTCTTTTGTATCTATGTCCAGTATAGTTAACTTTCCTTTGAACCCAGCTCCTGTATCTACATCCCATAGATTATAAGCTTTTATAGGAATACCTATTTTGTAATTAGTCGTTGGCGTATGTCCGATATATATTTCTCGGTAATGATTTAATCTTTGCGGTGTGGTAAGGATATCACTTAATGTTTTTGCAGCTACTTTATCTACTAATAGGGCTGCTTCCCATAATGTTCGATCCCAATAATAATTTGATTCATATTCTTCTTTACCAACTCCGTGCATAGAGGTAAATCCGGCGTGTACAAAAAGTCTTTTCTTATGATCTACATAATAATTTTGCATCGTTTCCAAAAAGATTTTTTATGAGAGGAATTAGTCAAATACCCCCGATTGTATGTAACTTTGTATTGTTTCTTTTCCACCATGAGCCAGCCAAATCGGGTTTGTTACACCATTAGCCAACCATAATCCGCACCATAGATCGCGGTTCCCTCTAATAAACACACATTCATTGGATGCTGACAATTCTATTAGTTTTTGAATCGTCTGTGCAGATTCACTCCAGCCATCTGTATAATCTTCTAAAAAGATCAAAGTTTCCTCTGATGCAACTTTTGCTCTTTCTAAAACCTGTATTAGTGCTTTGTATCCACCATGTATATCTCCTAGTACTAGTGTTCTCATTTTGGTTATATTTTATGAGCCAATAATTCTACAATTCCTGAAAACCATTCATATTCAGGTAGTTTTTGGAGTTTTTCCAAGAATAAAACCGGAACTTTTGTTATTCCTAAATGGGCGCCACAAATCTGCCCTGTTATGGAGCAATTAGTATCAGTATCTCGTCCACTCTCTATTATTTCATCAAAAATATGACCAATCGGGATTGTCTTAATCTTACTAGCTGAAAAAATACAAAAAGGTACAGAATTCACTACATAGCCATCATTCCCATACATGACAGCCACTTGTTGAATAGAAATTTGACTATCCGCAACGCTTAATTCCATCACTCTATCTCTAACTCTAGAATCTGGTAATTCATTTGCGACCAATTGAAGAAGGTCGTGGCTATCTTTCCATATTTTAGATTTTATGATTCGAATGGAAACAAGTACTGCCAGAGCTCCAATATAAGCTTCAACATTTTTATGCGTTATCGAGCATATTTCTTCTATTCGCTCTCTGGGAATATTTTCAAAAAATGCTATAGGTGCGATTCTCATAGCAGCACCATTACCAGCAGCATACTCTCCTCTTCTTCCTGATTGACTCCAGTCTACTCCCAGTTGAAGTTCTCTAAATGCTTTTAAGGTTGAAGCACCTATTCCTCTAATAGTACCTTTAGCAAAATAAGAAACAAAATAATCTGATAAAACTTTTGGATCCAGATCAGGGTCTTTCAATAATGCTTCACAAGTCGCTATAATTAACTGATTATCATCAATGATATTCCATTCGGGGATTTTCTTTTCGGGTTTACCAAAAGGATAAAAAGTTTTGGTTTCTGAAGTTTTTTTGAAATATTCTCAAACCCACTCCCTATAGCATCACCAATAATGCCTAAAAACAGTGAACCAAGAAATCTTTCTTTTTTTGTAATCATTTTAATTTGATTTATAGAACTCATCTTGAGATAATGTTTTGACCTACAAAATTTATATTTTGCAGGCTAATTTTGTTGGTTTTTTT
Source organism: Aquimarina sp. RZ0 (assembly GCF_008370685.1). Classification (GTDB taxonomy): domain Bacteria; phylum Bacteroidota; class Bacteroidia; order Flavobacteriales; family Flavobacteriaceae; genus Aquimarina. The sequence continues at coordinate 23,851 of NZ_VTZU01000066.1, forward strand.
AACTCTAGCTATGGCTATGCTGAAAAAAATGCCTCATTATAGTACGAAAGACAAACTTTTCGGTTGAAAACCATTAACACAAGATGAATTCATACATAATATCTGTTCTTAAAACATATTTTACTCCCGATATAATTTGTTTTCCTTCGTGTCTTAATGGATGATGAAATAACAAAGCATCTCCAGGTTTATTAGGCGTGCGACCCCAAAAGCATAGATGTTTTTAGACTCTTTCCTTTATTGAATTCTTCTTGCAAGTGTTTGTATTGTGTATTTCATCATTTCTTTTATTCATCAATTATCGTTCTCGATACATTTTGTATTCATTCTATTATTACAAAGCTCTCGAACAGATATAGGATTAAAGTAAACTTTTATTAAATCGTTCTATTAAACCTTCTATATCATCAAACCGAGCCAGCTGAAACTTCCATGTCTCAGGAATACTTTCATATCCATAATACAATCCTGATAATCCTCCTGTTATAGCAGCTGTAGTATCAGTATCTTCTCCAAGATTAATTGCTTTCAACACAGATTCTTCATAAGATGTTGATGTAAGTAAACACCAAAAAGCAGCTTCTAATGATTTTAACACGTATCCGGAACCCTGGATATCAAACCGGTTTTGTTTAGAAATATCTTCTTCCAAAATTCTAGAGAACAATGTTATTTCTTTAGGATTAAAATCATTTTGAATTGCAAAATCTAATATTGGTCTTTTAATAACCTCAAAGGCTTCAAACTTATCTCTATTTTGCAGTAACAATAATGCGTATTCTACATATATAAAACATGAAAAAACAGATCTCAGATGACCATGGGTTATTGAAGACACTTTTTTTATGATATCATACCTTATATTAATATCACTTTCGTCTTTTAGGTAATATACAAGTGGTAAAATGCGCATCAGAGAACCATTACCATTAGAATATTCATCTAGTCCCCCACATAAATCAGGTGTCATTCCTCTCTTAAATTGATATAGCGCATCCTTTGTAGTAATACCAATATCAAAAACAAGCCCTCTCGGAGTCCATAAATTTTCATAAAACCAAGCGCAAAACTTTGATGCTATATCAAAAAGGTCATAACCTTTGCATAAACTTTCCATTAAACAGAAAGTCAGTGAACTATCATCAGACCAAGTCCCTTCTGGTTGATTATGAGTTCCATAACCAATCATATCCTTTGCAGGTTTTTTATCCATCTGATCTCTATCCAGAAACTCATATGGAACGCCTAATGCATCTCCAACTGCTACACCAAGAATTCCTCCTCTAATATTTTCTAACAACGTTTTCATTTTAATTTCTTCTTTACTTTACTAATCAAATCACCGAAAACTGAACAACCTTCCCCTCTTCTATATCTCTAAAAGAATCCGTAGTAAAAATGGTATCAAAAGATTCGGTCAATTCCTCAAATCCTTTACTAAAGATTCCATGACTGACCACCAAACTTAATTTTCCTGCATTTTTTTCTTTTAATGCAGTCGCCAACCCTAAAAAAGTTCCTCCACCATCACAAATATCATCTACAATGACACAGTGCTTAGCTGCCAAATCTTCTTCATACACCCTGAAACCGGATAACTGACCTGTTTTCACATTTCTTCTTTTGGAGCATTCTACTACTGCTATTCCTCCGAGATATTCTGATACTTTGTAAATCTTTTTTAAAGCTCCTCCATCTGGTGATATCAATAACACTTCTTCTCCTATTGTCGCTAAACATTGCTTTACATATTCATAATTCTGGATTACTTCTACATTATTCAATAATGCCGGCGTTACCTCAGAGTGAGGATCAAAAACTAACACTTTATTATAGTTCTGAGCATTTATAATATCTGCATATACTTTAACACTTAATGATTCTCCAGAAACCATCACCCTATCTTGCCTTGCAGCAGGAAAATAAGGGATTAATACAGTAATCTGTTTTACATCCATCCTCCGTAACGCATCAGTAGCTACCAATAACAATCCTACATCATTAAAAGAATTTAATCGATGCGTAATAGTTACTTCTTCTCCAATATGCTCTTCAGTAATTTTAATATGGGGTTCTCCTCCATTAAATACAAAAGACATAAATGCAAGTGATTCGCCAAAAGGTGTAAAGGATGGATCTAAATGTAAATACCTCATAATTGTGTTGTTTTTACGCAAATTTAAAACAGAAAAATCTTACAACAAAATATTTTGCGTAAAAAATACATTAAAATATTATTTGTTCTATAAAACTCTTTCATCAAACAACCAATAAAACCTTATGATACTTTTCAAACCACCCGATGTTTACCTTTTACCTAAAAGTCTCACTAAAGCATGTATCAATCATTTTCTTAACAAACCTTTTATCCATAAAAAATTATGAAAAATTTGAGTTCACTTTTTACGAGTTTTGGTCATACAATGTCACTAACTGCAGTATTGGCTTTATTTTTTGGGACATTAGTATATGCACAACCATCAACTTTTAAGCATATAGCTACTTCTACAAATACTTCGGGACATGTCACAACTATAGACAATCCAAGAACGAATAACAGACCTAATGCCATATTATTTGTAACACACGATTACGGATCAGGCCCATACAACATTGCTCCTGTTGGCGTGTATTATTATGGTGGAAAATGGAGAATTTTTAATCAGAACAGGGCTACCATTGATACCAATACTACATTTAATGTACTTACACAAACACCAGCAGATACGCGTGTATTTATTCATAGCTCGACAAGCGCTAACACTAACAATCATATCACTACGATAGATCATCCAGCTACAAATAATAAGCCCTCTGCCAAAATTGTACTTACCCAATTTTGGACTTCTACCTACAATCCACATAGTGTTGGGGTATATTATTATGCCGGAAAATGGAGAATTTTTAATCAAGATCTCAATGCCATGCCTGTGGGCGCAAAATTCAATATTATTGTAGATCACACAAAGTCTTTTATACATACCGCTGCATCTAATTCGACCAGCCATATTACTACCCTTAATGATTTTGATACCAATAACAGGCCAGGCTCTTTTGTTTTTGCCACTAATAACTGGGGAACCAACGGTCCATATAATCCTCATGAGGTAGGTGTTTGGTATAATGGAGGGCGATGGAAACTCTATAATGAAGATCTGACCACCATTCCCTCTAATGCAAAATTTAATATCATTGCTTTTGATTTATCAGCTCCTAATATAAGTGGTTATTATACCTGCGATGATGGCGGTCATTATTATATTCGACAAACCGGACAGGATGTCTATTGGTTTGGTGAACATCCCAGTGGTGGTTGGGCAAATGTTTTTAAAGGAAGTATTAACGGATATCAAATTACGGGACAATTTTACGATGTCCCAAAAGGGAGAATTCAAGGTACAGGTACCCTCAGCTTAGCTATAAACCCTACAGGAACTTCTTTATCAAAAACTGGTGGTAGTGGTTTTGGAGGGTCTTTATGGTCCAAAACTACTCGCCCCACTAGTCTCCCCGGAACCAGACCAGCCGGTTTTCATACTATTAACAATCAAAATATTCTGAACGGCAAATGGAGAGGAAACGACAATGGTTCTTATTACATCCGGCAAATTGGAAATACCGTAGTCTGGTTTGGTGAACGTAATTATAGCTCAGGAATACCCGGATGGGCAAATGTCGCCGTAGGTACCAGAACGGGAAATACAATACAACTCAACTGGAGTGATATCCCTAAAGGAAACGCTGGTGGTCGTGGGACGCTCACCCTCTTTGTACGGAATAAAAATGAAATTACCCGAAGTGCGGTTACCGGTGGTTTTGGAGGTTCTAATTGGAAACGTGGAGCAGAAGAACTCCCATCTTCCATAGCAAGCCAGTTTGGTTATGGTACTATGACAGTCAATGGAAAACAAGCCAGAGGCAGCCGACCATTATTAGTCATTCGTAATCAATATAGTGATATGAGGTTTCATAACCCGCACACTACATCATATTATGACACCATGTTTTTTGGTACTGGTATGGGAAGTGGCAATCCATCAGTCCGAGAATATTTTAAAGAAAATTCCTTTAATAATTTTACGTTTCATAAAGCTGATATTGTTACCGTTACTATGGAAGATAATCCCAGAACTGCTATCAATGAATCTTTACTCAATTGTTCTGGCCGAAGAATGTTTAATGGGAATTCTCTTTGCCCAGGTGTTACAGGAAGGTGGGAGGACGATATTCCAAAAATCATTGAATTAGCCTCTTCAAGAGCAAGATTTGATTTCAGTCGTTATGATACCAATGGTGATAAAATTATTACGGCAGATGAGCTACAGATTGTAATAATGGGAGCAGACATTCCCATTTCGGGAACAACAGCAACACATCCTGCTTCTTTTGCGGATAGTGGAGCCAATCGATGGTCTGGTAATGCTAATTTTAGAGGTGGATATTCATATAGAGGAAGTGTCGCAGTATGTGGAGAAGGCACCGGATTTGCAACATTAGTTCATGAAATTTCTCATTCTTTAGGAACTATTGATTTATACGGAGCTCGTTTCAGACTCAATCAATCTTCAACTATTATGAGTGGTACTATTACATCCAGAGAGGATGATACCTGGTCTATAAATATGGATTCCTATCACAAAATGCGACTAGGATGGGTTGAACCCAGGATATATCAAATTACCGATGGAGGAGGTAGTATGGTTGTAAATGCAAATACATTGGCCGGAAACGCGCTTACAGATGCCAAAAGACCTGTCATTCTTTATGATCCTTCAAAAGGTACTAATGAATACTTTATGCTAGAAGCGCGTCAACAAGCAAGCTCTCCTACCTGGGGGTTTGACAATCAGGTCTCTGGTAGTGGAATAAAAGTATGGAGAGTAAAAACAAAATCAAACCATCTTCCCAAAGATAATCGCATCATTCTAAGAGGAAACAATGGAAGAATAGAAAGTAGACGGTCTGGAGATGATATAGCAGTTACAAATGCCAGTGGTACACTTTGGGAGATTCATAATGGGCAAAATGACAGTAGAAACACTACACTAAGAGGAGATGATACGGAAGGGCACGATTTTCAATTATACACAATTAGCCCTGATACTCCTTTACCCGGACGAGGACGATCCTGGTTACAAACTGATGGCAACAATACCCGAATGATATGGTCTAATGGAAATAACTCACGGTTAAAATTATCATCTTATGATAGTTCAAGCGCTCCCGGTTTTCATATTGTAGATTGGTTACTGGATACATCTATTTCAACACGCTCTTCTATAGAGTCCATAGTAGCAAAAACTCTTGATAGAGAAAAAATAGATATTCCACAATTTAAAGGCGCCTGTGCTATTGATTACAAAAAACAAGAGAATATGATGCCTGGAGCACAATCTTCACAAATAGATTTTGAATCAATCGCAAAAAAAAACAATCAGTTACTATCTAATTCACCGAATCCTTTCCGGGATCAAACAGTATTCTCAATACAACTAGCTCCCGGATTTATCTCTGGCAGCATACAGGTTACGGATATTACCGGAAAAACCATAGAAAAAATTCAGCTGAAAAAAGATCAAAAACAAGTTAATTTCCAAAAAGGAACATTAAACGCAGGTATCTACTTTTATTCGTTAATTGTAAATGAAAAAATAATTAAAACCAATAAAATGATCATTGCAAACTAATTTTTTATTCAAAAACATACAAAATGCTGAATTCCACGTTTTAGAATTCAGCATTTATTTTTATCCGCAAGTATTTTTCTAAGGAACGGATCAAAGTGTATTGATTACAATTATTTTATATCAAAAAGAAAGCCTTCTTTTTTAAGTTTAAAATATTGTTCCTGATTAAATTTAAAAAGGTTTGCCGGTCTTCCTCGCCCATTAGAAACTTTTTCTTTCAGTTCTTCTAAAATCTCAAAACTTAAAATCTTCTTTCTAAAATTTCTACGATCAATTTGTTTGTCCAGAATTGTCATATAGAGTTTTTCAAGATCAGAAAACAAAAACTTATCTGCTAGCAAATCAAAACCTATTGGTTCATAAATGAGTTTATTACGTAATCTTTTCTTAGCCATATCCAGAATTATTGTATGATCAAATGCTAACTTCGGGAGCTCATTGATAGCAAACCAAGCTACATCATTAGCATCTGTATCAGCTTTGATATTGTGGTGTTCTGGTTTCACCAGACAAAAGTAGGTGACACTCACTACCCGATTTCTAGGGTCTCTTTCTGGACTACCAAAAGAGTATAACTGCTCTAAATAATCTACAGTAACATTAGTTTCTTCTTTTAATTCTCTTTCTACAGCATTTTCAAGACTTTCATCATTAAGCACTAATCCTCCGGGTAATGCCCAAGAATCTTTAAATGGTTCTATATCTCTTTTGATTAAAAGCACATTAAGTCTTCTATCTTTATATCCGAAAACCACTGCATCTACTGCTACTCTTATATTTTGGCGTATCATATACGCAAATTTACAAATCTTACTGTACATTTTTTAAAAAAATAAGCATTTTACAAACGAATTAGAATTTAGTATTGAGAAAGCAAAAACCTCTGTACAGTCAACTAGAAAGTGCGCTTCTATTCTGAAAGTGATTGCTAAAGAAATGCTAATTTATACTCCTTTTTTGACTTAAAACTCTTCATTAAAATTTGCCCGCTTTCGTTAACACTTCAAAATAAAAAAGTTGCGGAAATAACGATTATAAATATATGTAACTCACATAACACAATGAAGGGAAAAAACAGTATTTTTACTACAATGCTCATATCCTGAGAGCTATGTCACGTTCAGGCTTATTACACTAAAACAAATGAAAAACACACTTTCTAATTTAGGCAAAGTCCTATCAAAATCTGATCAACTACAAATTAATGGTGGAAGTCAATGCTCCGCCTACAATGGGCCTATAATAGTTACTTGTCGTCAATATGAACAACTTCCTCCTCAATTTCAGCACTGCGTATTGGTGAGTGTAGATTGTTTTCCTCAATAATGTAAACTCATTTAAAGAAAAAACTCTCAAAAGTTATATTTTGAGAGTTTTATATATTTGATGCTTTTTTATACTATTTAAACATTCTCCTTTTTAATCAAGTTTAAAGCAGATCCTTCATTATACCAGTCAATCTGGGATTGATTATAGGTGTGATTCACTTCAATCACATCTTTTGATCCGTTTGCGTGAACAAATTCTATATTAAGTGTCTTTCCGGGTGTAAACGCCTCTAAATCTAAGAAATTAATGGTGTCATCTTCCTGAATTTTATCATAATCTGCCTCATTTACAAAAGTCAACCCTAACATACCTTGTTTCTTAAGATTTGTTTCATGGATACGTGCAAATGATTTTACAATTACAGCAACCACTCCCAAATGTCTTGGCTCCATCGCTGCGTGCTCACGAGAAGAACCTTCGCCATAATTATGATCACCAACTACTATTGTTTTAACTCCAGCAGCTTTATAAGCTCTTGCGGCATCCGGAACACCTTCAAAATCACCTGTCAACTGATTTTTAACAAAATTTGTTTTCTTACCAAAAGCATTCACGGCACCGATCAGACAATTATTAGAAATATTATCCAAATGTCCCCTGAAACGTAACCACGGTCCTGCCATAGAAATATGATCTGTAGTACATTTCCCAAAAGCTTTGATCAGTAATTTTGCTCCTTTTATTTCATTTCCGATAGGCTCAAAAGGTGTAAGTAATTGTAATCTTTCTGAAGTCGGACTTACTTTTACCTCTACACCAGAACCATCTTCTTGTGGTGCCAGATATCCTGCGTCTTCTACTTCAAACCCTTTTGGTGGTAATTCCCATCCTGTAGGTTCATCAAACATTACTTCTTCTCCGTCTTCATTAATTAACTTATCTGTTAACGGATTAAAATCTAAACGTCCTGCCACAGCAATTGCCGCGGTTAATTCTGGAGAAGCTACAAAAGCATGGGTATTAGGATTCCCATCGGCACGCTTAGCAAAATTTCTATTAAAAGAATGAACTATACTATTTTTTGGTGCATTTTTGGGATCGCTATATCTTGCCCATTGCCCAATACACGGTCCACAGGCATTTGTAAATATTTTTGCATCTAATCGCTCGAATATTCCTAATATCCCGTCTCTATCTGCTGTATATCTTACTTGTTCAGAACCAGGATTTATGCCTAATTCTGATTTCATCTTCAACCCCTTATCCAATGCTTGTTGCGCAATAGAAGAGGCTCGAGAAAGGTCCTCGTAAGAAGAATTAGTACAAGAACCGATTAGTCCCCACTCTACAGCAAGAGGCCAATCGTTTGTTTTTGCTTTTTTATTCATATCTGCCCCAACAGCAGTAGACAGGTCGGGAGTGAATGGGCCGTTTAATAAAGGCCCCAGTTCAGATAAATTAATCTCTATTACTTGATCAAAATATTCTTGAGGGTTTGCATACACCTCTGGATCTGCTGTTAAGTGTTCTTTTACTTTGTTTGCAGCATCTGCCACCTCTGCTCTCTCGGTAGCACGTAAATACCGTTCCATAGATTCATCATACCCAAATGTAGAGGTTGTAGCACCAATTTCTGCTCCCATATTACAGATGGTTCCTTTTCCTGTACAGGACATAGAAGTTGCTCCAGGCCCAAAATATTCTACAATAGCTCCTGTCCCACCTTTTACCGTAAGAATTTCAGCTACTTTTAAAATCACATCTTTTGGCGCAGTCCATCCTGACAGCTTCCCTGTTAATTTCACACCGATTAGTTTAGGAAATTTTAGCTCCCAAGCCATCCCTGCCATTACATCTACCGCATCTGCTCCTCCGACTCCGATAGCAACCATACCCAGACCACCAGCATTTACTGTATGAGAATCTGTACCAATCATCATTCCTCCGGGAAAAGCATAATTCTCTAATACTACCTGATGAATAATACCAGCTCCTGGTTTCCAGAATCCAATTCCATATTTATCAGAAACAGATTCTAAAAAATTAAATACCTCACTACTCGTATCATTAGCATTTTTTAAATCTGTTGCCGCACCTTCTTTTGCTTGTATCAAGTGATCACAATGTACTGTTGTAGGAACAGCTACCTTGTTTTTTCCTGCTTGCATAAACTGCAATAATGCCATCTGCGCTGTTGCATCCTGACAAGCTATACGATCTGGCGCGAAATCAACATAATCTTTTCCACGCACGAATGCTTTTTTTGTTTTTACATCCCAAAGATGTGAGTACAAAATTTTCTCTGCCAGAGTCAAAGGTTTACCAGTAACTTCTCTCGCAGAATTAATGCGATCAGCTACTTGACTATATACCTTTTTTATCATCTCGATATCGAATGCCATAAGACTTATATATTTCCGTTATTTTTAAAGAATTCTAAGATACAAAATCTAGAATGACTATGAAAAGGGTTTAAAGAATATAGAATGATTATAAAAAAGAAACACTGAATACTATTTACTTGCTAGATTTACTGTAAAAAACAACTGGTATCAATAAAAAGCCTGCTTTCTATTCGAGTATTTTTTAGACCAGCAATAATAATACAACTGTTCGGCAAAGCGAGTAATGCATAGTACCGAACAGTTATATTTAACCTTATATCAATATAAATAATTTATAGTAGCTCTTAATTTTATCCTAATTTAGAAAACCTGATATATTTAGCTATTTCAATTTAAGGACTTTTTTAGTGAGTAGAATCTTATTTCCAGCATGTATATCTATCACTTTGAGCATATAAAAACCATTTTGCATGGCACTCATATCAACAGATGTCTGTCCCTTTCTTATTATTATTTCTTTTTGTAAAGCTCCTAACATATTAAATATTCGAATCGTTTTATTTTCGAGTTCTCCTGAAAAATTCAATGTATTTAATACAGGATTTGGAAACATCATAATATCATCCTCATTGTCTATATTATCTCTACTAGAAGTATACGTAATCACCAATTCAGGCTTCGCAACCTTCGAATTCTCTTTTGAAGCAAAAGAAAAATCATTTCCTGAAAGTGCATTGAGTATTAATGATAATTTATCTCCATTAATTTCTGCAGTTTTTAACGGAATAGTTTTCACGCTTCCAATTGGAAAATTAATATTTAAATTTCCTAATTGAGGACCTCTAATTGGTTTATTAGAATTTGATATATTATTCTCTGTCCATCTATTATCATTTCCTTTATTAATAATAAGATTACCATTACCTGCATCGGCATAGACCGTAAATCGTAATTCTGCTTTTGTAATAGTCCCTTTTATAGAAGAAATATCAAACATTAGGTATACTGTCCTTTTATTTGCTTCTATACGTAATATATCAGTATTAAATCTTTTATTCCCTTGTAAATATGCATCCTGTATCGGTGACAATGTTGCTGTATTCTCAACAGATTCTGTCACAATATCAAAAGTCTTCTTTTTTCTCAGCACAGCCGAATTAAAATTACCTCCTACAGGTCTGATACTTGTTGTAATTATATAATTTTTTGCAATTTCTGGTATGGATGGTAAACTAAGGTGGGTAATAACTGAACCAGATCCAGCCTCAACAATCTGTTTTGTATTTGTAACATATCTACCATCTGGAGTATTTAATACTATAGAGATTTGTCGTCTCTGCGAAACGTTATAATCTACTTGTACATCAATACGTTTTGATGGAAATATTTTTGATGGAAAATTATTAAATTTTAAAGTTTCTTTTGTATTTCCATTTTTCAAAATTCCTTTATACCATCCACTTCCCCATCCGGCACACCAAAATACATTTTCATCCATATTATCTGGACGTATATCCGTAATCGCATTGGCATGAGCTAAATTTTTATTTACTTTTATCCAGGTTTGACCACCGTTTCTTGACAGATATGCCCCTGGATTTGGTCTTTTTGTATTTCTAGGAGCACTTGCAATAATAATATCAGGATTAATTGGAGAAGTTTCTGTTTGCCATACATATGGAAGGTCGAATATTTTTTCCCAACTAGCTCCATTGTTCTTACTTCTCCAGATCCCTCCCTCTGTGTCCTTACCAGATTTAGAGCCACAAGAAATATACAAATGATTAGTTGCTTTATTTATATGTATATTATTAACAGACTTAATAGAAGAAGGAATAGTAACTTTTTTCCAGGAACCTGCTTTATTCGTTGTTTTATACAGCCCTCCTCTTACGTTTCCACTTTGGTTCATTGCCGCATAGATCACATTACTATTTTTAGGATCCATAGCCAACCTTCTTACACTTCCTCCAGAGGGTAATCCGGCATTCATGATTTTCCAATTAAAACCACCATCTATACTTTTATAGACTCCAAATTTATTAAAGCCTGGAGCAACAACACTTCCATTGACTTCCTGTAGTGCTTTTTTGATCACACAGAAATAAATAATCTTGGGTTGCTCTGGATCTATAAGTATAGAATATGGAAAAATCCTATGATTAGATAGATTAGTGTCTGGATAATCAATAGGTGTTGAAATGTTTTCCCAGGTTCTACCACCATCAGTAGATCTTCTAAAATTATCTCTATTATCTTGTCTAAACTGGAGTGTATACAAAATATCAGGATTCTTAGGATGCACTGCAACAAAAGCTGTAGAAGTAGCCGCTTTTGGATTATTTACCTGTCCTTCTATTTGTGTTACAGCCTGTACATTTGGATTAGAATTATTTCCAGAAGGAGCTGACTTCCACAAACCGTGTTCTCCACTACAAAAAAGCTTTCTTCCCGAAACACCTGTTTCTAACAACATATATCTTCCTGGCAGATTACTATCTCCTTTACCTATCCAATTTTTACTACCAGAAGCCGTTTCAATATCATCTATCTGTTTCCAGGTTTTACCACCATCTTTAGATTTCAATACTTGTTGTTCAATACTTGTAAACACTTCTCCTTCTGAATTAATATCTAAAGCTCTACACCCTGAATATCCCGCAGCCGTTTCCATTTCATGCTGTAAGTGAGCAAAACTTGTATTCATACCTACTGGCTTATTTCTACTTGTCCAATAGTTTTTATCCTGGTTAGTTTTCCAATATTTCCCATATCTGGCAGTTGGAAACCAGGTAGTACCTCCATTTTCTGTTTTCCATATTTCTGCTGGTCCAAAAGAAAAGTCATGCTTGGTATTATGGGAGATGTAAATCTCTTTTGGATTTTTTGGATTTACCCGAATTCTATGAAATGTCTGTAATGTTTTAGATGGAAATTTACCTACCTGAGATTTGGGTATCCCTAACCAATGAGATACTGCTCTTTTATATTTGCTTCTTGTCGTCCAATGAGTTACCTTGGTTAAATCTAATCCAAGATCCCCTGTTATTGATGTCCAATTTTTACCGCTATTAGTACTTTTAAAAATTCCTCCTTTTGATACGGTAGTATTTCCTTGCTTTATGTATTTTGTCTGTTCTACCAGATAAAGGATGAATTTATTTTGAGTCTTATCAAAATAAGAAGTCATATCCTTTGGTAAATTATTTGGTAATCCTGCTTTGCTCGGAACCCAGGTTTCTCCTTTATCAATACTTCTATATACTCCTGTATTTCCTGCCAAGATTATATTATTAGAATTTCTGGGGTCTACAATTATTTTTGCAACATTTAAGTTATTAGGCAATCCTTTATTAATTTTTTTCCAAGTACTTCCTTTATTCGTACTTTTATAGATATGCCCCGTAGCAGAATTACGTCTAAGAATTCCTTCGGGTTTGGCTGCTGTCCTATGGTTTGTTTTTACATCCCAAAAAGATCCTGCTCCAATATACCAATTATTATCGTTGGAAGGATCTACAGCAATTTCAGAATGAATTTTACCTAATGAAAAACTAGTTTTTACCCAACTTCTTCCTTTGTTAGTTGTTTTAAAAAGCCCTCCTAACTCATCGATTGCAAATCCTAAATTAGGGTCTTGTCTGGAAAACTCAATGTCATATGTTCTTCCCATGTCACTCCCTAATCCATCATAATCCTTTATTGTTTGCCATGATTCACCCCTATCAAAAGAACCATATACATTAAACATATCAGGACTCATATGCATAACATTGGGATCTGTTGGGTGACACCAAAAGAATTCAATATAGCCAGACATACCTGGACCGAACTGCACCCAGTTTAATGAATTATCTGATGTTACTTTTGAAGCTTTTAGTTTATCAAAATACTTAGTGTCTAATTGTGCATTTGACGAGTAATAAATTAATAAAAATAGTGTTAAAATTCTTAAAAAATGTTTCATTATAGTTGATTTGGATATAAATATTCAGCTTTTAGACAGAGGGGAGAAAAACCTATAATTTCCCTCATTTAATAGTAAGTTAAATCTTATTATAAAATTAAGTTACTTTGATTATTAACCCGCTATCTTACTAGAATTCGTTAGGTTTAAACTAGAATTCGACGATAACACCATTTCCTATATAAAATTCGCAGAATAAAATTATTTCTTTTGATCTCTTGTTTCAGAGTTTCATATAGACCGGGATGACTTATATATGGAAAGCCATAAAATGACTTTAGAATTAATACGAATTATTTGATTACTACAGTAAAAAATAAAAACTAATCAAAACCTAAACTTTTAAAATTTTGTATTAGAAGTGGTTTAAACTTTTTTTCAATTCGCTATAAAAATGTCCTTTTTCACTCAATTTTGGTCTTTTCTTACATCGTAGCGCTGCTATGAAGTGCAAAAAACACTACTATTGAGTGAAAAATCACTATTGTTCGCTAGAATCAAAAAAGTTTAGCTACCTCTTATTATACGGTTTACGGTTTTTTATTTGGCATAAAAAGCATCTAAGTAATGTTTATTTCCGACAATAGATTTTATTGTTTTCTGGCTCATATTTTCGACAAACTTTTTTAACCAATCTTTTAGTTCTTGTA
>NZ_VTZU01000067.1 GCF_008370685.1 Aquimarina sp. RZ0
CTCTTGCCGCTCATAAATTGTTCAAGAGCTTTCTTCTCTAGTTCTTGTTGTTCTGTATTTGTCATCTTATCTGAATAATGTGTAAATTAAAAATTTAGTATTCAGACAAGGTTATATTTACACTCTCCGATCTTCTTTATACAATTTGATATATTAGTTTAATCTATTCACAAACCCACTATTTTTCTCGCAATGCTATATACTTACTAGAAAATATAATTAAATTATAAACTCATACATCAGGTTTATATACGTATTTTTGCCGCATTCTAATGTAAACTTTTAAAAGTAATTTATTTTTATAAGAACGTTCACCATTAGAAATGATTATAAACTCAACATTGCTCTAGAAAATGGTTATCCTTATTTTTATGCTTGTCTTATGGTATACAGGCTTATTTTTTCAAAGTTTCTTTTTACATAGATATGCAGCACATCAAACATTTACCATGTCTGATTTTACTGAAAAAGTGTGTTTTTTTCTCACTTGGGTGTTTCAAGGCTCTAATTATTTAAGCGCTTATGGATATGGCATTATGCACCGATTACATCACGCATATGTGGATACAGAAAAAGATCCGCATTCTCCTAAATATGATAATAATATGTTTAGTATGATGTGGCGTACTAAAAACATATATCAGGATATTAATAATAAAAGGATTTCTCTGGATGAAAAATTCACTAAAAACGCTCCACAATGGAAATCATTTGATGCCTTTGCCAGTTCCAATTTTACTAGAATTGCCTGGGGGTTAGCTTATACCATATTCTTTTACTTTTTTGTTACTTCCTGGTGGCAATGGATGTTGTTACCTGTAGCCTTCTTTATGGCACCTATACACGGAGTTATCATCAATTGGTTTGGACATATCGTTGGATATACCAATTTTAAGGTTGATAACACTTCTAAAAACTTGTTGCCTATTGATTTCTTAATGATGGGAGAAGGTTATCATAATAATCATCACAAACATAGTGGCAGAGCCAATTTTGGAGGAGTACGATGGCATGAAATTGATCCTACTTATTATATCATGTTATTACTTAACGGATTACATATTATCCGGTTAAAAAAAAGCGCCGTTTCTGTAAAACAATAAAAATATTTTCTAGTAAACATGTTCCTAAAATAGGGGAAAAAGTAAAAATAAAACCCCTTATATAACAATACAACAGAAAAACCATAAAAAGCATAAGCATAACACCTTTACTTCCTAATAATTAATTGATTAAATTTTAATTTTAACTCTTAAATCTTAATCATTAATTATGAAAAAAACAGGCGTATTAGCGCTCCTTTTTATTGCGTATTTATCTACATCTTGTGAAAAAAAAGAAGTCAATGAAATATTGAATGAAAATATACAACAGGACACTCAAAAATTAACACATTATGATGAAGCAAATTCTTCATTAGTAGATTGGAATGATTTTCCTAAAGAATTAAAAAATGCAATTCCTTTAGAAAACAGTTCTTCTTATTCTAATCATAAAAACTCTAAAGCATTTTCTTATTCGGTTGGCCCCTTTGGCGGTGGTGATGGATCAGCATTTAGTGTGAATCCTCCAAGCGGCACAAAAATACACGCTATTGCAATAAGAGCTGGAAGTAAAGTAGATAAAATAACTATCTTTTACATTTCTCCTGCCGGTACCATTTATACAGGAACCGATAGAGGTGGAAATGGCGGTATATACCATATCCAATTTTTTTCTGATGATGAATACATTATACGATTTGTGATTAAAAAATTCGTATAAATTCATTGAATTATTTTTTCTTTATGCAAGGCAAAAAAATCTAGCATAGCTATAGCTACGGTTTATTTTTTAAACGAAGTAGAAAGGAAAAAGAAACGATGAATATGCGAAATTTTTAGTTATAAATCGTATTAGACGTATCGCTGGAAGAAGCGGAAGAGTATTAGATCGTATTTCAATCTATACTAACAAAAAATCCTTCTCTTATGGTGGTAATGGCGGGGCAGCATTTAACGTTTCTATCCTACCATCTGGTTTTCAGGTACTTGTATTTTTTGGTAAATCTGGAAGTTTAATTGATCAAATAGGTTTTTATATACATACTCTGTAAAGAACCAATTATTTATTTCTCTTAAAGCTTTAAAAATTAACTCATTACCGTTCATCATACATATTTATGATGAACGGTTTTTACTTAATGAACTCATCTTAAGTAATATTTTTGCCTACAAAATTTCCATTTTATACAATTCTCGATTTAAAATTATCTATTAAGCTTGCTATTTTACGTTGATATATAATGAAGTGATTTAAACTTTTTTGATTCTGACGAAAATTAGTTGTTTTTTAACTAATTGAAGTATTTTTTGAACTTCATAGCAACGCTACGAAGTACGAAAAATCGAAAACTGAGTAAACTACCTCGAGGCAAGCCCACAAGACATTTATTGAAGAAAACATTTTGATTTCGAGGCAAGCCTCGGAGCATTTAAATCTCGATTATCGAGTCAAAAAGAGCATTTTCATAGTGAATTTAAAAAAGTTTAAACCACGTCAATAAAAAGAAGCAACAAGATATACCATGCATTGATTTTTTTATCTAATAAAAAAATGGTTGCTTTCTGATTGAGTATTTTAAAAACTGAATTGTTATAAAATGTGCTACTAAAAACAAATAGCCTCCTAAGTGTAGAGAATACTGAAAATGATATTCAATTATTCGAGGAAGTACTGGTAAAAATAGTTAAAAAAAAGAGGCTATCAAAAATGACAGCCTCTTTTTATAGTATCTGAAAATTAGAGATTTTAGTTCCCTCCTTTTTCCATTTTAGCTTTAAGATCTGCTAATGCATCAATATCTCCAAGAGTGGTTTTCTCTGAGTTACTTGTTGCCGCCTTCTTAGCAGCTTGCTTAACAATCTTCGCCTCTTCTTCTTTGAATAAAGCTGTATGAGAAGCTACAACTCTCTTGAATTCTTTATTGAACTCAATAATTTGGAATTCTGCCTCTTCTCCTTTTGTCAGTTTGTTCCCATCTTCTTTCTCTAGATGACGAGATGGTACAAAAGCTACAATATCTTCATTAAATTCGATGGTAGCACCTTTGTCTACAATCTCAGTAATGGTATTGGTATGTTTTGTTCCGACTGCAAATTCAGTTTCATATTTATCCCAAGGATTTTCTTCAGTTTGCTTATGACCAAGACTTAATTTACGTCCTTCTACATCTAATTCAAGTACTATAACATCTAGTTTATCACCTACATTAGTAAAATCTGATGGGTGTTTAACTTTCTTAGTCCAGGAAAGATCTGAGATATAAATTAATCCGTCAATACCTTCTTCTAATTCAACAAACACTCCAAAATTAGTGAAGTTACGCACAATACCATTATGTCTTGATCCTACAGGATACTTTGTCGTAATATCAGTCCAAGGATCCGGAGTTAATTGCTTAACACCAAGAGACATTTTTCTTTCTTCTCTATCCAGAGTAAGTATAACCGCTTCTACCTCATCACCTACTTTTACAAAATCTTGTGCAGAACGTAAATGAGTAGACCAGGACATTTCAGAAACATGAATCAATCCTTCTACACCTTCTTCTACTTCAATAAATGCACCATAATCTGCAATTACAACTACTTTACCTTTTACTTTATCTCCAACCTTAAGCTCACTATTTAGCGCTTCCCAAGGATGTGCTTTTAATTGCTTAAGACCAAGTTGAATACGTGTTTTAGCTTCGTCAAAGTCTAAGATTACTACGTTTAATTTCTGATCAAGTTCAACAATCTCATTAGGATGGTTAATTCTAGACCAGGAAAGATCTGTAATATGTATCAATCCATCAACTCCTCCAAGATCAACAAATACACCGTAAGAAGTAACATTCTTAACAGTACCTTCTAATACCTGACCTTTTTCTAATTGACCAATGATTTCTTTTTTCTGTTCTTCAATATCTGCCTCAATAAGTGCTTTGTGAGAAACAACCACATTTTTGAATTCGTGATTTATTTTAACCACTTTAAATTCCATTGTTTTACCAACGTATGCATCGTAATCACGAATAGGCTTCACATCAATCTGAGAACCTGGTAAGAATGCTTCAATACCAAAAACATCTACAATCATTCCTCCCTTAGTTCTGCATTTCACAAAACCATTGACAATTTCTCCTGTATCATGAGCATTATTTACTCTATCCCATGCTTTGATTACACGTGCTTTACGGTGAGATAATATTAATTGCCCTGTAGCATCTTCACGTACATCAATTAATACTTCTACCTTGTCCCCGACTTTAAGATCCGGGTTATAACGAAATTCATTTAATGAAATAACACCTTCACTTTTTGCATTGATATCAATAATAGCATCACGATCTGTTAAATTGATCACTGTACCATCTACTACTTCGTCATTTAAAGTGTCAACAAAATTTTCTGCAACTAGCTTTTCAAACTCTTCGAGTTTGGAGTCTGCGATTGGGTCAATACCTTCCTCATAGTTGTGCCAGTTAAAATCTTTTAAAAATTGTTCAGGATTTTCCTGTTGAGGAGATACCGCAGGAGCTTCTTTTGGAGCCCCTACTTCCTGAACATCTGTGTTTTTTGTTTCTTCAGACATTGAAGATAAAATTTGTATCCTGTATCTATTTGAGAATCAAAGCGAAAATATATACAGAAGCGTTAAATTAATTTAAAGAATCCCTTTTTCATTCCCATACTCGCTAAAAAGGAGTGCAAAATTACAATTTAATTTAGTAGAAAACAAAAGATTAGTTATTAATATCTAAGCATTTGTAGCTATTCGTTTTTAGATAATTCTATAATTGATTAAGTACAATGTACATGTATCCATGACTAAAAGAACAAAAGCAATCAGTTAATATGCAGATACACGGGTGTATGAAAAATTTCCTGCTATACTGCTTTTTGACATAATTCTTTAATTTATGTTTTCTCTTTCACTTTTATATACTACTTTAATGTTGAAATCCTTTGATAGTCCATCGTTGTCCGGATAACTTGAGTCGTTGTTGTCGTCTGTCCTTACAGGATAATAATATATGGAGCCAGAACCTACGACTAATCCCTTTTCGGGATACTGATGATACTGCATTCTTTTTTATTATAATAATTCAAGAGTTTATTTCTATTTCTTTTTTTGCACTGCTTTGGTAATAGAATTTATACGATTTATAACTAAGAATTTCGCATATTCATCGTTTCTTTTTCCTTTCTACTTCGTTTAAAAAATAAACCGTAGCTATAGCTATGCTTGATTTTTTTGCCTTGCATAAAGAAAAAATAATTCAATGAATTTATACGAATTTTTTAATCACAAATCGTATTATTCCCTTGGCTTGCAATCAATCCACTTACATATTTTTTATTTGAGTTTTTGCTTTTAGGAATTTTTCCTACGGCTACGTGTAAGAGCTTGTTTAAAAACCTTACTTCTTGAAAACAAATATTTTAAGAACCGCGAGCTTACTTCAAATAATTAAAATATCTCGATATTCTCATCATTTGAAGTGTCCTCAGAACCTCAAACTATTGATTTTCAATTTGTATTCTTTTTAAACATACTCTAAAACTAAGCTTCCTTTCCAAACTTTTTTATCATAGCTGTATAGGTAGATTTATATTCATAACCATTCTCCATACGATTTGGGTTATATCCCCATGCATCTAAATGTTTGGCAAGTATTGTTGTTGCTTGCTATTTAGAGTCCATTATTTATTAATAAATTACAAAATTATTTAATAAAAAGGGGAATTTGTCGCACCCATAGATATACTTATTTAGATATATTTGCCGAACTAACTTAAAAACTTAAATAATGAAAAATTACTATTACTTGAAGCGACTAGCCGTATTGGCCATCGCAGTATCCATTACAACCACTTCTTGTGAAAGCGAATCCAAAGATGAATTATTCAATCAACAATCAATCTCAAATGATAAAACACAGTCGGAACTAGCATTTCCTGATCAAAAAGGCGACATGGTTACGATCTCTTTTGACGGACAAACTATTGAGGTTGAAAAAATTAATGATTCTTACGTAATGGAAGGTGATATTCTTATATCGAAAGAAGAATCAAGTAAAAGCACTGTTAAACCAGATAAATTATGGCCCAAAGGATACGTATACTATAGCATAAGTCGAAGTCTTCCTAACAAAAAAAGGGTTACAGATGCCATAGCACACTGGGAAGCTAACACTCCATTAAAATTTATTAGAAGAACCAATCAAAGAAATTACATAAATTTTGTAAAGGGTACAGGATGCTCTTCTTTTGTTGGTCGTGTAGGAGGCGCCCAAAAAATTAAATTAGGCAATGGTTGTACAACTGGAACTACAATACACGAAATTGGTCATGCTGTTGGTCTATGGCATGAACAAAGCAGAAAAGATAGAGATCGGTATATAAATATATTAACGCAAAACATAGAATCTGGTCGCGAATCTTATTTTAGAACATATGTACAGCGTGGTCAGAATGGGAGAGAATATGGCAGCTTTGATTTTAATAGCAGAATGCTGTATAGCGCTTACGCATTCTCTAAAAACAGACGCCCTACCATTGTAAAAAAGAATGGACGTCCTTATACAAATAACACTTCTTCCTTATCTCGAGGTGACAAACAAGGTATTCTTACATTATATAGAAACGAAGTTCGCCGACGCAACTAATAAGCTTTAGCAAATTATCTTGTTTAGTACTAAATAGAAAAGCTTTTAAAAAAAAGTCATTTTAACATATCTATTTTACTATCAAAAATAACACAAAACACCCTAATAATTTAATATAATTATTGGGGTGTTTTTATAAACCACATAGTTCTTTATACTACTAAATCTGTAACAAAAATTAGAGCTAATAAAACTGATAAAAATGGCTCAAATATTCCGTTTAGTATGTTATTGTCTAAAAAATAAAATAATTATTTTTTGATAAACTTCATCACCTTTGTTTCTCCGAGGTCTGTATATATTTTTACAATATAAGTTCCTCTTTCTAAATCCTTTGTTGACAAAATCATAGATGCTTGTATCGGATGGCTTTCTTGCATTATTATTCTCCCCTGTAGAGAATATACCTCTATCTTATTAACTGTTACTCTTTTGTTAATCTGAATAGTCAGCAAATCGTGTACTGGATTAGGAAACAATTCTATACCATACTCTTTTACAGTTTTTTTTAGTATTGGTAATTTAGCCGAGACGCAACGATCTTCTTTATATTCTACGCGCTCTACAGGGAGTTCAATTCTTCTGTAGTCTCTTACAAAAATTTGACGTGCAATTCTGGCAATACAAGGTTCATGTTTTTCTTCTTTTAGATCGATTTTTTCTTCACAAATGGTTTTACTCTCGCCATCCGCTGTGGTCTCTACCAGATATATATCCGTTCCTCCAGCTCCCAGAGATGTTGTAAATCCAGTAAATGCAAATCCATTATCAAAATCATCCTTAACCAATTCCATACCTCCATCCTGCTTTTCATCTCCATAATCACGAGCCCATTGCAGTGTGCTACTGGCATCAGTTTGAAACACTAAAGCTTTTCGGCTAGCACTGGAATGTTGTCCTACTACCGTATACAATTCGTTGCCTGTACTACTTTTTGATATCTGTAGACTATGCCCCATTTCTGTATATTTAGTTCCATAGGTTTTCATTCCTAAAAAACTACCATTAGAATTCATAAATAACAGAAATGCATCTTGAGAATTATTGATCCCGAAACTATTGGTATATCCTGTAATTACGTAATTACCTCTTTGATTTATTTTAACACAGGTAGCTACATTATTATGTCTTATAGATGGGTCTAATTCTTTTGGGTATCCCAATATTCTATCCCATTCTACTGTAAGATCAGCTTTGAGTTTCACAATGAAAATATCTGTAGCTGGATTTGTTAGTTGAGCACCTCCCCCACACCAATAATTAGTGGTAGATCCTACAATAATATAACCTCCATCTTTTGTTTGTTCAATCCATGACCCTTTTTGATTCCCTCTATTGCCAATTACTGTAGCTCTGGTAAGATTACCACTAAGATCTGTTCTAACAACATATATATTGTTTTCTGGGATAGCTGTATAACTCCTAGTTTCACCTACAAAAATATGCCCAGGTCTTCCATTTTCATCTTTAATATTTTGTACACAATTAGCTACATCTCGCCTTTCTCCCCCGTATACAGCTGCAAAAACAGGAACTCCTTGTATGTTTACTCCCGTAAGCAATGCATCCGCTCGCCCAAAACCAAAACTATTTGTAACTCCTGCAACGATATAAGTCGCTTGATTAATAGAATTTATATCCTTGTACTGGCGTACAGAATTAAAATAATCACGATTTCTACCTCCATAAACCCGGGACCAAATCTGATCCCCATCCAGATCCGTTTTTACTAAAGTAGCATCTAATCCTCCAAAAAATTGTTGACCGGTATATCCAGCTATCAGATATCCTTTCTCTATTTTATCAAGTTGGGTAAGAGCATTTCCCATTTCTGATCTTTCAGTTCCAAAGGAATGTTGGAATTGCGAAAAGCCCATGTGTATCACAAAACAAAAGGCTAGACTACATATTTTTTTTTTCATAATGATAAGGTTTTAATAATTTACTTAAAATCAATGTTTTACTATATTTTACATTTCAAATCGAATACTTAAATTTACGAAAACAATTTTCTTTTAATCGGGATTATTCCCCTAAATAAAAAAGGGACAAATCCCTGTTAAATAAAATGGCTAAACCGTAAAAAAACTGTAAACAAAAAAACTAAACTGCATATACAGATTAGAAATAGCTTAACATTGCATTCTTGAATTTCATTTAAAGACATCCTATACACTAACCAAGAATTACAAAAGCTCATACTTCTCTTAGTTCTATTTTAATCATAAATGGAGTAATATATCAGGATGTGACTTGTCAGGATATCATTTTTCTCAATTAGCACTCCGTAACACTAAATGTTTGACAGATTAACAATAATTAATAATCCTCCATATATCGCATTATTGCATTACCTCAAGTGCTGACTAAAGTTCATAAATAGTTTGTTGTTAATAGCAAAAACTCCTGCTAGCAGAGATTTTTTTTTGTAATTTAGTTTTTATGATAAAAAAACCTATGAAACCATATCAGATGTTTTTGGTTGTTGATGGCAGAAGGTTTCGGGTAGATGATTTTGTGATGACATCTCAGCAAGACCCTAATCATCCTGATTTTCCACAAAGCCCGTTTACCCATCATATCACTATAGGCATATATGCTACAGAAGAACTACAACATATTAACGGATGGCTGGCAGAGGGTACACAATACAAAAAAGTAACCACACATTACTATGAGTACGATGAAGAAATAATATGCCATACTTTTTATGATACTTGTTGTAGTGATTATAAAGAATATTACAGCCCTAATTTTGATGAGATTGTCTGCTCTGTGCAATTACATCCAGATAAAATGCACCACCATTACATAAACAACCCTGGATTAACTGCATTGATTAATAAGGATATTAATAATAAATAACACCTTTCGGTTCAATCTTCAAAATAAAAGCTAATTGTAGCTCGACAATTCCGAACTTTTGTTTTTAAATCCAAGAAAAAATATTTTTCTTAAAAGTAAATTCAAATTAGAATTGATATACATACTAAGAAACTTTATCTATTTTTGCCAATTAAATTTTTAGACTGGATGAAACTGGCACATCGATTTGGATTTTACTTTTTTGGGTTTATTATAGGGTTATTTTTGCTACTGTTTTTTCTTGGCGGCAAAAAGGCTTCCTGTGATTATACACCGAATGCCAGAGTATTAAAAAATATTAGAATAAAAAAACGTATATTTTCTGAATTAGCATTAGCATCAATGAGACAACTTACTATCGATACTGCTGATATTTCTAGAATATTAACAGAAGGTGCTGTAAATTTTGAAAAAAGTAATACTAATTTAGATTCCTGTAATACTTACTTTATAGAAGGTATAGCAAAAGAACATACTATAGGAATGCTAATCGCCAATTGTGACACGATCGCCAAAATCAATGCTCTAGAAATAATAAAATAGAACCTTTATATTCTAAACCAAAACTGTATCCAAAATCATTTTGGTTTTTTATGATTATTCCAAATAAAATTGACCGTAATCGAATTCAGATCCTTGGAGATAAGGAAAAAAAACGTTTTTTCTTTCTGAAGAAACTCTATTCCTCCTTAAAAAAACAAAACAAAATCTAAACAGTAGTCTTTAATAGTCTAAAATCAGTATCATACGATTTGTGATTAAAAAATTCGTATAAATTCATTGAATTATTTTTTCTTTATGCAAGGCAAAAAAATCAAGCATAGCTATAGCTACGGTTTATTTTTTAAACGAAGTAGAAAGGAAAAAGAAACGATGAATATGCGAAATTTTTAGTTATAAATCGTATCAAGTATAGCATTTTCTGATTTCTTACGACTATTGTGGAAATTTGGATTTAGCGCTCTTAAGATAATGGATACAGGTTTTTTTTAGATATAAAATACCATAGAGCAAAGATATTCTGGAAACACTAGATATCTAGAAAAAGGCAAAGATGATTGATGATACATATCAAGCATTAACACAGCTGAAATAATTAATTATCAACCATTAGACATAAGAATCGGCTCAACTACACTAGAGCTTAAAATTAATGTCTCACCTATGATTTTCTATCAAAAAAAGAACATGATCATTTTAAATACTTACCCATCACCCAAAATTCAAAATTTTCTTTACCAATACTAAAAGGATGTTCTCCAATAATGTTATAATCATTCTTTTCATAAAATTGTATGGCTTTAGAATTAGATTTTAGCACAGATAACCATATATAATCAGTATCATTGGCTATAGCTTCACTACAAATACGCTTTTGTAATTGTGCACCTATACCTCGGGATAAATATTCCTTAAGAATATAATTTTTTTGTAGTTTACAGCTATGTTCGGATTTCACAAATTCTGATGGTGAATTCAATTGTATTTTAGCATATCCAATAGCATTATCACCATAATGAGCAATCCAATATAGATTATACGATTTACTGATACTACTTGTAAGTTTTTCAATAGAAAATGTGCTACTTAGATACTCAATAAGATCGCTTCGATCTCTGAATAAATAACCGAATGACTGATCAAATGTTTTTTTACCCAGGTAAGAGATCTCAGGCACATCTTCTACATTGGCAATACGTATATGTACATCCATTCTTTACCATATAATGATTAGACTCACACTTATTCTAAAAACCTACCTTTCCCTGGAAGTCAGATTTTTAAAGGTTTCTAATAATTCCTTAAAACTATCTTTATGCAGCGGTTTATGAATTATCTCGGCACTTACTGGATATTTCTCTAAAAGATGTGAAGGTCTAGTTGGGCGTTTGCTAAAACCACCCCCACAATTAGAGCATACATTATATAGAATGGTATCTACGCAATCTTTACAAAATGTACATTCAAAAGTACAGATCATAGCTTCCTTGCTATTGTTCGGTAATGCCTTATTACAATTTTCACAAGTGGGTCTTATTTCTAACATATTGATATGGTTTATTTACATAATCGGGATGAGGAGTCAAAAGATAGGTTCTAAAATGAAAAATCTATTGATTCTTTTCTACATAGGTCAATACTGCATCAGGTATTTTTGTCCCTTCCTGTAAATCTGGTTCTGAAACTGGCGTACAAGCTATTTGCCTAATAGGTACGACTCCAGCCCAAATAGGCAACTCATAATCTTCTTTCTCATCAACCACCCCTTCTGCTCTCACCTTAGCTGAAGCTGTGTCAATTTTAATTGCCATCACCAAGGTCGCATTGAATTCTTTTGTATTAGGCTGCCTTATATTCTCCCAATGATCCGGAATCATATGGTTAAGAATACATTTCAATGCGTTCATCTTTTCATAGGGATCATCCACTAATCGCACTTTTCCGAATATGGTAACTGATCGATAGTTCGCAGAATGATGAAAAGCTGACCGTGCCAGAACCAATCCATCCAGATGTGTTATAGAAATACTGATTTCACCAGTTTCCAGAAGACTCGTCATCATTCTGTTTTTTAAAGATCCGTGTATATAGATTGTATCTCCTTCTCTGCCATAAGCAGTCGGTATTACTATGGCTCTATTCTCAAATACATATCCTATATGGCACAAAAATGCTGCATCTAGAATCGTATTGATTTCTTCTTTATTGTAGGTTGCTCTCTTGGAGCCTCTAATTACTTTATTAAGATCGTTAACCTGATACGCCGACATTTGCTTATTCTTTTTAAAATTACTGAACTTTAATCTATTATGGCAAAAAATATGGGATGCAAAATTTACAAACACTCTATACCATTTCGTTTTTTTAATTACATCAAAATTATTAGTTTTATGGAGCATTAAACCAATCCAGTTTGTATATTATGAGTAGTCCGGTTTCTTTTCCGTTTAAAACCAGTATCATTTTGAACCGCAGTATAAACCGTCATCTTTATTTACAACTTTGTGATCAGATAGTTGGCTTTATTAAATCAGGTAAACTTTCTCCGTCTACTAAATTACCCGGGTCGAGAAAACTATCCGAAGATTTAGCTATTCACCGCAAGACAGTTGTATCGGCTTATGATGAATTAATAGCCCAGGGATGGATAGAAAGTATCGCAGCAAAAGGAACTTTTGTAAGTCAGGATTTACCTATTATCACTCCAAAACAGCTTCATAAGTCTTCCATATTCAAAGATGTTATAAACATTGGTGGTTTTAAATTCAAACACAGATCTCATCTGAAACGAAAAAGAATCGCCTCTGGAAAAGATTTCCTAAAAGTAGGAGATGGTGCTCCTGATCACCGCTTAGCTCCCATAGAGGATATAGCGAGAATCTACAGAAATTATACCAAGAAGACTCATTACAAAGAATTGCTTGCCTATGGCGATATATATGGAAACATAGAATTGCGTCAGGCGTTGGTATCTTATCTAAACCAAACCAGAGGGTTAAAAATATCTGTAGATAATGTTTTAATCACCAGAGGAAGCCAAATGGGTATTTATTTGGCAAGTCAGTTATTACTCAATAATCAAAAAACGATCATTACAGGTAATACTAATTATATGACAGCGGACACTACCTTTATAGAAGCTGGAGGTATTATAGAACAAGTATCTGTAGACAAATATGGTATCAATACAAACGAAATTGAGACACTTTGTACATCTAAACAAATTAGTGCTGTATACGTCACTTCTCACCACCATCATCCTACAACAGTGACACTATCTGCAGAACGACGTATGCATTTATTAAACCTGGCATACACGTATAAGTTTGCGATTATTGAAGATGATTATGATTATGATTTTCACTACAGCAACGCTCCCATTCTTCCATTAGCCAGTAATGATAACTACGGAAATGTGATTTATATTGGTGGATTTACTAAAATTATTGCTCCTGCACTTCGTATAGGCTATTTTATTGCTTCAAAAGATGTTATTGATGAAGCTGCTAAACTGAGAAGGATTATAGACAGACAGGGAGATACTTTATTAGAGCAAACGGTAGCCAGAATGATTATAAACGGTGATGTTCAAAGACACAGTAATAAAGTAAAAAAAATCTATAAAACGAGACGTGATTTATTCTGTAAACTTCTACAAGAAAAATTGGGGAGCTATTTTATATTTAAAATTCCTAAAGGAGGTATGGCGGTTTGGGTTCGATTGGATACCAGATATAACTGGGATACAGTCATGGCTGAAGCCTTAAAACATCAGTTAGACTTTAATCAGGAATGGAAACGTTATGACAATGACAATTCTGGCCATAACGGAATTAGAATGGGTTTTGCTGCTCTTAACGAGGAAGAAATCATAACAGTTATTAAAAAACTAGAACTCATTATGAAAACCGTAAGTATTTCAAAAACTACTCCTTAAAAAAAATATTTTATTGCACTATTATATCATACTTTCTCAATAACCCAGACAATCCTTGTTTAGAGAATTTAGCTTTTTTTAATCGATTCCTGGCTGGATCAATATCAAAATTTGATGCTGTAGTAAAGTCAACCTTTTCTGCTATTGTATTCACAAAAATTGTATTCGACAAATCGCTGTTCAAAAAACTGGCACCTGTAAGATTCGCTTCTGTAAAATCTGTGCCATTAAGTTTGCAATCATCAAATTGTATGTTCTTTATCTCAAAACCGTAAAAAGAAGAATAATCAAGTAGACAACCTTTAAACTTTACAGAAAACATAAAATCATCACAGCTAGCAAAATTTGCTCCTACCAACTTACATTCTTCAAAAAAACATTCATCTCTAAATGCAGTTTGCTTGATCATTACTTTTGTAAAATTGCAGCCTATAAATCTACATTCCAAAAAAGTAACAACAGACATATCTGTCTCCATAAAATTACACTGTTCGAATATGCAATTATCATACTCTGTAGAAGATAACTTTTGCCCAGAAAAGTCTTGATTTGTAAATGTCTTATCGATTATTGGAATACTCATAATAATTGGTAGCTGATAGTTTATGATGGGTAGTAAATTACCTCGGGACAAGCCTGCGAGGCATTTATTTAAAAAAAACATTTCTATTTCGAGGTAAGCGTCGGAGTGTTTACCTCTCGATTATTGGGTAAAATACTAATTTGTTATAAAATATCTATTCTTTTATTTTAAGAAATAACAGTCAACGATTCTAATGGCCCCATCTTGAGTAGTGATTTTCAACCGAAAATCTTGGCTTTTGTACCATAATGAAGTAGGCTTTTTTCAGCATAGCCATACGATTAAAAAAAACGACAAAATTAGTAAAATGTAAATTTTGTCGGTCAAAACATTGTTCAAGATGAGTTCATAATCAAACCTGCTATCTAATTTATTCGCCAGGGTGGTTTTTTTCTATTCGCTCCGCCAAAATACAAAATAATCTGATTTCCATCAGGATCTCTAAGTCTTGCTTCTCTCCATAGCCAACTTTGATCTTTTGGTAGCTGTTCAAACAAGACTCCTTCTTTTTTCAACCTTGCTACTTCCTGATCTAGTTCTTCTGTTTCAAAATATACATAAATCCCATTCCCATCTGGAAGCGCTTCTACTTGATGGATAGAAAAAGTAGCCTCTCCCGTTTTACATTCAAAACGTGCATAATTAGGCAAAGATTTCACAATTAATCGAAGCCCTAGTTTTTCATAAAAAGCAATTGATTCTTCTACATCAACAGAGGGTACAGTAACTTGATTTAAATTCATTATTCAGAATAGTTTAGTGTATTACATTATCAATATCTGCATCAAAAATTTTAGTACTAATTCTGTTTTAAAAATACGCAAATAAAAAAAGTAATTTGAATGTACAATATTAAAACAGAATAGGATACTATAAATAGTAAAACCCGCTGTGCATTTCGTCATTTTTTGGATAAGATTCGTCAGTTCGAGGCTTCCGATAAAATTTAGGAGAAGTGTATCGAGAATAAAATTTTAATCCAAAAAAGCTCGGATTGACGCTTTTTTAATATAATTTTTTATAAATGCGCAACAGGTCATTATAATTTCCTGCGCTTCTTTTCTTTGGTAAGCAGATCTAATTCTCTTGTAGTCTGTCCGGATACCGATGTATTTTCTTCTGCTCTGCGAATTAGATACGGCATCACATCTCTGACAGGACCAAAAGGTAAATATTTTGCAACATTATATCCTGCTGCTGCCAGATTAAAACTTATATGATCACTCATGCCATACAGCTGACCTAACCATACTCTCGAATCATTTTTGTTAATTCCCAAAGTCTTCATTTGCGCTATAGCTTTGTAACAACTTTTTTCGTTATGAGTTCCAATAAAAACAGAGATGTCCTGTATATTCTTTAATACATATTCTAACGTAGTATCAAAATTATCATCTGTAGCTGCTTTGTTTTTGCATATAGGTGTAGGATATCCATTCTCTTCGGCACGATTGTTTTCTTTTTCCATATATGCGCCTCGCACAACCTTTACTCCGATTTTAAAATTAAAAACTTTAGCCTCTTCGTGTAATCGCTTTAAATATG
This sequence comes from Aquimarina sp. RZ0, assembly GCF_008370685.1. Classification (GTDB taxonomy): domain Bacteria; phylum Bacteroidota; class Bacteroidia; order Flavobacteriales; family Flavobacteriaceae; genus Aquimarina. Next base: position 16,126 of record NZ_VTZU01000067.1, read on the forward strand.
CCAAACGATCATGCCGATATAATTGTAATGTATTGTAAACAATTGCTTTTTCCTTATTATACTTACGCATCATTTTTGCAACTAAATCATCAGCTGCATCCTGCATCCAGCTTTCTTCTCCATCGATTAACAAAGGAACGTCACATTCATACGCTTTTTTACATACCCTATCAAAACGTTCCTCTATCCTGCTCCATTCTTCCTCTTCCTCTACAGTAATTTTTTTTTTCTCTGTTTTCTTTTGCCAGATGGAAAACCTCCCAAATCCCGTTGGTTTAAATACCCCAAAAGGAATTGCTTCTTTTTGATCTACAAAATCTAAAATCTTTAATATTTTCTCATACGCATTGTCAAATTGCTCTTCTTCCTGTTTTCCTTCTACAGAATAATCTAAAACCGAGTACACTTTTCCTTTTTCATACATCTTTGCTACGACACCCAGACAATCTTCTTCATCAACACCTCCACAAAAATGATCAAAAACAGTTGCGCGGATCAACCCTTGTACGGGTAAATGTGCTTTTAATGCAAAATTTGTTACCGCAGTTCCTATTCTTACCAGAGGTTCATTAGCGATCATTTTAAAAAGAAAGTAGGCTCTTTCGAGTTCAGAATCACTTTTTAATGCAAAAGCAGTTTCTGTATTATTAAACAATATATATTCCTTCATTAAGCATATTTTTTTAAATATCCATAACTATTGTACCAATTTCGTCAAGAAAATAATGGTATTATCAGCTACTATCTAATTGTTTTAAGATATCTGCAAATATAGAACTTGGAAGTTTATTTTATTACAAATTCTGTTTAATTTCGCATCATACAAAACCACCTTTTATGGAGCCTATAGTTTCTAAAGATTCTATCGTATATTTTAATGATGAATGTTATACCGCGCTGAATTCTTATTTAGAAAAAGCAAATCATTCCAGCATATTTATTCTTGTTGATAGTAATACTTATGAGTGCTGCTATGCACATTTTATAAGTAAAATCGAAAAAGAATATGCTATAGAAGTTATTGAGATTGAACCTGGCGAAATTAATAAGAATATTGATACTTGCAGTAGTATCTGGAATGTTCTGGCAGAATATGGCGCTGATAGAAAAAGCCTTCTCATCAATCTGGGAGGTGGTGTCGTAACTGATCTTGGTGGTTTTATTGCCTGTACGTACAAACGTGGTATCAATTACATCAATATACCCACGTCTTTGTTAGCCATGGTAGACGCATCTGTTGGAGGAAAAACAGGGGTGGATTTGGGTAACTTAAAAAATATGGTCGGTGTCATCAGTGAATCCGAAATGGTATTAGTAGACCCAGAGTTTCTAGGAACTTTACCCGTAAACCAAATGTGTAGTGGTTTTGCAGAAATGCTAAAACATGGACTAATACAAGATAGAGCATATTGGGAAAAGGTGAGTGACCTTTCTAAACTTACCACCGATGATCTTGATCAATTAATATATGATTCTGTAATCATCAAGAATAAAATTGTAACAGAAGATCCTACAGAACAAAACATCAGAAAGTACCTGAATTTTGGTCATACACTAGGTCACGCAATAGAATCATTCTATCTAACACATCCTGAAAAACCTACATTATTACACGGGGAAGCAATCGCCATTGGCATGATTATGGAAGGGTTTCTTTCTTCTAAACTACTTTCTGTTTCTGATGAAGATCTGAAACAAATCAGTACCGTTATCCTGACTACATTTCCAAAAGTGAATATTGATCCTAAAGACCATAAAGAGATTATGGAACTCCTAATTCATGATAAAAAAAATGAAAAAGGAAATATCTACTTTGTACTTCTAAATACGATTGGTGATGCCACCTACAATTGCACTGTTTCTGATGATTTAATTATTAAATCATTTGAGTATTATGATTCTTTATCGTAGTCTTTTTTAGTTATAATTTAATCTTATACTTCTTTACCGGTCATAAAACTCTAAAAATTTTGAAAAAAAGACTTTTTAAACTACTCAAAATATTCTCAGTAAGTTTACTGACTATTGTTGTCTTTTTACTTATAATTCTCTATTTTTCTCTACATAAGAAAATCCCTGATGGAATCTCTGGAGCAGATGCCGATCAATTGGCTCTAAAAATACAGGAAGCTGTGCATTATGAGAACTTCCTGACCACAGATTATATTCAATGGACATTTCGTAATAAAAACCATTATATCTGGAATAAAAAAGATGGATTTGTAGAGGTTAGCTGGGATGAATATATCGTAAAACTTTCTCTTAGTGATCCACACAAGAAAAGCTTACTACTTAGTCAAAATAGTTTTTCTGAGCAAGAACGACAAAAAATTATACAAAAAGCATTGGATTATTTTAATAATGACTCCTTTTGGATAGTAGCGCCTTTTAAATTATTTGACACAGGTGTTTCCCGGCAATTGGTATATCTCGATGATGGTTCTAAAGCACTACTTGTCAATTATAATTCTGGAGGCACAACTCCTGGCGATTCTTATTTATGGAAAACAGATAACAACTATATTCCTACTAGCTATCAAATGTGGGTATCGATCATTCCTATTGGTGGTATAGAAGCGAGCTGGGAAGATTGGATCCTAACAGAAAGTGGTATTTATCTACCGCAACAGCACAAATTATTAGGTTTTGGGATTCCTATTACCAATCTAAAAGCCTGGAATGATTAGTATCAATATCTGATCATATAATCTCATTAACAGACCGAAGTAGTTTAAAAGTTTATGTCCGAATTTTTCGAAAGACGGTTAATAGACTTGTAATCAATGTGCTTTTTAGAATTATTCCTAAAACAATCCTTATTGTATAAATAGAAATCAGAAGTATTATATTGTGCTTCTTTTTGTTATAAAAAAAAGGTACGACAACCCGTTTTTTGAATCAAATGAAGACTAAATGAGTCAAAAGAAATGTTTTAAGTAGGAAGAAATTGTCGTACCCGAAAAAAGAAGTGTTTATTTTTAAAAAAACTATTGTTTCATAAACTTAACTACATTATTATTAATTTACAGAAGGTATAATCCCGATGATAGTGCTGTGGTGTTAATTACATTATTCCCAGTATCTACACTCCCACTAATTATATTATTTATAAGGTTTGTTCTTAAAAGTATTTAAATGTTTCATTTTAAACTGATTTTTAAGCATTAACAGATAACATTGTACTTTAAATAATAAACAGTTTAAAACACTTTTCCCCTAAACGAAAAATAAAAAAAATTGAACAAAGAGTTTGTTTTTTAGTTTTATTTGCTGGCAAAAACATAAAAAATCTAATCATCATTATTCTTCATACAATACTATTATTATTCTTTATTTGAGCCCTCTTAAGAAGACTGGTATACAAATATTAATAAAAAAAGGGTGACACTAATACTAGTCATCACCCTTGTCATTATTTATTTTGTATTATTTATTCTTCTACCAAAATATAAGTATGTATCCAATCAACTTTCATAGTATTTATAGAATCATCAGACAGATTTTCCTTTTTGGCAAGACCTCCAAGCCAATCGGCATCAAATGTCCATAAATCCCAAATGATATTCAAATCTCTTGTAAATTCTCTAGCAGAAACTACACTCCCTGCAGGTTCTCCATCAAGAAAAAATTGAATATTGGTCGCATCTTTCCACCAAACACCAACGGTATGATAGTCTTCATTCCAAGGTACTCCTTGTGATGGGTTATCATCGGATAGCTTTCTATTATCAAAATTACCCTTGGCTCTTCTTGTATCATCATTTACAACATGAAAATATTGTGAATTCATTTGCCATGGAAAATCAGGTTGGCAATCGCAAGATGGATTAGAATTGTTCTCTATCACATCAATTTCATCTCTATTAGAGATATTACCATTATTTAACCAAAAAGTGTTATATGCAGAAATATGTGCTGTTTTTATTCTACTTTCGGTATACATTGGATATTTAATTTGAGTCTTGGATTGCACTCTTGAAGTTTCAAACCACCTTTCTGCACCATCATCAAGGGTTGCTTGTATCCATAAATTTCCATCAGCTACTCCAGAATTTTCGGCTCTCATTTGAACAGGAACTCCATAATTCCATAAAGGTTTGAACCATTTATCCTCATCAAAGGTACCATCAAACTCATCCGTAAGTTCAGGAACTGCCTGCCACTTCATACCTTCGGGAGGCGTTGGGGGCGTAAGAGTACTATAATCTATAACTGGTGGCGGATTTCCATCTGTAGTTGGGTTCTCAGAACTTCCCGGATCTTCTTCATTGGAGTCATCGCTTGAACATGAAAAGAAACAAATACATATGACCAGTACCAGCAAATTTGTAAATCTCAATTTTTTAACAATTTTCATAATTACTTTTAAAGAACGAAAATGTCAACTATGTTTAACCTAAACTGTTAAAAAAACAAACAATTGTTAACAATTTTAAAAAATCAGATCGTGGTAAGCATTTAAATCCAGATCATTAAGTAAAAAGTAAGCTATAGAGCAACCACAGCTTACTTTTTTATCTAAACAAGAAACTATTGCTTTTTTATTGAGTATTTTAAAGACTGAAATTAGTATTAGAACTCATCCTGAGTAATGCTTTTGCTCTCAAAATTTACATTTCGTATGGTAATCCTGACATTTTTTAACAAGAACGGCTACTAAATTCTCCTTATTAGTAAGACTAAAGCAAAGTGCTTTGGTTAAAAACCGCTACTTAGAATGAGTTCCATAAAAATTTATTGTTTAGCAAATTTTATCACTTGGTTTCCATCTATTTTTAGTAAATACATACCAGATGGCAAGTCTCCTACATTTAATATCAGATCGTCATCGGTAGATTTTATATTCATATCAATAATGATTTTTCCGAACATATTAATTATTTTCAGATCGCGACTTCCTTTAGCAAGTTTAGAAATATTAAGTATATCACTTGTAGGATTAGGATATGTAAAAGATGCCAAAGATGTAGTATCATTAGAATCAAAAGGTAGATCATCAGAAAAAACTTTCCCTGGACTCAATATCCAAAAGCGTTGATTTTGATTCGAAGCATTACAATTCCACTGCTGAAATTGAATATTATTTGCTATATTTCCTGCTGATAAGTCTATACATCTACCAGATTTTTTATTTACAAATGAAAACTGTCCATTACCACGATCAACTCTTTTCCAACGTTGGTCATCGGAATTATTGCAATTCCACTGTACAAGTTTTGCGCCATTAGCAACACTTCCTCCGGCAACTCCTATACACCTCCCAGATCTAACATTTTTAATTTCGGCAAATCCATTTCCTTTATCTACAAAAGACCATTCTCTGGCATTTCCCTCTCTTACGGGATGATTTACAATTGCCACACCATTCCCTGAAGAACCATTAAGAGGGGATATCCATTTTCTAGACTTCACAGAAGCGATATTATATGAATTACCAGTACCTCCTCCTCCATTTCCAGAACTTATTGGTTTATAAACCCGTACCCAATCAATACCAAATATATTACGGTTATTTGCATCATTAAGTTCTGTTGCATTCGGAACAATTCCGGCATCTGTTCTCCAGGATTGTTGCTCCATATTTATAATAATATGCATTCCTTTATTAAGCCCTGTGCCATTTGTATAGTTGTATTTATCAATTATATTAAAATTGCGTGTTTCATTTACAGTATTTCCATCACCATCCAGATAAGAATGCGAATTCTTTTTAATGGTTCGTACAAGTTTTCCATCAATGTAATATTCCAAATGCCACGGGTTTTTCCAGTATACTCCTATTCTCAACCAATCACCTCTCCATGTATCTCTACTGTTTTCGAAATGCCAGGTTCCAGGAACGTCCTCACTGTCTCTTGGTTGATAATCCTGAAAAGGATTTCTAATAAATACGTGATGACTGAGATGTATTCTCTGATCAAACCATTCTTGTCCAGATCTATCTGTGGGATACGCTTCTAAAATATCAATTTCCTGAGTAAGGTCTGGGCTTAGCATCCAGATGTTATTCGCAAGCGTACAATTTGCTAATCTCACTCTCGCCTCTAAAAATAACGGAAACTTAACCGTTTGTTTAGAAGACATACATCCCATAAGAATTTTATTACTTCCTTCTTTTTGATGTGCCTGTATAGCAAGTATCCCGTCGCTTGCCCATACATGACCCGGATTCCATTCTGTAAGTGACGGTCCAAACCAATTATCAATATAAGAGTCTTTCCATCTACTAGTAAATTGACTTGGTTTTCCTGTTGGATTTGCCGTATAATTAAAACTATCAGAGATGGATTGCAATTTCCAGGTTTTTCCATTACCAGGATCAGCTGGAACTGCTACCCCATTCCAATCTTGGGAAAATGCCTGCATGACTGTTAGGAAACAAAATAAAAATAAAGTTTGTGTTTTCATAATTGAAATTTTATAGTTAATTTATTATCAATTAAATAGTTAAGTATTAAAATTACTTATGATATATCAATAAAAATTCAAGTATTTTACCAAACTCTTATCTCATATTGGCATTTTGCTTTAAAAAAAATAGTATGTATGGTTTTAAATTTTTAACAATAAGCATTCCACATAAATACCTGTAAAACAAATACATATACTTTTACAAAATCAACTATTCATATTTCGAAATTTCTATCCCTAAAAGAGCTTCGTTTAAAAAATCTCATTTTAGCAAAGACTAAACTATCTCGGGGCAAGAATACGAGGCATTTATTAGAAAAAAACATTTCGATGTAGAGGCTAGCCTTCTATAAATCTCGATTATAGATTTTAAAAATTGAAAAACAATACAAGGGAGATAAGCTTAATGTCTGTATGCTAGAACTTATAAAAGAAAATTATGTTTTTATACTGTATTCATAGATAAAAATCAAGCATAACTGTCCAAGGGTTTAATCTATTTTGAAATTAAAGCAAAAAAGAAATTTTATCCAAAGGATACAAAAAGTGCCTCATCCGGTCAAATTTTCAACTCATTTTCGGTTAAAAATAAAAAGTCAAGATGAGTTTCTATGAATGATATTAGACTACCATTTAATCCTCATCGATAATCAATCCATCAATAGTCTTGGTAGAAAAAGTGAAATTTCGGGAATTAAGGTTACTAAAATAAGTACTACCAAGCTAATTAATAAAAAAGGTAATCCTGCTTTACTGACTTTGGTAATAGAAACTTTTCCGATACTAGAAGAAACAAAAAGGCATATCCCCAAAGGTGGAGTTGTTAAACCAATCATTAAATTTAAGAGCGCAATAACTGCAAAATGAATAGGATCTACCTCTACTTCTAATGCCACTTTTAAGAGAATCGGAAACAAGATTAAGAGCGCAGCGATCGTTTCCATAAAGGTTCCTATAACGATTAATAAAAGGTTGATCAATAACAATACAACATACTTATTCTGAGAGAAAAGAATAATCTCATTAGAGATAAGTTGAGGCAGTTGTTCTATAATTAAAATCCATCCAAAAAGATTAGCGAAACCTATCAAAACCATTAAGGAAGCCGAAGTTTTCATAGAATCCAACACGATTACTAAGATTTTTTTGAAATTTAACTTTCTATAGATCAAGGTACCTACTAATAAAGCGTATAATACTGCAATTATTGATGCCTCTGTAGGAGTAAAGACCCCTCCGATAATTCCAAATAAGATTATAAAAGTCATGAGTAGTGACCAAAATGTATCCAAAAAACCGGTAAAAACCTGTTTTAGCGTACTTCTTTTAAGTTTAGGATACTTACGTTTTACCGAAATAAAATAAGTCACAAACATGAGACTCAATCCTAACAAAAGACCTGGAATGGCACCTGCCAAAAATAACTTCCCTACAGATAATCCACTCAAAGTAGCTGCTATAATCATAGGCACACTTGGGGGAATAATAGGTCCTACAGTAGATGATGAGGCCGTTACTGCACAGGAGAAGGCTGCATCATACCCTTCTTTTTTCATTGCTGGAATCATTACCGATCCGATGCTGGCAGTATCAGAAATGGCAGTACCAGAAATACCAGCAAAAAGCATAGAAGCACCAATATTTGCCAAAGCCAGACCTCCTCGTACATGACCTATCAAATGATTACAGAAGGTAATTATTTTCTCCGTCAGTCCACCTTGATTCATCAAATTACCTGTTAGAATAAACCCGGGAATACTTAATAAAACAAATACATCAATTCCTGAGTACATTTTCATAGGAATTACTGCAAAAGGGATATCTGCAACAAAAAGATATACCAAACAAGAAATACCCAATGAAAAAGCTATAGGAAATCGAAGTAATAAGCAAGCAACAAATAAAGAGATAAGCAGCCAAATCATATAACTATTTTTTAGTTTTAAAAATCATTATCATTTTTACTATTGCATACAAAGTAATAGAAAGTCCCAGCAGTGGCATGCTAATAAATGCTATACCCATCGGGAATTTCATGCTAGGAGATTGTTCTTGCCACCCAGAACCTACTAATAACAAACCATATACAGAAAAAACAGTAAATAATAGTATAATACATATATAAGTCACTTTTAGAATAAGATCCTGCCATTTACCTGAGAATTTCTGGAAAATAAAATCAAAGTACACATAAAAATTACCTTTCATCGCAAGACCCGAAGAAAACGCTATGGCAAATACAAAAAATAAACGTGCTGCTTCTTCTGTCCATGATGGAGCTTTTGCCATAAAAAAACGACCATATATCTGAATCAGTGTGGTAATTATAAAACTCAATGTACTCAGTATGGTTCCAGCTTTTAAGAAGATACCTATCCCTCTTTGAATTTTTCTAATTTTTTTCATGAACTGTTTTTATGGTCTTATAAATTTCTTGCATTTCTGGAGATAGCGTATTGTAAATAGCTGCTCCACACGTCTGTATAAAAGCTGCATTGTCAACATCTACAAAGGTCATACCTAATGCTTCCAGCTCTTCTTTGATTTTCTTTTCATTTTCTAAAAAAAGTGTACGTTCATAAGCTTGCATATCAACCGCTGCCTGAAGAAATATTTTTTTGAGGTCATCCGGAAATTTTTGAAATTGCTTCTCCCCTATCACCGGATACGTCCAGCTTACCACATGACCGGTAAGGTTGACATATTTCTGAACTTCATAAAATCCTGAAACCTTAATTAATGCCAATGGATTTTCTTGTGCATCGATTGTTCCTTGCTGTAGTGACGTAAATACCTCAGAAAAAGCCATAGGAGTTGTTTTGGCTCCCAGAGCCTCCCAGGCAGTTACAAAAGAAGGTACATTAGGAACTCTAAGTATTAACCCTTTTAAGTCATCCGGATGTTTAATTGGTCTATTAGAAGTCAAATGTCTGGCTCCTGCCTGAAAATAACCAAGAGGACGCAAACCGGTTTTTTCTAACATTTCTTCTTCTATCCTTTTTCCCAAAGGACCATTAATAAGATCGACAACCTGGTCAGGATTTTCTAAAAGAAAAGGCATTTCGCAAAAGGTCATAATCTCTGTCCAATTACTTAACAACGAACTTGTCGTTGTCATATCAATTACTCCAGTCTGAATCAATCTGATGGCTTCAATCTCCTTTGCTAATTGCTCTGAAGCATAACTATGTAGTACAATTCTACCTCCTGAACGTTCTTCTAATAGCTTTCCGAAATATTCAAAAGCCTGAAACCAAGTATGATCTTCACCGACCAAAAGACTAGCCCTTATCAAGATTTCCGGTTCTTTTTTATAATTACAACTCCCTAGAAATAAGAAGCTACTTGTAATTAGAATATATTTCAAATACAGTTTCAAGGATATCGTATTCACCTTCAGTAAATTTATTATCGACAATATAGCCAACAATATACTACCTTTATAGAAAAAGATCCTACTCTTAAAGTTTTGTTTAAAAACTTATTTTTTTGTAAACTTTCTTATAGAACTCATCTTGAGTACCGCTTTGACCTACAAAATTTACATGTTTCACACTAATTTTGTTGCAAATATAAATGCATGAAAATGCATTTTAATACAGATATATGCTAAGAAAATTGTAATACAGTAAACTACCTCGGGGCAAGCTCACGAGGTATTTATTGGAAAAAACATGTTGATTTCGAGGCAAGCCTCGGAGCATTTAAATCACGATTATCGAGTAAAATTTCAGATCAGAAATTATAATCAACTAAAAATAAATCAGATCCTTTCTTTTAAAATCCTTTTATCGAGCTAATTTCTTAGATATTTATTTTTGTAGCTCCTGTAGTCTTTAGAGATGCATCTTGCGTATATACAATGACAGAAAGCTTATCCTGAGTATCAATCCAATTGGGTACGTCAAAAACAACCTGACCAGATGCATTCATTTTTACAATACGATTTGCCACTATATTTGTATTTTTTAATGTTAGATTACGATTTTCACCTCTTGAAATTTTTGTAGTTCGCTCTGAAACAACTAAAGCCAAGGTAACTCTTTTAAAGTTTGAACCACTGATTTTATAATCGAATGTTATTGTATTACCTGAATGCCTAACTTCATTAAGCTCTATACTATTTGTTGATGTCAGGCTTCCATATCGTTTTAATGCAGCCTGCGCTTTGCTACTATTAGAACCTGTAAAATGCTCACTACCATTAACCACTAATTGTGGAGTATAAATCGAATTACTGTAAAATTGCTGAGCATAATCCCTTTGATAATTGCTAAACTCTTCTGAACTAAAAGGGTCTTTCCAGCCTAAACGATTCCAATAATCTACGTGATATGATAAAACAAACACATTTTTGTTTTTATATTCTTTCTTTATCTCATCCAATAATGTATCCGCTAAAGGGCAGCTACTACACCCCTGAGATGTAAACAATTCTAGTACAACTGCAGCATTTGTAGTATCCTGAGCCTCAACAACTCCAAAACATGTGATCGTTAATAGTATCAAAAGGTTCTTTATCATTTCTTTTATTTTAGTACTTTTAGAATCTATTATTTAGACGTTTATCATGATAAAGCTTACAGGGTTTCTTTTTCTCTTCATCTTTTGGGGTACACTTTTTTCTCAGGATATTGCTGTATTGCAATATAATGGAGGTGGTGATTGGTATAGTAACCCTACTGCGCTACCTAATCTTATTGCCTTTTGTAATAAGAATATCAATACTACAATGCAAGCAAAACCCAAGACAGTGAAGCCAGAAAGTATAGACATATTTCAATACCCATATTTACATATGACCGGTCACGGTAATGTTTTCTTTACAGATAAGGATGCTGAAAATCTAAGAAATTATTTACTTAGCGGAGGTTTTTTACATATTGATGATAATTATGGTATGGAACCATATGTAAGAAAAGAACTGGTAAAAGTATTTCCTGATATAGAACTAAAAGAATTACCGATATCTCACCCTATATTTTCTACAAAATATAAATTTCCGAAAGGGTTGCCCAAAATTCATGAACATGATGGAGAACGTCCACAAGCACTTGGAATCACTCATGAAGGCAGGCTGGTATTGTTATTTACTTTTGAAAGTGATTTGGGTGATGGTTGGGAAAATCCAGAAATACATAACGATCCTGAAGAAGTACGGCAAAAAGCATTAAAAATGGGTGCCAATATTATCAAATACGCTTTTGAGAATTAATCTTTATGGATAATCAATTACAGCATGGCACTATACATTTTATAAAAAGAAAGTTTCCTATTATAGTACTTTGTGATAATGTTAACTCTCCAGCTAATATTGGCAGTATTTTTAGAATAGCTGATGGATTTGGAGTAGAAAAGATATATTTCTTTGGAGAAGATATAACTGTTGTTAGCAAACGTATGTTGCGTACTTCAAGATCTACACATAATGTCGTACCATATGAAAATAGGGAACATATTCTTGAGGTAATAGATGTTCTCAAAACTCAGGGTTATACAATCTTTGGACTCGAAATTACTAAAAATAGTGCTCTTGTTTCGGATGTTGATTTTACTACAAAAAAGAAAATCGTATTAATTATTGGAGAAGAAAATTCAGGAATTTCTAAAAATGTACTGACTAAAATTGAAAAAAATATACATATAAATATGTACGGTATCAATAGTAGCATGAATGTAGCTACAGCCACCGGGATTGCATTATACGAAATCACCAAACAATTAACTCATTAGTAATGTTTAGTGTTTAGGAATTATTTAATATTTTCATTGTAAATTTAATTTAGATGAACAACATAGATTAATACTCAAAAAAGCAATCAAAAAACAACTACAGCTGCAATGAACTCAAAAACAATATCTTACGGAATTATAAGAGCAATAGCAATCATTGTTGGGGTGCTATTATTACTTTGGTTCTTGTATAAAATTCAATCGATTTTATTGTACATAACCTTTGCCGCAGTAATCTCATTAATGGGAAGACCACTCGTCTTTTTCTTAAAGAAAAGACTCCGTTTTAACAATACAATTGCTGTAGTATTCTCTTTATTTATTACCATTGGTTTATTTTTAAGCATTTTTTTACTATTTGTTCCTATTATTGCAGAACAAGGACAATTGATTGGAGAGATCGATATCAATCAGATAGGTGATGATTTTGATCGTTTAAATCAGGATATAAGTGATTATTTTAATGTAGAAAAATTAAATTTCGTTGAACTCATTAAACAAACTGATTTAATGCAATTCTTTGATATCAAAGTTATTCCTAATGCAATTAATTCATTTTTAAGTGGTTTTGGGGCTATACTTATTGGTTTGTTTTCAGTGCTTTTTATAACATTTTTTTTATTAAAAGACAGTAAATTATTAGAAAACAGCATGTTGGTATTTGCAAAAAAAGAACACGAAACTAGTTTTATGCGTGCCTTCACAAAAATTAAAAATTTATTATCGCGCTACTTTGTTGGTTTATTACTTCAAATATTAATTTTATTTGTTCTTTATACGATACTTTTATTGGTATTTGGAGTACACAATGCAATTGCTGTTGCACTAATTGCAGCTATTTTTAATCTAATCCCCTATGTAGGACCATTATTTGGAGGGGCTCTCGTATTAATTCTTGCCACCACAAGTAATCTGGGTTTAGATTTTCAATCTGTTATTTTACCAAAACTCACTTATATTTTGATCGGATATATCATGATTCAACTGATTGATAATTTTCTGAATCAACCTTTAATTTTTGGCAATAGTGTAAAATCTCATCCATTAGAGATTTTTCTCGCTATACTTATATTTGGAGCCCTTTTTGGTATAGGTGGATTGATTGTAGCTGTTCCTTTTTATACAGCAATTAAAGTAATTGCAAAAGAATTTTTATCCGAATACAAAATTGTAAAACAATTGACTAAAGAGTTATAAAAACCAGTCTTATTTGTCCCTTTTTCTAGTACCTGAAAAATTTCAACAAAATCTACTAATTTTCTGTCGTTATCATTTTTTTACAGAACAATATAAAGAGTTGATTTCTATATAAAAAAACCATTTTTAGTTTCAAAAATGATATTAACTCTTTTTAGACTATACAAACTATTTTTAAAATTCCTAATTTTCACGAAATTTATTTTAAAAAATAAATTCTTAAACTTTTAAAATATTAATAGAAAATCTGCAATTATGATTCTATATTGATAAAAAACGTAAAAAATACATTTTATCTATTGGTACTAAGTAAAAAAACATTTTTTTTGTAATGCATTGTTAATTTTTTTTGCAAAAAAAACTAAATAATCTTTAAGTAAAATTATGAAAAAGACCCAAATTTATTTTACGATTTTCATGGCTTCTTTATCAATCTCTGCCCAGGATTGGAATGGGGTACCAGTTCCAGCTGATGCAGGTATTGGTAAAACATGGGAGCTACAATCAGAGACTTCTGATGATTTTAATTATCTTTTTAATGAAACAAATCAATTTTCCAATTTTGGTAGCGATAAATGGTATAATTTCTACCATAATAGTTGGGATGGACCAGGAACCACCTATTGGAAATACAACCACGTTTCTGTTGATGGAGACGATTTGGTTTTAAGAGCTTCCAGATGGGGGCAAGGTGGTGAAACGGCTTTACCCAGAACCACCTTTCCTAATAAAATGGGAAGACCTGCTGATGGGGTTAATGCGGGATGTATAACATCTACTAAAAAAGTTTTATACCCTGTTTTTGTAGAATCTAGCGTAAGTGTAGCCGATATTGTACTGGCATCAGATGTCTGGCTGTTAAGTCCTGATGACACTCAAGAGATTGATATCATTGAATGCTATGGTGGAGATGAACAAGGGAATGCTTTCTTTGCTGAATTTATCCACTTAAGTCACCATTCTTTTATTCGTGATCCTTTTACTGATTACCAACCAAGAGATTTGGATAGTTGGTGGAGTAGATCTGATGTATCGGTATGGGGTGAATATTGCTGGAATAATGGAGACAGAAGGTATGTAAGAATCGGAGTAAACTGGATTAGCCCTGTACATTTTGAATATTATATTGATGGAGAACTAGTTAGAGTACTTTATAATAAGGCATTTGCAACAAAAAGGAATGGCACCTGGACCTATACGTATCCTACCATGACGAATGGAGAGTTGGATTTTGACAGTAATGGATTTCAGACTGCTGTACAATTTGCAACTGGTAATTCTTATTCTTTTCAAACATTAGAAGCTGCTAACAATGCTTCTTCTGTAAGTGTTATCGATCCTGGTAATTTTCAGGGTGGAAATGGATTTACAAAAGAAATGGATATCATTATTAATGTAGAATCACAAAATTGGCATGTAGAAGCTAATCGTACTCCAACGGATGATCAATTGAGTAATCCTGATAGAAATACCATGAAAGTAGATTGGATCAGAGTATACAAACCAGTAGATCAAAATCTATCCGTTGATGATATCTTGCTAGAAAATGAAGTAGCCGTTTACCCTAATCCTGTTAAAGATGTCTTAAATTTACACGAAAAAATAACTTCATGGGAACTATATTCTATGACAGGGAGTGTTTTAAAAGTAGGTACTAAGAAAAACATCAATGTTACAGACTTACCAGCTGGCGTATACTTTATAGTTGCTAAAAATCAATCTCAGGCATTTAAATTTATTAAAGAATAATTCTAAAAAAAATCTTTTAGTAAGAAATTATTCTTAACCTATAAAAACTTACCTTGATCGAAAGTAAAAGGTAAGTTTTTTTATGAAATATATCGACCCAAATGTATATTCATAAAAATCACCTTACCTTCTTACTTACAAAATATGACTATTATTAAGAAATTATTCTGTAAAACTTACCTTTTATCAGGCACACCTCTAAAAACTTCTATATTTTTTTTAATCGTAAAAAAGTAATAATTATTAAAAGAGTTCTTTATTTATTTTTCATTTTTGTTAGTTTATACGTTTTTTATAGTAATCGACTCAATATTTTTTTATCATCTAATTGATCCATACTAAAAAAAGAAGTAAAGAAAACAGGCAAAAAAATATTTATTAAATCAATGAACTATAGCTATATTTTTATTCTCTATATATTAAACAAGTAACTATCCTAAAACCCTACAAAAAATTTAGGTTTTTATTTTCTTTTGTATTAGTGATTTTAGTTTTTCTACTGAATTCAGTATAGTAGTTAGTAGTAGTGTTTGCAAATTTTATTTGTTTTTTCAAGTATTAATAAATGAACTTTTTAAACCATAGATGGCTATATTGAAAAAAAACTGCTTCATTATAGTACAAAAGCCAAGCTTTTCGCTTGAAAACCACTACTCAAGATGAATTCAAAGTAAAATATAGATAAAACCGCATTTAAAACATCGCTATTAATAGCGGCTAATAGCAATTCGAGAAAGTCCTTACGTATTTTAAAATCAGGATGGTATTATAAGCAATATGATAGTACTTATAACTGATCTGATTCCTGCTATTTATCTCCATTGTATAAGTGATAAGCCAATACCAAAGGTAGTTTGCTTATGATTATAGTCTATTAGACTTTCTCCGTGCCCATGAAATAGCTGTGCATGAATTTGTAGGTTGTCTAATATTTTAATTGCATAATCTAATTTGATATTTGCCCTATTATTATCTCCCATTCTCAATGAATGTCTAAGTACTAAACTTATATCATGTCTCCCCTTGGTATATGCAGATAAAAGTTCTATTCTTCCCACATAACTTTCAATTTCCGGATTATTATCTTCGACAGTATCTTCTTGCAAACGCCACCAGGGTTTTAAAACGATACTCCAGGAGGGACTCTCCCATCCTACTTGCAAAATAATCCGGTTCCAACTTCTGGACAAAGGATTAGACCTTCCGTTACTTTGATGATTGATCCCAATTCCTGCAAATACGCCATCTAGCCCCAAAATTGTATATGAAGTAGGAAATATCAGCATAAATTCTGGCTCATAATTAGTTTCTCTAAATGGTCTGGAAATATTCGCACTATATAATTGCCATCGCGAAGACTGTGTATATGCAATCCATATATCTCCTCCTATTCTTTTACCTAATAGGTTTTTTAAAGCTTTGGTTTTAAAACTAAGTTGGAACTTTAGTTCTGTATTAGAAAAAGCAGAAGATTCATCAGCAGAATTAATAGGATTGTTACTTCTAGGCTGGTTATTTATACGAGTTGTATAATTAGCCAATAAGAAATAAACGGGTTTATAAGGAACTATTTTAAACAGTTTTGTACTCGTGTCATTAATCTGCCACCGCTGAGACAAACTTTTACCAGGGTTCTGGATTAATGCTTGCCCAAAGCTAGCAGAACACGTCAAAAATAATAAAATTATAAGGGAAAGTATTTTCATGAATGCTGCTTTCTTAAACTTGTAATTGCTTAATGTACCATCTATCGTTTAAATTTACTGTAAATGAAAACTATACGTTATTCATATTTTCTTTCTGAACTCATGGTAAAAAAGTATATTTTATTCCTGTACAATCAGAGGATAATTGGTCTAATCTTAGATCTTAATTATTAATTTTAAAAAATGAATAAACAAACAAACAAATATACACACAAAAGAATTTATCAGAGTGTTATTATACACCTTGAATATTAGATAATTAGTATTGGTAAAACTTGGTAAGCATACTTTGAGATAGTATATTTCATTCATTTATTCTTTTAACTTCCTTTTATTTTATCAATCTAAAAATAGAGTTGCTTTAAGTTTATTAGTTTTTAAAATACATGATCAAACCTTTCTTAGAGTCATTGGTTTAGTACCAATATTAACCATTGTTATATTACGGTTAATATCTACACAAGCCAGCCAAACATCTGTGTAACAAGATTGATTTCTTTGTATATTCGTAATTCACAATTATATTCATATAAATCGACCATATTTGTCATGAAAAAATACTACTTTTTACTTTTCACACTTATTATTTCTACGGGATCCTTTGGACAATCTGTTGGGGACATTGCTTTTATTGGTTTTAATGCAGATGGAGATGATGATTTTTCAATCGTTGCATTAGCAAACATTCCTGCAAATACGACTATTTATTTCTCAGATGATGAGCTTAATGGCGCTGGTGGCTTTGAGGATTCTAATGAAGGAAATATTCAGTGGGATACTCCTGATACTGTTATCACTGCAGGAACTGTTGTTGTTTTTACTGATACCGACAGTGATGCTAATCCCTCTTATGGTGTTTCTTTGGGTACTATCACAGAATTAGGAGCCGGAACAATTAATCTAGCTGGCGGCGGAGATGCCTTATTTGCGTATTTAGGAACAGATGAAAACACTCCAACTACTTTTTTGGCCGGTATACAAAATGAGGTTAATAATTTTGGAGATTTAACAGGTTCTGGATTAACAGAAGGATCTACCTTTGTTACATTTACGACATCAGGCAATCCTGATGGTGGTCAATATACAGGAGCAAGAGATTCAGAAACTTTGTTTTCTAACTACCTATTATCAATTGCCAATCCAACAAATTGGACGATTAATGCTACCGATGGAGAAGCTATTTTACCTTTGGATACTACACCTTTTATCGAGTCCAGTATGGCGACACCTACAATAAATGTGAGTAGTGCTGTTTCTAATCTGGATTATTTTGAAGGTAATGGTCCTTCTGATGAGGGTTCTTTTACTATATCCGGTACAAACCTTACTACAAATCTAACCATAACGGCACCTGTTAATTTTGAAATATCTCTTCTTTCTGATACCAGTTTTGGTTCAATGGTAACACTCTCTCCAGATATGGGAACTGTTACTTCTACTCAAGTTTATGTGCGCTTGATTGCCAGTTTACCCGAAAACTTCTATACTGGAGATATTACCGCTTCCTCTTCTGGAGCAACTGATAAAACAATCACGTTAAGTGGAACCGTTTCACCTGCTGTACCTCAATTTACGATTTCTGGTACTATTAATGAGTTTTCATATTTTGAGGGATTTGGTCCATCTGCAGAAGACAGCTTTAGTATTTCTGGCTTATTTCTAACCTCTGATATTACTATTGCTGCACCCCCTAATTATGAAATATCTCTAACTACAAATACCGGTTTTGGATCTTCTGTATTGATTACTCCAGTCCTGGGATCTGTAGCTGATACTACAATTTTTGTACGATTGGCTGATAATTTATCCCCTGAATCCTATTCTGGAGATATCACGATTTCTACGACTGGCACTATGGATCAGACGATAGGGTTGACAGGCATCGTTTTTCAGGCAGCTGTTTGCGCTAATGTGGGAGATGTTATTATCACAGAAGTTATGCAAAATCCAATGGCTGCAGGCAATGATCCTAATGGAGAATATTTTGAACTATACAATACAACTGGAAATCCTATCGATATTGCAAACTGGATTATTGAAGATGACAATATCACTACAGAAAATCATATAATCACCGCTCCTTCATTAATTATTCCTCCTAATGATTATATTGTTATTGGTAATGCTGCTACTCCCAATGGAGGTATTACTTTTGATTATACATATGACAATGACATATCTTTAGGCAATGGAACTGATGGTATTATACTAAGCTGTAATGCTACTACTATAGATCAGGTGATCTGGGATAATGGCGCTACTTTTCCGGATCCCACGGGAGCAAGTATGGAGTTATCCATAGATGATTTGAATAGTATTGATAACGACAATGGTGCTAATTGGGCAACAGCTATAACACCTTTTGGAAGTGGAGATTTAGGAACTCCAGGAACTGTTAATGATAATTCGACGGTGCTATCTGTAGATTCATTTGATCAACCTTCATTTTTTAAAGTATACCCCAATCCTGTAAATACAGGGTATGTACACATTACTTCTGCATCTACTATCCAGATAGATGCCACTGTTTTTGATCTTACGGGAACGCAGATACTTTATAAAAAAATTGATAAAAATGTCTTAAATGTTTCAGGCCTTAGTACGGGCGTATATATATTACAATTAAAACAAAATGAAATCACAATAACCAAGAAAATGATAATACAATAAGAGATTTGTCTCTATAATTAAAAACTATTGTTAAAATCTTAATAAAGAATCCCCGAGGCAGAGCCATAGGGGTATTCAACGGAAGAAAGTTTTACAATTTAATGAAAACCATCCGTTTTCAAACTTTCCTCTAAAACCTCCGATGCAGAGCATCGGGGAATTCTATTGATTAAATGGTGACACCCCCCTTTTGCTACAATAAAACAAAATAATCAATCTATAAACTTCCTATATAACTAGTAAGGCTTGAATTAGAATCTAAACCCATCTTTTTTCGAATTCGATATCGAGATGTATGTACACTACGTACTGAAATATTAAGAACTCCAGACATCTCATGACTATTAAAATTTAGCTTTATTAGTGCACAATGTTTGAGTTCTGTAGATGACAAACCAGGGTGTTTTTTACATAAAGTTTCATAAAACTGTGTATTAACTTCGGTAAATCGTTGGTTAAAGTCATTCCAGGCATCGTTATTCACCTGCTTGTATTTCTTTTGATATTCTTCATATTTTTTTGGAGCTTTTGTTTTAACGATAGTAATAAGAAAATCTACAATATCTTTCATTTCTACCATTTTAATGACATAATTTGTTAATTCTTTATTCTTTACCTCTAGTACAGCCTTGTTTTTCTCAATTTCATGCTCACTTATTAGAGAGAGTCTTTTAATTTTACTACGTTGATAAAAAAACACATAGGCTCCAATTATCGATACGAGAGTTGTGATAAATATTATAAAAATACGTGACAGTTCTTCGTTCTTTTGTTCGATCATAAATTCCTGCTGCGCTATCGTTTCTTTATTCTCCTCTAGTTTAGCTTTATATTTATTTTTAATTTCGAATAGTCGTTGGTTATGTTTACTTGTAGCTCCAAAAAGCTGGCTGTTACTAGTTTTTGAGGCTTTTAGATAGTTAATAGCCTTTTTTAACTTCCCATTAATTATATATAAATCAGATATTTTTTGCTGTAAATCAGATTTTAGTTCAGTATGTACATTACTATTATTAACTATTTCTAGGCTTTGTATATAATATGCTAATGCACTATCGTATTGATATTGTTCTTTTTTTAAATCCCCTGTAAAAGATAGATTAACTGCCATATAAGGTGCATTGTTTTTTTCGAGAAATGTTCTGGCTCTGTAAAGTTGTTTTTCAGCCTTTAAAATATTCCCCAGTTGCAAATTGCAAAAACCTTGATCCGTTAGAACATAAGGAAGCTCTCTTGAATCATTATAAATGGTTTTACAAGAATCCAGGTACAGAAGAGCCTGTTCATATTCCTTACGATCACGCCAAAATGTAGCAATGCTAAAATAGTTTGAAACCATTTGATCCTTAACATTTGAATTGGGAGTCACTATCTTTTTTGACATATAGAGAGCTCGTTGTAAATTCGCAATGGCAAGTGAATCTTTATTATATATATCATATAATATCCCAATGTCTCGATAGATTTCTATTAAGTACTCATCATTCTTCAACTGTTTAGCTATAAATAAGGCTTCCCATATACTATCGAATGCTATATCATAATTTCCGCTATAACGATTCATATCACTTTGATCGATAAGCCATTTTACTCTTGTAATACTATCATTAATTAGAATATCATCTTCTGGTTTTTGTTTAAAATTGAGATATGAGCTAGAATACGTATGAGAAGGATACTGTTTTTCCTGCGCAACCATAAAAAATGATTCACTTAGAGAGAGGTACAAAAATATAAGTATGATACTTTGGACTACCTAATAAATTTGGTACAAGTTTTCATTAAGCCGCATTTTTATATTTATAATTGTTCAAATTGATTTCCATTTCCAAAGGAGTTAAATAGTCTAAAGCAGAATGTATTCTTTTGGTATTATACCATTTAATATATTTATCAATAGCGTTATATAATTGTTTTTGATTATTAAATTTATATCTGTTTAGCCATTCATATTTGATGGTTTTAAAGAAACTCTCAGCTACTGCATTATCCCAACAATTCCCCTTTCGACTCATGCTTTGTGTTATTTTTATATTCTCATTAAACAATGTCATTACTTTAGTTGAAGTGTATTGGACTCCTCGATCTGAATGAAAAATAAATCC
>NZ_VTZU01000068.1 GCF_008370685.1 Aquimarina sp. RZ0
GCACTCTTGTTCATGATAGATTTAGTAGTTATTTTAGTTATCAGTGTGGACATAGCCTGTGCAACGCACATATTTTGAGGGATCTGATTTATATAGAAGAAGCTTTTAATGCTCCCTGGGCAACCAAAATAAGAAAACTACTAGTACGTGCCAAGAAAAAGAAAGAGCAAGATCCTGATCTGAAATCTTCATATTATACAAGGGCATTCAACACCTTTACTAAAACAATACGGCCCATTATCAAAGGCTATGATAAGAAATTCAAGAAAACTGATGAGCAACGTTTGGCTTTTGCTTTAGAAAAACATAAATACCTCTTTCTTGAATTTATCAAACAACCTTTAGTGCCTTTTGATAACAATCAGGCGGAACGTGATTTAAGGATGATCAAGGTCAAACAAAAAGTGTCGGGATGTTTTCGATCACAAGATCATATCCATTACTTTTCCAGAATCAGGGGATACATCTCAACACTTAGAAAGAATAAGCAATCTATATTAGAATGTCTTATCAATGCATTCAATGAAAAACCATACATCCCAATGAAGGGTGAATAGTTACGAATAATAAATTACAGAACAAATATATCTGATTATCAATTAGTTTTTACTATGTTTTTCGGTTTTTTAAAAAAGTACAGGGCACTTGAAAAAGGAAAATTATTTTCCCAAAATAATACAAGTCGATGTTTCCTTTTTTTAATCAAGCACCCGGTACGTACTACACAAAAATTAACCTAACCAAATCTGTGTGCATTCCAAGAGGTAATTTTTTCAAAGAAGATATTATACAAACTATAGAAGAATTAAAACACAAAGAAAATACGAGAGCAGACATACTCTATAAAATGGGTTTTAGTAAATTAGCTAGCAAGAACATATTAGATATTAATTTTTAATTAATACTAACTAATATTTTTATGTCAAAAGCATCAAATACACCACATACAACACTTTAAAAAGCGTTTCAATTAATCTATAAAAAGATTATCAGACAACAAACATTGACAAAATTACAGCAACAACAAAAATAACTAAAGGTGCCTTCTTTTATCATTTTAAAACAAATGACGAAATGGGAAGTACTATACTTACACAACATTAAAAATGGTGTAAACTATAGATTTTTTACAATCTATCAAAATAAGGTTTCCCACAATCAATTTACTCTTATAGAAACGGAAAAGGCTTTCTTTGGATTCAATTTGTTACTACGCCTGATACTCATAAACTGAATTTTCCTAAGTTCACAAAATTTGTTGACGGTATCAAACTTGTTTAATAAATAGCTGGTTTTCAAAATTGTTACTATGAAACTAGCGCAACGTATAGTGTCAGATCAAAAGATAATTTCCTTTTTGGGATGGCGCTAAATTTTTATACATTGAACAAGAAATAAATTGGTACAAGCATATTTGCCTTACTCCGATTTCATAGTTAACCTTATCACACATTAACCGATTTAAAAAATGTAATAGAATGAACCGTGAAATGATAGATATAAACGATTGCACAATTTTATTGGAAGAGGCTGCTACCGATAATACATTGATCGACTCATGTTTTTTTGATGAGCCAGTTATTGCGATCGCTTTTTACGGTGCAGGTGATGTTAGCCTAAAAGTTAAATACAAGGGAAAAACCAAAGAGTTCCAACATACAAAAGGTATGGTTTTGTCATTTTATGCTGATGAGAAAGTTGAATTTGAACACTATGTTTCTACAAAAAAACCTTTGCAATGTATTGTAATTACAACCACTATTAGAAACTTGGACAAATTGCCCAACGGTGAAGGTCAATTTTTAGAGCAATTCTTATATCAACTTGTTCATCCCAAAGATCATTATGTAGAAGGACCCGTGTTTAATATGACCCCGGAAATGTTCTTATTGGCTGAGCAATTCTTTACTAATAAATATGAAGGAAGCCTTAAAATGATGTTTTATAAAAGCCACATGACTGCTTTACTTTCGCACTATTTTGGACAATTGGCTATTCATAAGGCAACTGAAATAAATGCTTCACAACTTAAAAAGATAAATCTTGCACAAGAAATATTGTTGTCTGATCTGGAAAATCCCCCTTCCTTAACCGAATTGGCACATAAAATTGGAATCAATACCAATAAACTTAAAATAGAATTCAAAGCACAGTTTGGTGTTCCGGTTTTTAAATACTTACAAAACGAACGCTTAAAGAAAGCCCAAAAATTAATCAAAAACGAGCAAAAAACCATTCAAGAAGCTGCCTGGGCAGTAGGCTACGATAGTTTAGGCTCCTTCTCCAACGCCTTTGAAAAAAAATTTGGCTACAGACCCAGTCAGGCATAAAATTCTTTTCGAATAAATCATAATTCTTTCTGAATAAGTCACTGGTTTACAGTCGCTATAAATTTGCTTCATAATTTAAAACTAAGAATTATGATTAGCAACAGATTATTTAGCATTATATGCGCCATTTTAGTTTGGATTTTAGGTGTTAGTTTTTATCTCTTATCATTCTATATACCCATTTTAGAAAACCCTGAGCAACAATCCAATATTGTACTGATATTAACCATTATTCCCAGTGCTTGTATAGGGACTTATTTGTTCTATAACAAAAGATGGATGAAACCATCCGCATTGGCACTTACGTTTATAATTATGGCTATTATATTGGATGCATTAATAACAGTTCCTGTCTTTGCTGTTCCTAATGGAGGTACCTATTCGAAGTTTTTTGGAGATCCTGTGTTTTACACCATTATCGTCGAATATTACTTCATTGTATTATACTATGGAAATTATTTAACAAAAAAAATAATAGCATGAAAACCTGTGTTCTTTTTATAACAGTTTTATTGAATGCGCTTTCTACAGGTTTTTTCTTCGCCTGGTCTGTTTCGATCATATTAGGAACAAAAAAAGTAGGTGATTTGTCTTATTTGGAGACTATGCAGCATATTAATAGAGAAATCTTAAACCCAGCATTCTTTATAGTGTTCTTTGGAAGCTTGATTACCCTAATTATTACTGCATACCTACAGTTTAACAACAATCCTGTGTTTTGGTTGGTCTTAGCATCAGCAATCATTCATCTAGTTGGCACTTTTGGTATTACAGCCTTTGGAAATGTTCCTTTAAACAATGAATTAGACGCGTTGAACATTCACAAATCTAGCCTATTAGAGCTAAAGAATTTCAGAACCTATTATGAAAATACCTGGAATCATTATCATACCATTAGAACCATTTCAGGTATGATTTCATTTATCCTATTACTGATATCAACATTTATTCAAAAAATATTTTAAAACAACTCATTATGAAAACAAATATTTTAGTTATTGGCGGAACCGGTAAAACTGGTCGCCGAATCGTAGAACAATTAAAAAACAAAGGGATCGAACCTAGAATTGGCTCAAGAAACGCATCACCAAGCTTTGATTGGGATAATAAAGATACTTGGGTAAAAACCTTAAGTGGCATCGAAAAAATGTATGTTACCTATTATCCAGATCTGGCTGTTCCCGGAGCCAAAGAAGCCATCCTTAGTTTAACCATTTTAGCCAAAGAATTAGGAGTCAAAAAAATGGTTTTACTTTCTGGAAAAGGCGAAACCGAAGCAGAGGCCTGTGAAAAGATTGTCATGGACTCTGGTATGAATTATACTATTGTTAGAGCTTCTTGGTTTAACCAAAATTGGAGTGAAAGTTTCTTTTTAGAACCTATTTTATCTGGAGAGGTGGCATTACCAATGTCTGATGTTTTAATTCCATTTGTAGATGCCAATGATATTGCCGAAGTTGCTGCCACTGTTTTACTGGATGATAGCTATAATGGTGAAATCATTGAAGTAACAGGTCCAGAATTAATTACTTTTAAGGATATCATTAACATCATTTCAAAGACCAGCGGCAGAAGTCTGAACTTTTACGACATCACATTAGAACAGTATGTAGATGGAATGAAAAAAATGCAAATGCCTAATGAGGCTATTTGGCTAATTGAGTATTTATTTAGTCATGTGCTAACTAATCCAAAAAATCAACAAGTTGTTAACGATATTGAGCACGTTTTGGGTAGAAAAGCAAAAACATTTTTAGAATATGCCGAAAAAACTGCTAAAACTTGGATTTAGAATCAAGTTAAAATAAAATAACTTATAACGTGTATCGCTATTGCCGATGAACTTAATTATATCTGAATTTATTACAATTCACTATATTTATTTTATATCGAAATATTCTAACTGATTTTCCGAAACAAGCCATACAAGAACCAGCTACCCAAAATTTGTTTCATCTAATCAAGATGCACGGCAACAACAAC
Organism: Aquimarina sp. RZ0; assembly: GCF_008370685.1. Taxonomy (GTDB): domain Bacteria; phylum Bacteroidota; class Bacteroidia; order Flavobacteriales; family Flavobacteriaceae; genus Aquimarina. The sequence continues at coordinate 4,314 of NZ_VTZU01000068.1, forward strand.
TAACACCATAAAAACATAAGTCTTTAAGTATTAAACCAAAAGATTTATGTTTTATTTGCTGAAAACTACCAAATTTTTAATTTGGCTTTTAAACTGAAAAAATAAATCAAAATATAAAAAATGACCCTCTGACAAATACGAAATGTAGTATCTGTTTACATAGTACGCTCCGTCATCTGAAAATTTACTAATTGATTTATTGGATAAACTATTAACAAAAAAACACTGAGCGCACAAAATTAGATGAACACCAAGGATTCCTTTAATTTTATTGTTTTGTTGCACTATACACGAGCCGCGATAACGTATATGATTTTGACATCCAGTTCTGCAAACTATTGTTCTTATGTATTTTAATAGTATACGCTTAGGATGTAAGAAGTGTTATCATTTTTTTAGTAGTGATGCTCTGTTTCCTTTCAGTTTTAGTCCTTTTTTAAGAACTTAACAATAGTTTTGTTCTTTTCTGCTACTTTTATTTCTTAATTAAAAAGTTGCACATACCAAACATTACCATTGCAGGAGCAACTCAAAATTAAAAAAACCGTGGAAATTGAAGAGAAAATAAATTTTGCAAAAAAAGAATTAGAAGCTGATCTGAAAAATAAAAACATGGCATTTCTCATAGAAATGATGTCCTCCAGAGAAAACTATTCACCTTTAATAAAAGAATGGAGAAAAAATGTAACCAGTAGTGTAGATCTAATTAGCCATTTTGCGTATGTAAAAGCGAGATCATTAAATAAAAATGAAAACAAAATGGAACTATTGGAACTGTTAAAAAGTAAAAAATACATAGATCATAAAGAATACATCTATTACGCTCTTTCATTTTTTTGTAAAAACACTCATGATATTGATCTTTTTAATTTTTTAATGGAAAAACTTAGCCATGAAAAGCAACAAAATTGTAAAATAAATATTTTGTTGGGAATTGATGAAATGAATAAATGTTTTGGAAATATAAATTTAACGCCAATTGTAGACCTAATAGAAAATCGCTCTAAAATTATTAAAATTAGTGCGCTTAGAGCATTAAAACACACCTGTAAAGATGGAATAGAAGATATATTATTAAACCTATTTACTACAACAAATAAAAGCTACATAAAAGATATTATATGCGACCCTCTTAAAAGTATTGGAACAAAAAAATCAATCCCTATTTTAGAACATGCTTATAAAAAAACCAGAGATACTTTCCTTAGAAACCAAATAGTACATACGGTAGAAGATATTCGAAAAAGAATTGAATCTAAAAATTGAAAATATCTATTCAAAAAGTAGATATCTAAAACAGGAACTAATTCTTGGGTTTATATTAGAGTCTTCTTGATTTCCTGATTCAGACGAAAAATAGTATTTTTTTGATCAATTGAAGTGTTTTTTGCACTTCATAGCAGCACCGAAATAAGAAAAAGTCGAAAATTGAGTCAAAAAGAGCATTTTTACAGCAGATGAAAAAAGTATAAGCCACTTTGGATTCTGAATTCGAACAGACAAAGTTTCACATTAATTATGTAACAATATTTTAACTCAATCGTCTAGAGATTATGAAAAGATTTTTAAAAACCCACACCTCCATTATTTTATTACTAGTTTCTTTCAGTAGCTTTTCCCAAAATAATACTTTCTCTATTTCTGGTCAGGTTTTAGATGTAGAAACTTCTGAGCCAATACCCTTTGCTTCTGTATATATTAAGTCAGAGTCCATAGGAACAATAACAAATAATGATGGTTTTTTTGTTTTCCATATACCCGTTGGAAAAGAAGAAAGTATCATAATAGTTTCAATAATTGGTTATACATCAGTATCAAAAAAAGTAAGTACTTTTAATAAAAATCAAAAAATATTCCTTTCAGCAAAAGCCACCAATCTTGACGAAGTTGTTATAATGGCTACCAAAAAGAAAGAATTTACAGCTAAAGAAATTGTAAGAAAAGCATATAAGGAAATCCAAAATAACTATCCTAACCAACCCTATATTCTAGAAGGCTATGTAAGAGACCTTCAAAAAGAAGACGACAGGTATGTTGAGTACCTGGAATGTGCTACAAAACTTTTTTATCAGGGCTTTAAAACTAGAAGAGAACCAAGGGTTGAACTGTTGGAAATAAAAACAAATTATTTGGGCGATAAGCACCCATGGAGTAAAAATTCAGAGCGTAAAAATTCGATTATAGATTTAGTCGAAGACGATTTAATTCGCTTTGATTACGGACCTATAAAAGGAAAAAATGGATGGAAATATGAATTAGAAAGTGTATTGCCATACGACAATGGACTGGTTTATAAAATAAATGGTATCGACAAACCTTTTCAAAGTTCTACGCTATTTATAGATACACAAACTTATGCATTTGTAAAAATTGAACTAACAAGAGCGGCGATAAATAATAGATCCTGGGTAAGAAGGTTTACAAATGGGGCACTTCAGGTATATTATAATTTGGTTTTAGAGTATCAGGAATACAAAGGAAAAATGTATCTGAAATATCAGAAAGAAGAAGATCAATGGCGAATTTTTAAAGGCTTTGAATCAAAAAAAATACTTTTTACACAATATCCTAAAAAAGAGCTTTTTATAAATAAAATAATAATTGATGATTTGGATAATTATCCGTTTAATAGTAATATGGACATTGGTTCTAGTATTGAAAGTCAAGCAAAAGAATTTAATACAGAATTCTGGAATTCTTATAATATCCCAATGGAAACAGCAAAAGAGAGTAAAATCATATCAGAACTACAAAATAGGACTAATTAGCGTGAGTTCATGCTGGAATTGTTCATGGTACCTCCTTTAAATCAACAACTCGTCATCAGTGAATCTAATTTTATATTTAAGTATTTTTATGGCATCAATAATCTAAAAAAAAACATCTTATTTTCTTTTTTGTATTCTAAAAGCTAAATTCTTAATTTAGTAGAGCTAAAGAAAAGAAAGATGATATTTCCAAAAACTAACATTGAAAAAAAGCTTGCTCGTCTGAGAGATAAACAATTTGATGAGACTACATGGAAGCTGCAAGTACTATCCATATTAGAATCTAAGGATAAAGGCAATGACAGGATTATAAATACACTCGTAAATAAATCTACTACTGATCATAATGAACTTATTTTTGATCAGTTAGAAACTCATAATATTTATCATATTGATCAGATCAAAAAAATTTGTATTGATTATCGATTACGTTTTTTAGACACTAAATATTTTAAAGGAAAAACCCCGGAAGAAGCGCTACGTGCCATTGAACAAATTGAAAAAAATCATGGAGTTGAGCTAAAAGGCTTTAAAATTATTGCTCCCTCTAAGCTTTTTAAACTTGCAAACGCAGATGATCCTTTGCTATTTGCTCCTATGGGAAATGACTATTATTACTTAATTCACAAATGGGGTAATGATTTACATCCGTTTCGAAAATGGATGATGTGGTTTTTTAAAAGTTTTGAAAACTTATTATTCCTTACCTTTATTGTAAGCCTTTTACTTACTTTTATGATCCCTGACGGGCTGTTTAGTAAAGAAAAAACTACCTCTACGTTTATAATGGTATTTCTTTTCATGTTCAAATCCGTGGCTGCAGTCGTTTTGTTTTATGGCTTTGCCTTGGGTAAAAACTTTAATACAGCAATCTGGGACAGCAAATATTTTAATGCTTAAAATCACACTATGTATCTGGGAAATAGTCATAAACGGCCATATACAGGTAACATGATTACCCTACAATTTTTACAAAAACACTGTACACCCCTACAATTCATATTAATTCGCATATCAGCAATGAAACGAAGTTTGATATACTTAAAGGTTTTGTTGCGTATGTTCTAGACACTATTCAATTTTTAATAAAAAAACTATTGTAAATACCTATGGAAGAAGATGAAAAAACACCTCGTAAGACCTGGGATCTTATGATCGGATTAGCCCTAGTACTTTTTGGAAGTTTTAGACTGTATAATTATATGCGTGAAGATCAGGATTTTAACTTTAGAATATTATTTACAGGTATCTTTATTATTTATGGCTTTTTTTTGATTTACAAGTATTCTCAGAATACTGATAAAGAATAGGATGTTTTCTTTTACACAATTTGTTGTCTGCTATATAACAGATCAGGCTATGCTGATTTTATTATTTCGAAAATCCATGCTTTTTCCTGATACCTTTAAATAGCACTCTATCGTTATTTATGCTTGATGCACCTTCCTTTTTTAGTGTTCTTATCCAGATCTATCATACTGATTTAAAATTGTTTTTAACCACGCTATCTTCCATTGAAAACAGAGAACAATTCAAATCGTTTTACTGGGTTTTTTACCTGTTGACCATCAAGAATACTTTTATAAAATTTTGTAGAATTATTTCCATAATATTCTATTATATATTCTGCAAACTTCTCCTTGCTTTTAAAATTATAATAGAAAGAATTTATAGGGTAATTCGATTCTTTTAAAATCTCCTCGGTACCCGTATGTGATACCCTATAATTTTAAAATAACCCCTGCCCTACTTTAATAACTGATTCTTTATCATGTTTTTTCATTTTAATGTACCAATCAGTACATTTTTTTTAAAAAATAGTTGCTTTTCTATGAAAGAAGTCTATTTATACTAACATATATACATAATCCGAAATGTAATCAGCTTACTGATGTTGAGGTAATACTAAAATTCGTGTAGCTTATAACCTAATCTTTTTTTCAAATAACCTAAACCCGCCAAATACTCCATATCCTCCATCTCCTTGTATATTATTAGGTGGAATTAAAGGTTCAAAAAACAGATCACTTGCTGCTTGATCTTCATTAATAAAAGAAGCCCTTAAAGTCTCATATATCAATTCTTCTGTATTTGCAACTCTAATAGTAACTTCCATATTTTGATTTGCGTTAAAAACCTGACCATTTACGGATATGGGAATGCCATCTCCATTCACATCTGTCACAAATTGCTTACTACCAAAATCAACAAACGTTGCTGTAGCATCTGGATTATCAAGATTTATAACGGTTCCACCTACAACATAAAAACTATTTTCTCCTACAACATCATCAAATTGGATGTTTAGGAATTTTAACGAAATACCTCCTTCATTTATGATTTGGGAGCTAGTAGTTGTTATATCATCAATTATTTCTGTAGGAATAATTGATTGTGCTGTAAATTCTTTGCCTTCTGTGACAACTTTTAAACCATATTTTTGTCCGGGGATAATAGGGAATTCTGACGCTTCAATTTCATAAGCTCTGCTTTCTGACCTATATGTAAGGACTATCTCATTTTGATTTTCATTCATAATAGTAACCATAGCGTTTTTTATAGTTAAAGCATCCCTCAAATCAGCTGTTGTAAGGTCTGATATATCCTCAAAAATCGAAACAGTTTTTGACACTCTGATTCTGATGACAGGTTCTTCTGGAGATAAAAAACCATTGATTAATACAAATTGCGTTCTTCCTGAAGGTCTGTCATCAACTTCTTCTCCGAAATCGTCACAGCCTAAATATAAAAAACTAATCAATACTATAAAATAATACTTCATACGCTAAAATTTTAATGTATAATTAAACGATGGAATAAGTTGTAAAAAATATCTTTTGAATAAGGAATTTCTAATATTTGGAGAATTCTCTGCTATCGATGTTTCATAATAAAAAGGATTTTTTCTGGCATATACATTGTAAATAGAAATCCCCCAGGTTCGCTCTCTATTGCGTTTTGTTATTTTATGAAACTGTATGCCCAGATCCAATTTATGAAAACTTTCTCCTCTAAAATTATTCTTATCCACATTAAACATTGAAAAATCTGATCCAAAGGGGTCTGTATCTATAGGGAAATCATCTGTTGCTGAGACTCCTAAAATATTTGTAATATTATAATTAATTCCTGTAGAAAATACCCAACTACTGGATATTGTTATTTTTTTACTGGGTTTGTAAATCCCAACAAGTGAAAAATCATGTCTACGGTCATATCTTTCTTTAAACTTTTTCCCGCCGTTTAGTTCATCAAACTGCCTTTCTGACCAGGATAGTGTATATCCAAGCCAACCTGTAAATTTTCCTCTTTTTTTTCTTATTAAAAATTCACTTCCATATGCCCATCCTTGTCCCGTAGTGATTCCATTTTCAAAATCTACTGTTTCAAAGGAAGTTACAATATCTTCTATAACTCCAGATCCTCCTAAAAAAGATGCTCCTTCTTTTAGAGAAATCACATCATTCAACTTTTTATAATATCCTTCTATTGTCACGGTATATCCATTATTATCAAAATCTTTTGCTAACCCCAATGTGACTTGCTCTGATACCTGTGGTTTTAATTTATCTGTAGAGGATATCCATAAATCTGTTGGTAACCCCAATCCGGTATTTGACAATCTATGAATGTATTGATTCATTTTTACATAAGAAGCTTTTATACTAAATAACGGATAAGGTCTATATGCTCCTGAAAGCCTGATTTCTGGTCTAAAATACCCGGAATTTCTATGCTGAAAATGACTTAACCTAATACCAGGATTTATACTTATCTTATTACTTACTTTCCAATCGTCTTCAATATACAAACCACTTTCTAAAGTTTTAATTTCTTGCTTATTCGTAATTATATCTGCTGCCGAATTTGAAATACGAATCTCTTTTGGTGTAAAATTATGATAAGTTGATGCGAGACCAAATTTTATTTGATGTCTGGGGTTTGGGAAATAACTAAAATCAGACTTAATCCCGTAGTCATTTATTCCTGAACTCGTATTAGAAAATGCCTCTGCGCTATTTGCACTTGTAGCAAGCGTATTACTTTCTGAATTTACAGCAAACTTATAATTACTAAAAATCAATGAAGTATTAGAAAATAATTGATCACTAAATTCATGATTCCATCGTAAGGTAGATGTGATATTGCCCCATTCTATTTTTTGTGTTGATTCAATTTCTTCTCCCTGAAGAGTTACGCCAATAGATTTGTTTCTGAACTTATCCTGACCAAAATAAGTACTCCAATATAGCTTATTCTTATCATTAAAAACATGATGGTACTTGGCATTGACATCTGTAAAATAATAAATAATTTTATCTCTACCATTCTGAAATGGCAGTGATACCAAATCGGCATACGTCCTGCGCCCACTTAGGACAAAAGAAGACACACTCTTTTTTATAGGACCTTCCAGAAGAAATGATGAAGATATCAACCCAATAGTAGCTTTCCCATTAAATTTTTCTTTATTCCCGTTTTTTGTATCAATTTTTATAACAGAAGATAACCTCCCTCCAAAACGGGCTGGAAATCCACCTTTAAAAATATTAACAGACCTGATAGCATCTCCATTAAAGATAGAAAAAATCCCAAAAAGATGATTCGAATTATATACGGTAGCCTCATCTAATACGACAAGATTTTGATCAGGAGTACCCCCTCTAACATAAAAACCAGCAGAACCCTCATTTCCTGATTGTATCCCAGGTAATAACTGTAATGTTTTAAGAACATCTTTTTCTCCCAAAACCACCGGAATATCTTGAAAAACAGATGATTTTAATCTTTCTGAGCTTATCTGAGTAATGTTACTTTGCTTTGTCTCGTTATCAGAATTAACTAATACTTCTTCCAGATGTTGTGTTTCTATATCCAGACTAAGGTTTAGATCAAAGTTTTCCAGAAGATTAATTTTCTTTTCTACTTTTTTATAACCTTCAAAAGAAAAAAGCACCGTATGATTACCTTCTGCCAGAGTAATTGAATAAAACCCATAATCATTCGTTATTGTACCAACATTTAGTTCCGGAATATAGATTGAAGCACCTGGCAAGTACTCATCACTTCCTTTTTCAGAAATATATCCATTTAGTGTATACCTGTTAGGTCTTTTATAGATAAGAAGTTTTTGTCCTAAAACCTTGAATTTATAGCTTTGTGAAGGAAAAACACTTCTTAAAATCTGATGCAATGGTTTTTCTTCAAAATTAATAGAAACAATTTTAAAAATATCAATAGCATCATCTGAGTAGGCTATGGTAACCCCTGTTTCTTTTTCTAATAAATCAAAGAAATAAGCGATTGAAACGTCTTGTTTTGATATGTTTATTTTTTTATCTAGAATAGATTCTTGAGAATATCCACTAAGACATCCTACCACTACAATTATACATATGAATCTAAAAATCCCTAACCTCACAATTATTCAGAATCAGTAATTCCGCATTTCAGACTCAACTCTCAAATTACGATTTGCAACTGCCTCCTTTAATAACAACGGTTTCAGAATCAATATATTCTACATGTATACCAAACAAAATTTTAAATGTCTGCAGCACATCTTCAAAGGATTCATTGTCGTAACTAGCAGTTAGCTTGCATCTTCGGAATTGGTTATCCTCTATACGAATCTTCTTACGATAACGTATTTCTACATCTTTAATTACCTGATCCATCAATGTTTTTTCAAAAATTAATTTTCTTGTTCTCCAAGAGGAAAAATTAGGGTTATAACTCCTTGTTTTTGATAATGCGCCATCTGGCGATGCTGATATTTTATCACCCGCTTCTAAAATTTTCTTCCCATTCTCAGAAGAAAACTCTACCCGACCGCTCAACAAAATTAATTCTGTCTCTCTTGTTACAGGGTCACCTTTTAGGTTAAAAGAAGTTCCTAATACCTTTGTTATGGTTTCATTACAGCTAATTAAAAAAGGTTTATCTAAATCTTTGGTCACATCAAAAAATGCTTCTCCTTTTAATGTTACTTTTCTCTCTTTATTATTAAAACCTTTGCTATATATTAATTGACTTCCTTTATTTAACCACACATTTGTAGCATCAGGAAGTACAAATTTATTCTCTTTACCATTTTTTGCTACCAGTAAAACTTCTTCGTTCATATTGAAGAAAAAATAAGTTGCTAATCCTAGAAGTATTACTACTGAGGCTGCAATCTTAAAAAAAACATTTTTTGATCTCTTCTTCTCTTGCTGCCTGATTTTTGTAGTATCCAGAAATTTGTCCCATTGCTGATCAATATCAACACTATCAAAAACATTAGTTTTTGAAGCTGCCTCCCAAACAGCTGTATACTTTTCAAAATCTAATTTATTAGACTCAGAAAGGTGAATCCAATGCTCAACATATCTCCGTTCTTCACTATTTACCTCATTTTGAAGGTAGCTTGTAATAAGTGGAATAATATGATCTTCTTCTTCAGGATTCATATATAATGTTATAATTAGAGGCTAAAAATAGTAAATAATTGAGTATACTACTATAATTGAAATGGTTCTCCTAATATTAGCGATTAAAAACTTTAAATTTTTCTCATTAATTAAATACATCTTATCGCTTACAAAACAATCCTATTAACCCATAATTTATGAATTGTTTCATAATAGAGCTTATTATCAGTAGATTGTGCAATCCAATTTTCCATATGAGTAGTTTCTGTTTCTGTTGTATTTCCTGATAAATATTTAATCAAAAAATGATCAATCATATTTTCTTTTATAATACACATCTTAATAGGTTTTTAAATTAATAAAATATTTCCAACTTCTTTATTTTTATATTGAACTCGTCTTACATATCGGTTTTTAATCAAAAAATTCAGATTTAGTTCTATAATAAAGTGATTTTTTTTTAGCATAGTCATAGCTATTAAAAAAAAAGAGTAAAACGCAAAAATTAATAATCAATCAAAAACTACTTACATAGCATCTATTTCAATCTCTGTTATCTGATATCCTGCAAAAACTCCAAAACCATTTTCTCCTTCAATATTTGTGGGAGCGATAATAGGTTCAAAAAAAGGATCTCCATCATTATAGTCATTGAAAAAGTCTGCTCTCAATGCATCATACAATATTTGTTCATTATTCGTTATTTTTAAATTAATCTTGGGTGTTTCGGACACTGGATTGCTTAATATTGTAAAAAATCCTTCCAAAGCAATAATGGCATTTTCTCTATTACTATCAGTCGCAAAGTGTTCAAAATCGAAATCCAGATCACGTACAGAAATACCATCATCTATAAAATTGTGAGTTATAGTTCCTCCGGTTATATAGAAATTCCTTTCATCTTTTATATCTTCAATTTTCAAATTCAATATTCTACGCCCAAACTCGCCTCCTCCAGGCTCATCTTTAATATCACTTTCAATATTTTGCACCTTATTAACAGGTATCATACAAGATGATTTGTATTCGTTACCATCTACCATAGCTGTCAAAAAATATGTATTTCCTGCTAGAATTGGTAAATCATTGGCTGGAGCTTCATAACTAAACGATACACTTGAATACGTCAATGAGACCTCATTATCATTTTCGTCTTTGATAACAACTATTGCGTTTTTGATTGCTAAATCTTCAATGGTTGTTTCTCTGGAATCTGCTCTTGACTTTGATTTTGATATTTGAACTTTTAATAAGGTATCTTGTGGGGATAAATAACCATTAATTACAACAAGTTGTTGCTGATCCAACAAATCACTGGCATCTATATTTGTTTCACAATTAGAACATACAATACTGAGTGTCATCAGTACTAAAAAATTAAAATATCTCATTTGTTGTTTTTTCAAAGTTTTTTTGGATAATCCTAATAATACTGGCTTCATGATCTAGAATTTATAGCTATAATTAATAGAAGGAATGAATTGTAATATTGATATTTTTTTGAGTTTGGAGTCGTCAAAAAAATAAAAGAATGGGTTTTTTCGTCCATAAATATTATATACAGAAAATGCCCAGGTGCGTTCTCTTAATTTACTGAATTTTTTGTGAAATTGTATTCCTAAATCCAACCGATGATAGTTTTCTCCTCTAAAATTATTACGTTCCGTCGTAAAAGAGGTAGTTCCTCCGCTAGAAGATAAGGGAAAAGAAATTGGAAAATTATTGGCATTCGAGATCGTTTCTTTATCTGGTAGATTAAAATTATTACCGGTAGAGAAAACCCAGGAACCTGATAGTGTAATTCGGTCGTTTGGTTTATAAATACCTACTAATGAAAGATCATGTCTTCGATCATACCGTGAAAAGAATTTTCTACCACGATTAAGTTCTTCAAATTTCCTTTCTGACCAGGATAAAGTGTATCCCATCCATCCGGTAAGTTTTCCATACTTCTTTCTTAATAACAATTCGGCTCCATAAGCCCATCCTTCTCCTGTGGTAATATTTTCTTCCCAGTCTACCTCCTGCCCCGTGCCTAAATCTGATAACAATAAGAACGAAGCGCCTTCTTTGTACGCTATGACATCATCCATCTTCTTATAATACCCTTCTAAGGTAATGGAATACCCGGTATCCAAAAAGTCTTTTGCTACTCCAAGAGCATATTGCTGAGACATTTGGGGTTTTAATCGATCTGTTGAAGAAACCCATAAATCTGTAGGTAATCCAATCCCTGAATTAGAAAGCAGGTGAATGTATTGGTTCATTTTTGCGTATGATGTTTTTAAGGCTAAATCAGGTTTTATGTTCCAGGACAATGTAGCACGAGGTTCAAAATTGAAATAACTTTTAGTTTTGAACTGAAAATGAGTAAATCGTATACCCGGTGAAAAACTCAATGAACTATTTATATTCCAGTTATCTTCTATATAGGCTGCACTCTCTACTGATTCTATTTTTTGTTTGATATCTGTATTGTTTTCACCTGTTATTCGAACTTTTGACTGTTGGGGTACAAAATTATGATATGTGGATGCTACCCCAAAACGTATTGAATGTTGTGGATTAGGATAATAATCAAAATCAGCTTTGATCCCATAATCATCAATGCCTGAACTTAGCTTAAATAAAAAACGTTCATCATCAAATTTCTCTTCTTGTTCTGCTCCAAAATTATAGTTACTAAAAATTAAGGATGTATTAGAAAAAAACTTATCATTAAATTGATGATTCCATCTCAAGGTAGAGGTTATATTACCCCAAAACAATCTGGTTTTAAAATCATCTCCTTCCTCAAACTCTTCGCTTCCGGTAAATTTATCCTGACCAAAGTAATTACTCCAATACAATTTATTTTTCTCATTAAATATATGATGTACTTTAAAATTAAGATCTGTAAAGTAGTAGCCTGCTTTAAAATCTGATGGCTGAAATGGTATTGTTAATAAATCTGCATATGTCCTGCGCCCGCTAAAAATAAATGATGTTTTTCCTTTATTTATAGGGCCTTCAAAAAGCAGTGAAGAAGATATCAATCCTATACTGGCTTTTCCGCTAAACCGTTCTTTATTACCATTTTTCATATCTATTTTGAGGACTGATGATAATCTACCTCCGAATCTCGCAGGGAATCCTCCTTTATAAGTTTCGATAGATTGTATGGCATCCCCATTAAATACAGAAAAGATCCCAAACAAATGATTTGAATTATATACTGGGGCTTCATCCAGAATGATTAGGTTTTGATCCGGTGTACCTCCTCGAACAAAAAAACCGGCACTTCCTTCATTTCCTCTTTGTATTCCCGGCATTAATTGTAGCGCCTTTATAACATCTTTCTCTCCCAAAATGGCAGGAATGTCATTTATCTCAGAGGGCTTCATAGTCACCACACTCATTTGAGTAACCTGACTTTCGTTTACTCCTTTATTAGCATCAATAATCACTTCATCTAGAGCCTCGAGATCAAGTTCTAATGTATGGTTAAGTACTATATCGCTTTGCAAGTCTAATTGCTTTCTGATTGTTTGATACCCTATATAAGAAATGACTACTTCATAAGTACCTTCTTCTAAGGTCAATGAATAAAACCCATAATCATTGGTGGTAGTACCTACTTTTTTTTCTGGTATGTAAATAGATACTGTAGGAAGGTATTCCTGACTGCCTGTTTCTTTTATATAACCACTTATTGTATGTTTGGTTTCAGATGTATTGTTAATAGGTTTCTGACCATACATTTTTAAGGTTCCGTGAAGGATCATCCAACAAATGATTAGCAAGTTTTTTCTGTTCATTTTATAGTTTTATAACTCTAAGACGAACATCTATAGCTATACACGTAAAAGATTATAAAAAAAATTTGGGAATCAACAATATTAAAATCAATGTTACCATGGATTTTATTTTTTTAAGTGCATTGCTTATATGAGTCTCTACAGTACGTTTACTAATTTGTAATTCGTCTGCTATCTCTTGATTTGTCATTCCGTTTAGCCTACTTAGCTTAAAAATTTTTTGATTTTGATCCGGAAGGGATTTAATCGCTTCGTGGATTTTGACATATAACTCAGCACGTTGTAGCATCGGATCTTCATCATCAATATTATTCAAAGAAGATACTATCTGTAGTTGATCTTTGTGTTTCTTATGAATGTTATTGGTTTTTATATAGTCAAAACAACGATTTCTTATAGAAGTATATAAAAACGCTTTTAGGGAAGTATGGATCTCTATTGTACTGCGCTTCTCGTATAATTTTAGAAAGATATCCTGAGTAAGATCCTGAGCTATATCAATATCAGAAATATATGAATGTGCATACGCAACTAATGGCTTAAAATATTTTTTGAATATCAATTCAAAAACTTGTGAATTACCATTTTTAATTTCTTTTATTATATGTTGATCGTTCAGAGCTGTGTGAAATTTATCCCAAAATTAGTTAACAAAAATAAAACTATTTTATTATCTCAATAAACGAAAAACTTTCAACGATGTTACAATACAGCTTGTATTTATACTTTTACGGCATACATTTTCTCCCGTAATTCTTTTATTTTAGTGTCACTCATATATTCATCAAAGGTTGTGTAACGATCTATAACACCATTTGGTGTTAACTCTATGACACGATTAGCTACTGTCTGAGCAAATTCGTGATCATGAGTAGTAAAAAGTACGGTACCTTTAAAATTTTTAAGGGAATTATTAAAAGCGGTAATAGATTCGAGATCCAAGTGATTTGTTGGCTCATCCAGCATTAGCACATTGGCTCTTGTCATCATCATTCTGGATAACATACACCTAACCTTTTCTCCTCCGGAAAGAACATTTGATTTTTTTAAGGCCTCTTCGCCGCTAAAGATCATTTTACCTAGAAAACCTCTAAGAAATACTTCTTCGCGTTCTTCTTCTGTTGTTGCCCATTGTCGCAACCAATCAACCAGTGATAAATCGTTTTGAAAATATTCGCTATTATCCGCTGGTAAATACGATTGTGTTGTTGTAATACCCCAGGAGAATTCTCCGGCATCTGCCTTTAGTTTATCATTCAATATTTGATAAAAGGTAGTTGTAGCACGAGAATCTTTAGAGAATACGACTACTTTATCACCTTTGGCCAGGTTTACATTAATTTTCTTAAATAATACTTCTCCTTCTGCAGTGGCACCAAGTCCTTCTACGTTAAGAATCTGATCTCCGGCTTCTCTATCTCTTTCAAAAATGATTGCAGGATATCGACGACTAGAAGGTTTTATATCTTCTATATTCAATTTTTCAATCATCTTTTTACGAGAAGTAGCTTGTTTCGATTTTGCTACGTTGGCACTAAATCGAGCAATAAACTCTTGCAATTCTTTCTTTTTCTCTTCGGCTTTTTTATTCTGCTGTGCTCTTTGTCTTGCGGCTAATTGCGAAGATTCATACCAGAATGTATAGTTACCGCTATAATTATTGATTTTTCCAAAATCAATATCAGAGATATGTGTACAAACCGAGTCTAAAAAGTGCCGGTCATGAGATACTACAATCACTGTATTATCGTAGTTTGCTAAGAAGTGTTCTAGCCAGGAGATTGTTTCATAATCCAAATCATTGGTTGGTTCATCCATAATTAACACATCAGGATTACCAAATAAACATTGTGCCAATAACACTCGCACACGTTGTTTTGTATCCAAATCTGACATATTAATATGATGCAGCCCTTCTTTAATCCCCAAGTTAGATAACATAGTCGCTGCATCACTATCAGCATTCCAACCATTCATCTCTTCAAATTGTACCTGAAGCTCTCCGATTTTTTCTGCGTTCTCATCTGTATAATCAGCATACAACGCATCTATTTCTGATTTTATTTTATATAAAACTTTATTACCCATAATGACTGTCTCCAGCACAGTATACGTATCATAAGCATAATGATTCTGTTCTAAAACAGACATCCGTTTACTTGGTTCTAAATGCACATGTCCTGATGTAGGTTCAGAAGCTCCAGAAAGAATCTTTAAAAAAGTAGACTTTCCAGCTCCGTTTGCTCCAATAATACCATAGCAGTTACCTTGTGTAAAATTAGTATTTACTTCGTCAAACAACACGCGCTTTCCGAATTGGACTGAAAGATTAGAAACTGATAACATACCTTATATATTGTAATAGTTAAATTTTCGGCAAAAGTAGAAAAATCGTTTTACAACAAGAAACATTTCAATATGAATTTAAACATTGCTTTTTACATTAAATTTATATTAAATAATCTTCTGCATTATAATTTTATCTTCAAGTATATGGTTAAAATTATGTTAACGTAATTAGTTGATTTTTACTTTTTTTTGTTTTGTACCTAACAAAAAGAGAGACAAATATTCAAATATTATCAATTCTTTAACAAAATATTTTTTTAATAAATTAATAATTAATCACAATACAAAGTAAGTTATTGAGAATATATTAGACAAAATACCCAAACAATGAGAATTGTTTAATCACTACTAGAAATATGGCCAAATATCTTAAAGTAGAATACTTCTTAACATTAAGCACAAATTTTTAATTTAAAAAATCGTCTAGAATGAAAACTTTAAAAAACATATCATTATCCCTGCTTTTACTGTCCTTTCTCACATTTATGTCCTGTAATAAGGATGAGGTTGCAGAAGAATCTATTGCTCCTACTTCTGCCAGTATTGTGGATGAAGAAGAAGAAATTGACAAATCATCTCCTGGAAATTTTGTTGGAGCCGTATATGCAATGTCTAATGGTGATGGGCAAATATCAGGAAATGTTCAAGGTGCTAATTCTATTGTTGCTTATGGTCGAGCCGATGACGGGCAGCTAACAAAAATTGGAAATTTTCCTACTGGAGGAAATGGAGGAGACTATGATGGTGGCGAAGGGTTAGATCCATTAATCTCTGCCTATGCAGCAACCAAAACAGACGATAATAAGAATCTTTTGGTTGTTAACGCCGGTAGTAATACGATTACATCCTTCAGAATTTTGAATGACTATTCGCTAAAAAGAATAGGTTCTCCCGTTTCTACTGGTGCAATTGGCCCTAATAGTATCGCCTATACCCCTGCAAAAAATAAGGCTTTACTATATAGAGGAATTAAAGGAATTGTATATGTTTCAAACATAACACGTCCTGAGTTTTTAGAACAAGGAGAGCCTGCTCAGCAAGGAACCATTACAGGATATTACTTATTTAAGAAAGGATACCTAATCCCGATACCTGGCTCTACAAGGTATCTTGCAAATAGACCTTCTGCTGTTCAATTTTCTCCGGATGGAAGATTCTTAGCTGTAACATCTATTAATTCCGGATCTTCTGCCTTGGCATCCAGAAGTCAAGGAGAGCTTGTTGTTTACAGAGCCTTCAGAAATGGACGTGTAACAAGAAGACCTGTATCTGCTGCTACTTCTACCCTACGAGGAAATAGTGAAGGAAGAAATTTACCTTCTGCTATTGGATTTCAAATTGTAGGAGATAATTATGTAGTAGTAACAGAAGCACGCGAATTCCAATCAGATGGAACACCTCCTGCTTTTCCAGCATTACAGGACGGATCAGTATCTACCTGGAAAATTTCCAGAAGCGGAAGATTAATTCCTATCAATCTTGATGTACGAAGTGGAGAAAATAATACCGGAAGAACCGCTTGCTGGTTAGACTTTACTGCTGATGGAAATACATTTTTTGTATCAAATGCTATTGAAGCAGGTTTAGCTTCTTTTAGTTTTAATGACGGACAAATTAGTCTTCTAAATCAAACAGCAGCACAGGGTACAGGAACACTAGGTGCCACTACCGGACCAGAAGCTTTTGCTAATACTGATGGCTGGATTGATTTATGGATTTCTGATGATGGACAATTCTTATATCAGTTATTTGGATTAGATGGCACGATAGGTGTTTACAAAATTAATGGACAATCCTTAGAATTTGTACAAGAAGTGACTGGAGATCTTCCTGATACAAATACGCAAGGAATTGTCGCAATATAGAACAGATTTAAAAAATATTAACTATATAGAATAAATAAAGGTTACACATTATCATTTTGATGTGTAACCTTATTACTGTGAACTCATCTTGAGTAGTCGTTTTCAACCGAAAAGTTTGGCTTTTGTACTATAATGAAGTAGTTTTTTTTGAGCATAGCCATAGCTACGATTAAAAAAACAACAAAATTAGCATGCAAAATGTAAATTTTGTAAGTCAAAGCAGTACTCAAGATGAGTTTTATATTAAAAAAAGATATTTTGGCAAGTAAAACAAGTAGTATTTACATTTAAGTAATGATAATGTAACCAGGCAGCCTATTTTTTTAGATATCTTCAAAATATTGACCAATAACAGATCTTAAAGAGCACACAATTAACATATTATTAACAAATTAAACAACTCTTTACTTTTACATTTGATTTATTACAGATAAAACAAAAGCACCCAAAATGTATTTCAAAAAGATAAAATATTTTATTTATATCTCGATTTTTTCGTTTTGTTTTTGTGGTTGTGAATCCACTCAAAAAATAGAACGTACTGATACATATTTTGGCGGAGAAATTATAAATCCAAATACAGATTATATTATCCTTTCAAGAGGTAATAATTATGGAGATACTATATACTTAGATAAACAAAATCGATTTGTATATAAAGTTGAAGATCTGGAAGAAGGTTTATATTCTTTCAGACACAAACCCGAAAATCAATTAGTCTTATTAGAGAAGGGAGATAGTATTTTGATTCGGTTAAACACCTTAGATTTTGATGAATCATTAGTTTTTACAGGAGATGGTGCGAGAAAAAATAATTTTCTTATTGACATGTTCTTACAAAATGAAATGGAGAGAGAAGATCTGCAAAAAAGAGATTTTAGGTTACCACCCGTACAATTCAAATTAAAACAAGATTCTTTATTAAACTTAAGATCAGAAAGGTATAACCGACTCATACATAAATATGATATAAGTGAACTTTCTAAAAAAATATGTAAATCTAGTTTTGAGTATGATTTCTATTCCAGATATGAAATCTACTATTATAGATATCAATATTATGGTCTCAACAATATTATTTCTTTTAAAGAGGTTCCTTCAACATTTTTTGACTATCAAAATGGCGTAGATTTTAATGATGATCATTTAAAAAGATTATATTCTTATAACAGATTTCTTAATCATTATTTTACCAATACAGCCTATAGTAAGTATTCTAATAAATTATCTTTTTCCAATAATATTGTAAATGAAACCATCTACAAATTAGATTTGATAGATAGCCTGATACGGAACACCTATATAAAGAACAATCTATTGAGAGGAATAACTACTAATTTTATTTTGGATAATAAAAATGACTATTCCTCAAAAAAAGTATTAAATCACTATCTTTCGAGAAGCAATAATAAGAAATTCCAGAAGGAGCTTGTAAAACTAGCAAGAGCTACTTCGAGGCTTAAGCCACAAAACAAAATACCGGATCAGGAACTGATTTCATCTTCTGGAGAAACCACTACATTATCTGCTCTCTTTGAAAAACCAATCACGGCTTTATATTTTTGGTCAATAGACAGAAAGGATCATTATATAAAAGCGCATAAAAAGACTTCTTATCTGAGTACCATTTATCCAGAAATTGATTTTATTGCCATAAATACGGATGATAGCCAGACATCTAGTTGGTTAAAAACAATAAAAAGGCATCATTTTAATCTTGATAATGAATATGAATTTAAGTTCCCGAAATGTTCTTCAGAAGAACTTGTTATCTATTATTCTAACAAGGTAATACTGGTAGATAGTGCAGGTAAAATAATCAATCCGAATGCCGATTTATTTTCACCAAATTTCGAAAAAAAATTAATTAGTTATACCAAATTAGCCACTTTAGAAAAGCAAAAAACTGCTCTTGATTAAGAACAGTTTTTATAGGTATGATTGTATATTCTTACTTAAGAACTAATTTCCTTTCTTATAGTCTTCCAGAAACTTTGCTAACCCAATATCGGTCAATGGATGTTTTAATAAACCTTCTATTGACGAAAGCGGTCCTGTCATCACATCTGCACCGATTTTTGCACAATCAATTACGTGCATTGTATGCCTTACAGAAGCTGCCAGAATTTGTGTTTCAAAACCATAGTTATCATATACTAGTCTAATTTCTGCAATTAAATTAAGCCCATCTGTAGAAATATCATCCAGTCTGCCTATAAATGGCGAAACATAGGTCGCTCCAGCTTTTGCAGCCAACAGCGCCTGCCCAACAGAAAAAACAAGCGTACAATTAGTTTTAATATTATTATCACTAAAATACTTTATTGCCTTTACCCCTTCTTTTATCATAGGTACTTTGACAATGATCTGGTCATGAAGTTTTGCCAATTCTTCTCCTTCTTTTACCATTCCATCAAAATCCGTAGAAATTACTTCTGCGCTTACATCACCTGTTACAATATCACATATTTTCTTATAATGATTTATGATATTTTCTTTTCCTGTGATACCCTCTTTAGCCATCAATGACGGATTAGTGGTAACTCCATCAAGTACACCCAGATCTTGTGCTTCTTTAATTTGATCAAGATTAGCGGTATCAATAAAAAACTTCATAGTAGTATATTTAGATTTATTATTTATTCTTATTAGGTTACGAATATAAAAATTATCATAACCGTGTCATATAATCTTTTCATTTATTCCAAAAAATAAATCATAATTTATAATGATTCATCAACAGCCGTTCATACATCTTATCTGGTAAAATTCGTTTTAACACTATAGAAAACTTTTGCATAAACTCACCTACCTTATAATGTACTCTTGGATCGTTACCTTTGATAATTTCAAATATAACTTTTGCCATCTCTTCCGGATCCTTGCCTTCATCTACATGTGCATCCATTAATTCCAAGGTTTTTTTGTAAGGCTTCTCATATGGAGAACCTTTTATTACGGGCGCGTGATATCTTCCGGCAGCAATATTGGTTGCAAAATCTCCGGGAGCCACATTTGTCATCATTATATTAGCGCTTTTTAACTCCATCCTCCATGCCTCTGTTGTCATTTCTAAAGCTGCCTTGGAAGCACTATAAATACCTCTAAATGGCAATCCCATATATCCTGCTATAGAAGTAATGTTTATAACCATACCTCCTCCTTGTTTTCTCATCAATGGCAATACAGCTTTTGTAACATTAATAGGTCCAAAATAATTTGTAGTAAAATTTCTTAGTATTTCTTCTTCTGGTATTTCTTCAATTGGTCCTGTAATTCCAGCTCCTGCATTATTTATAAGGATATCTAATCTTCCATGTTTTTCTTCAATAAAAGTGACTGCTGCTTGTATCCCTTTTGTATCTGCGACATCTAATGCTAAAAGGGTAAAGATCTTAAAATCCGAAAAGCGAGCTGGATTTCTGCTAGTACCATATACTATATACCCTTTATTTACGAGAAATACACCTATTGATTTTCCTATTCCAGAAGATCCTCCGGTAATTAAAACTACCTTAGAATTTTGATTTGTGCTCATGCCACAAATATACAGTATGATTTATGAATTTAAGCGTAAGATTTTCCAAATTTCAGACCGTAGATAAGGACGAAAAATGCGGATACAAAAAAAGGCAAGCTACCTACATCACACTGCTACAACCGTCTACCTTTGCTGCGTTCCCGCCCTGGAGGATTCAACAGGAGCTAGTTGTGTAGGACTTGCCGGGTGCAAAGATACAATCTTTAGTAAATAAAACAATGATTTTTTAAACCCAATTAAAATAAATATCTTGCTCTAAATTCTAATTTCATTATGAATAACCGTAACCTATTTGTTGTCATCATTTTATGTTCCCTTGTTTTTTCTTGTGGAAGCAATTCTGACTCGAAAAAAAAGTATTTTTCGATTAAAACAGATAACAATAAGACCAAATTTAAGATTGGAGAGACTCTAAAAGCGACTATTGTTAATACTAAAAACATCAAAATTGATTCTGTTTCGTTTTTCTTAAGTGATAAAAGTACCGGCACCTCTTCTCAGCCAGTTTATCAAGAAAAAATTGATACAGAAAGGTTAGGAAAACACCTATTAAAAGCTATTGTATATTATGATGGTAAAAAAGAAGATGTTTATAAAAAAATCACGTTTCTCAACAATATTGCTCCCAAGCTGTATACCTATAAAATTATAGCAGAACATCCTCATGATTCTGAAGCCTTCACGCAAGGGTTAGAATTTGTAGGAGATACGCTATATGAAAGTACTGGTAAGAATGGTGCATCCACGTTAAGAAAAACTAATTATAAAACTGGAGAGGTATTGAACAAAAAGGAAGTTGCAAAAGAATATTTTGCTGAAGGCATCACGATTCTCAATCAGAAAGTTTTTCAATTAACCTGGCAAGCAGAAGAAGGGTTTATCTACGATCTTAATAGCTTTGAAAAAACCGGAAATTTTGCATATAATAAAAGTAAAGAAGGTTGGGGATTATGCAATGATGGTGAAAACATCTATAAAAGTGACGGAACAGAAAAAATCTGGATTTTAGACCCAGAAACATTGGCAGAAAAAAGCTACATAGAAATCACAACACATAAGAGTGTAAAATCAAAATTCAACGAACTCGAATGGATTGATGGAAAAATTTATGCAAATACATGGCAAAAAGATGGAATAGCCATTATTAATCCGAAAAATGGAGCGCTTGAAGCTGTAATTGATATGTCCGGACTAAGAGAAAAAGTTACTCAACATGATAATCTGGACGTACTGAATGGTATTGCTTATAAGAAAAACAGTAATCAACTTTTTGTAACTGGCAAAAACTGGGATAAACTTTTTGAAATTGAGGTGCTCAAGAAGTAGTTTTAAGAAAACACTAATCATATGAACTTACCAAAATTTTAAAATCAAATCCTTCTGTATAGAGTGAATTTTGCAACAACATAATATACACTTCGTTATTATAGACAGATAATAAACCGTACCTTTGCTGCTTATTTTTTATTTATATGAACAAATTTGAAGCGTTAGGCCTCGGTGAAGCCATTATAAAGGCTGTGGATGAAATGGGATTCGAAACCCCTAGTGAAGTACAAGAAAAGGCTATCCCTATTTTACTTGATGAAGACACTGACATTGTTGCATTAGCACAAACAGGAACTGGAAAAACTGCAGCTTTTGGTTTTCCTTTAATTGAAAAAGTAGATAGTGCCAGTAGGATCACACAAGGGCTAATATTATCTCCCACTCGTGAGCTTTGTCTGCAAATTACAAATGAATTAAAAAATTATTCTAAGTTCATCCCCGGGCTACGCACAGTAGCTATTTATGGAGGTGCCAGTATCTTTGATCAATCTAAAGAAATAAAACGTGGAGCTCAAATCATTGTTGCTACTCCAGGTCGTATGCAGGATATGATCAATCGCAAAATGGTTGATATTTCTAATATCGGATATTGTATATTAGATGAAGCTGATGAAATGCTTAATATGGGGTTCTATGAAGATATTAACGCTATCCTATCCCATACTCCTAAGGAAAAAAGCACGTGGTTATTCTCTGCTACCATGCCTAGAGAAGTTTCTACAATTGCAAAACGTTTTATGCATGACCCTGTAGAAATTACCGTAGGTCATAAGAATACAGGATCAGAAAACGTATCCCATGAATATTATGTTGTAAACTCCAGAGATCGATATGCCGCACTAAAAAGGTTATCTGATGCGAATCCTGATATCTTTTCTGTTATCTTTTGTCGTACAAAAAGAGATACTCAAAAAGTTGCAGAAAGTTTGATTGAGGATGGATATAATGCTGCTGCTCTACACGGAGATTTAAGCCAGAATCAGCGTGACTTGGTCATGAAAAGTTTTAGAAACCGTCAAATCCAAATGTTGGTTGCAACAGATGTGGCAGCTCGTGGAATTGATGTAAATGATATTACTCACGTAATTAATTACCAATTACCTGATGAGATCGAAACCTATACACATAGAAGTGGAAGAACTGGTCGGGCAGGAAAAAATGGGGTTTCTATGGTTATTGTTTCTAAGAGTGAACTTAGAAAAATTAAGACTGTAGAGCGAATCATTAAAAAGAAATTTGAAGAAAAAGAAATCCCTAGTGGTGAAGAAATCTGTCAGGTACAATTATTTCATCTGGCTAATGATATTGCAAAATCCGAAATAAATCACGAAATTGACAGTTATCTGCCATCTATTAATGAAGTCTTAACTGATTTTACTAAAGAAGAATTGATTAAAAAATTCTTTTCTGTTGAGTTTTCCCGCTTTCATAATTATTATAAGAAAGCAAAGGATCTTGCAGTAAATACAGGAGATAACAGAAGTGATTCCAGAAGTAGAGACGGTAGTACTCGTTATTTTATCAATATAGGAGAAAAAGATGGTTTTGACTGGATGACCTTAAAAGACTTTCTTAAAGAAACACTGGATTTAGGAAGAGATGCTGTAAGCCGTGTAGATGTAAAAGAAAGTTTTTCTTTTTTTAATACCGATTCAGAACATCAAGATAATATTCTCTCTATTTTTGAAGATTTTAACTTAGAAGGAAGAAAGGTAAATGTAGAAGTTTCTAAGGATTCGGGGAACAATAGAGGTGGTAGACGTCGTAGAGATAGTAGTGGTGGCGGTTTTAAAGGAAAACGAAGAAGTGAAGGGTTTAAACCCAGAGGTAAAGGTCGCAGAGATGGTGAAGACAGAGATGATAGATCTGGTGGTGGAGGCAGAAGAGACAGAAGAAAACGTAGTGATAGAAGATAGGTTTTTATCTTTTCATAACTACTAGTGTAATTTTTGGCTCGATTTTTATGTCATGTTCTTATAAAGTAATCGTCCTATTTATTATAGTAGTTAGTATAAAATCATTACAAAACATATACAATTGAAAAGAATATTATTTTACATCACACTCATGCTGATAAGTATTTCCTCTTATGCTCAGGAAATAATTCCTGAAGTTATAACGGGAAAGGTTTTGAATGCGGCGAATGATCAAAAGTTACAAAATGTACATATTGTAAATCTCAGCCAGGTAGTAGGGACTATAACAGGAAAAGATGGTAATTTTGAAATACGTGCTAATGTAAGTGATACACTTTATTTCACCTATATAGGGTACAAACCACTTAAGGTAAGAGTTACTAATGACTGGAAAAAATTTGGTGATGTAAAAATAAAAATGACAGAACTGGGGATCGCACTTGAGGAAGTTGTAGTAGCAGACGTTCAGCTTACCGGATATCTGGAAATTGATGCTAAGCGAATTCCGATATACAATAATTACCGATATAGCATATCCGGATTAAATTCTGGATATGAAGGAGGTAGTAACCAACCAGGTGCTGTAAACAAAGTATTGGGAGCAATTTTTAATCCTGCTGATTTTTTATATAATATTTTTGGTAAGCGCTCTAAAGAGTTGCGTAAGCTACGTAAAATGAAGAAAGATGATGAAATCAGAAACCTTCTGGAAACAAAATTCGACAGAGCAACATTGATGGCGTTGCTACAGGTAGAACGTCTGGATATTGATGAAATATTAAGAAATTGTAATTATTCTTCTGATTTTATAAAGTTTGCAAATGATCTGCAAATTATGGATGCCATCAGTGAATGTTATGAGGAATATAAGGTTCTAGACAGAAAATAATATCCTCTTTATTTTATATTGCCAGAAGATCAATTCTCAGAATGTAAAGCAATTCGGTTGCCTTCTGTATCCAGAAAGTATCCCATATAGCCGTGGGTATCCGAAATTTGCTTTTTATCAGAAAGTACTTTCCCACCGGCAGTTTCTACCCTGCTAATTTCATTTGCCAAATCATCACAAGAAAAATAAATCAAAACACCATTAGAACCAGGAGCGTAATACTCCTCTGCATCAACGAGAGATCCAGTCGCTAATCCTGACTGGTTCTTATTAGGAAACCATCCCATCTGCACATCATCCATCTTTTGTAAGCTTATTTCTATATCAAAGACTTTTTCATAAAACGTCTTTGCTCGCTCCATATCGGTAACGGGAATTTCGAACCAGGTAATCATATGATATATCTATCTTGACGGTTATACATTTTAATAAAACAAACTGCTCCAGTAAAAATACTAAATAAATACCAATTCACCTTACGCAAAAATAGTTTCGATTTTTGTTGGTATACGGCTTACAAATAAATCAACTTCATATTTTTTCATACAATACTATTGACAATCTCCATTTTTATTCTTAACAATTATAGACTCGGCTTGTTTAACTGATGATTTTACAACCCTTCGAGGGATCCAAACTCAATCTGAAGCAACTGCTGCAAATTCTCAAAACTATGACCACAAATATAATCTGGATATATTCATCTCTTTCATTACTTCACTCATTGCAATTTCTATGGTTGTAATAGCTGCATAATACGATTTATAACTAAAAATTTCGCATATTCATCGTTTCTTTTTCCTTTCTACTTCGTTTAAAAAATAAACCGTAGCTATAGCTATGCTTGATTTTTTTGCCTTGCATAAAGAAAAAATAATTCAATGAATTTATACGAATTTTTTAATCACAAATCGCATAAGTAATTAAAAGACTGTCACAAATATTCTTATGATATATAGTTACTTTAATCTTAGATTTTATGTACCCATAGATTGCAAAAGAAACCTCATCTGATTAAATTTCAACTCATTTTCGTTAAAACTAAAAAGTTAGGATGAGTTCAGTAAAATAAAACAACAAATGGTACAAATTCTCTATGAATTATAAGGTGACTATTGCTTATATGCAACAATCATTACATAATGCAGAAATGCAAAATTAAGTGGTCGTTGTTCTTTTTTGAAATATATCGTGAACCTCAGATGGATATTGAATAGTTGATTTATTAGTTTTAAAACCAGTTTTGACCTGATTAAAAAACGTTTTTATTTTATTGGTAGGAGTGATTTTTTTACTCATGACGAATCTGTTTTTAGGGATTAAAACGCTTAGTCTCATTCAAATATAATGATTTTAAACTAAAAAAACCGATGTAACCACAGTAATATCACACATTTAAACCACTGTTTTTAAACAAATTATAAAAATCACCCATTCAATTACTAATAACTATAAACTCACTCCTTCGGTTTAGTTGATGCTCCTGTTTATTACATTTCACCCCATTTCCGCATTTATTTATTAATACCGTTTCGCCATATCCCTTGCTTTTTACTCTGGATGAATCTACCCCTTTACTGATAATATAATTTGCCGTAGAAGTAGCTCTTTTTGTAGATAATTTTAGATTATATGCGTCACTTCCTCTACTATCTGTATGTGATCCTATTTCGATCTGTAAAGAAGTATATTTTTTCATAAATTCTACTATCTTATTCAGTTCTTCTGCTGTCTTTCCTAAAATCAAGGCTTTATTAGACGCAAAATATATTGGTTTTAATGCTAACAGCTTGGCAAGATCTACTCCTTTTTCTGGAGCTAAACTTTCTAATTGTAACTCTTCTGATAAATCCGTTACTTCTCTGGTAGTTCGCAACATTTTGGACAAAGGATTATAATTTTCTTTGTTGACTATAATCTCATAATTCTTATTATTACAGTCCACTTCAAAACTAAAAGCTCCAGAAGTATCCGTTATACTGTAATAAAGTAATTCTTTGTTTTCATCTCTTATTTCTATCACTGCATCCTTTATTATTTCACCAGTTCTTTTATCTTTAAGAATCACTTTAATTTTCCCCATGCAGTCGGTAATAAGTGGTTTAACTTCCTGGAAACTATAAATATCGTCATCTCCTCTACCACCGGGTCGATTCGATGCAAAATACCCTTTGCGGGTCGTATCATTAATTACAAATGTGACGTCATCAGAAGTACTATTCACCGGCTTGCCAACATTATAGACTTTCACATCCGTAGTATCCTTCAGGTTACTGGCAAAAATATCTAATCCTCCTAATCCCAAATGACCATCTGATGAAAAATACAAGAATCCATTAGTGCTTATAAAAGGAAAGGTATCTCTTCCTTCGGTATTTATAGCTGAACCCAAATTTTTGGGAATCCCAAAAGTTCCATTTTCGAGAATATCTACTACATAAATATCAGACATTCCATACCCCCCTGGCATATCAGAAACGAAATAAAGTTTTGATTCATCTGCATTTAAAACAGGGTGTGCTACAGAATAATGATCATTATTAAATGGTAAATCTTCTAGATCAGACCAGGTAAACTTATCATTTAGGCGTGCTCTAAATATTCTTAATCTGTTTATTCCTGTAGAATCTTTATTGATTTTAGGTTTTATAATATTATTTCGTGTAAAGTACACTGTTACTCCATCTTTTGAAAAAAAGGAAGTAGACTCATTAAACCTTGAATTAAGTTCTTTTGAAAACTCCAGAGGAAATGAAATCCCTGTTGAATCATTCATAATACCGCTAAACAAATTGAGATAAGGCTGTTCTGTCCATTTATTCTTTCTCGATATAGATTTTCTCACTTTTCTCGATGAAGAAAATACTAATTGATCCTTATATATCGATGGTGCAAAATCTGTATATGCTGAGTTTTTTGATAAATTTTTAATTTCATATCTTCCTGATTGTAACTCAATATCATCCAGGTAATCTGGATTATTGATTAAATATTTCACTCTGGAATCATTGGGAATTGCCTCATTAACTTTTTTTATTAATTGATCTGCTTTATCATATTCTTTTAAAAACTTATAGGATTGTGCAGCTCTAAAATAGTATTCTATATCAAAGTTATTAATTGAATCTCCCTGTTTTTCGAGCTTGTTTTTATTTTCTATCATTCGCTCATACCACCTTGCTGCATTTTCTAAATCTGCATTAAAATAGTAGGCATCTGCCAATTTTTGATAAACTTCCAGACTGCCTTCTCCATTTTTAATAATTGATTTATACCCGTCAATAGCATCTCTATAAGCAAGATTATTAAAATTTTTATTCGCATTCTTTAGTAGTGTCTCCTGTGCAAAAACAGATATTACGGGTATCCATAAAAGAACAAATAGTAGCTTATTAAAATTTATTTTCATGTTGATTTATTATGTTTTAGAAAAATCTTGGATACATGACACGCTCATTTTTTTTGAATATTTCATACCGAAGAAAAAATTCATAAGACCCTGCGTTAAACTCTGTATTTCCTAAAGCAGAAGTTTCCCAATCATAAGCAAATCCAAACATTAAGCCTTCAGAAACCTGAAACCCTACTAATGCACTCAAGGCAGCACTCCACCTATAAGCAGCACCGAAGGTAAGCTTGTCATATAACAAAAAATTTGCGGATGCGTCTAATTGTAATGGTGAACCAGAAACGACTTTACCTAAAATTGCGGGTTTAAATTGTAATGATTCATTGATCATAAAAACATATCCTCCCATCACATAATAATTAATCCTCTCTGCCGCTAAGAATGAAGAAGCTGTATCATCACTAGAAGATTCATTAAAATGTTTCGTTTCTAATAAGTTTGGTGCGGAAATCCCAATATATCCCTTTTCTGTATGGTAATAAGCTCCAATCCCTACATTAGGAGAAAACTTTCTATCAATATTCGCATCTAATAATATATCCGCATTGGTGTATTGGTTTAGTCTGTCAAAATTAACATCTAATAAATGTCCTCCTGCCTTTATTCCTAATGCCAGCTGGCTTCCTTCTGAAATATCCAAAATATATGAAAAATCAATATCAAAATATGTTTCTTGTGTAGGTCCAATTTTGTCATTAACCATAGAAAACCCTAAACCTACTTTATTAGATGGTCCTATAGGCGTATGTATGTTTAGAGTTTGTGTGACAGGCGCTCCTCCTATTCCTACCCATTGATTTCTATACAAACCTGTAATACTTATGGCATCTCTAGATCCTGCATATGCAGGATTGACACTAATGGTATTATACATATACTGTGTATATTGAGCATCTTGCTGAGCACATATCTCTCCAGAAACCTGTACCAATAAAATAACCATCAAAACATATTTTTTTGGTATATTAATAATTGTATTTTGTAATATTGAAAATATCTGTATTGTATTTTTCAACTGAAATTATTTATCTGTTAATATATAGGTAATTTGATCTTTTCTTAGTTTCTCCACTTTCGACTATATAAGTAAGGATATAGAAATAGGTACCTACGGGTAGTTGTTTATCCTGCTTAACAGTTACTCTTCCTTTGGATTCTCCTCTAAAAAATTCTCCTTGCTGTCCATACCCTTTTGCTTCATAAACCAGCACTCCCCATCTATTAAATATCTTTAATTCATTGTCAGGGAATTTTTCAATGTTTCCGATTGTTAACACATCGTGATAACCATCTCCATTGGGTGTTACTACATTAAACACTTCAATATCATCTTCTGCATTCGGATCAGAGTTATTAGGCTCCAGATAATCAGGAGTTCCATCTCCATCAGAATCAAATGCATCATCAGATACACCATCTCCATTGGGATCCGGGTTTTCATCTTCTGTCAAAAGACCATCATTATCATCATCCACATCCTGAAAATCATCAATTCCGTCTCCATCAGAATCTTGCAGGTCATAATTAACTTCTCCTGTGTCCGGATCATCTTGTACTCCATCCGGAATTCCGTCATTTCCATATGGACCATCAATAGTGCCATCTCCATCAGAGTCCATTCCATCATGTCCTGCTTCGATATAATCAAAAATTCCATCACCATCAGCATCCAGATCCAGACTGTCTATTATGCCGTCATTATCAGTGTCTAATAATGCATCCCCATTTTGCTCTTCTATATCGGTAATACCATCATTATCATCGTCTAAGTCATCTAGATTTGGTATTCCATCGCCATCAGAATCAAAATAGCTTATGGTAGGATCATCGAAATCACCATCATTATCGTTATCTACATTTGCTGGATCATCAGGATCATCAGAATCTTCAGTAATTAAGGTGTTTCCATTAGGTAGTAAGGCATTTACTATTGCTGTATTTACAACGGATTCATTTGTAACATCCTCCTGAGTAATGATATGTCCGCCTGTAATTGTAAACGATTCATTAGGAGCTAAAACAGCTATACTATTAGCGCTTGTAAAATCCACTATCGGATCTAGTATCACTATATCAGACAGGGTTACATTTCCTGTATTTACTATCACAATAGTATATAACAAAACATCACCAATCCCCATATATGTATTTTCATCAACCTCCTTCGTTATATCCAATGTTGCGATTTGGACTACATTAGTAATGGTAGTATCATCGGGATCTCCATCTCCGTTCATATCAATGTTATCAGGGTTATTGGGATCATCTGACAAATCCAAAATTAACTCACCATTCGTATCTTCTGCTTCTACTATGGCTGTATTTCTTACCGCTCCATTGTCTATATCTTCTTGAGTGATCCTATGAGAAGCCGTTACTAAAACTATTTCTCCAGGGTCGAGTACTGAAACATTAGATGGTATGACACTACCAGCATCTGCGTTGGTATCTCTAATTACCACATTGGTTAAGGTTACATTTCCTGTATTAGTTAGTGTCAAAGAATAAGTAATTAATTCTCCTACCTCGTCCCATAAACCATCTGGAGCTGGAGCTGCTGATTTAAGTAAGCTCAGGGACGGGTTCTGATCTAATTGTACTACTGTAGGATCATTGGGCAACGAGGTATTAGGATCATCAGAAATAGCTGAAATTTTAATTCCGCACGGATCTATCCCGACTACCTCGGCAGTATTAATAACCATTCCGTTGTCCAGATCCGACTGTGTTATGCTATGAGTGACCGTGATCGTTACTGAGCTATTTGCACTTAAAATCGGAATATTGGAAATACTAATAGAATCAGCATTATCATCTGTAACAATTAAGTCTCTAAGATCAACTTCTTTTGTGTTTTGAATAATAATTTCATAATTAATTACTTCTCCAACAGTATCATATGCAGCATCTATCGGTACAAATGCTTCTTTAGTCACGATCAATTCAGGTCTTGGAGAAACTGCAACAGTCAACATAAACTGATTTCCCTGACAACCATCATTTGTAAATGGAGTAATCATATATATTACCTCTTCTACATTTTCTGTATTATTTACAATAGTATCAGGAATTATAGTTCCCATTCCATTAACAGCTCCAATAATATTTGAGTTTGGAACAACTATCCACTGGAATGTAATATCTGGCAAACTAATTTCATTTGCCAAATTATACCCTAAAACTACATCACTACAAATAGTTGTGCTTATATCAGGAATTATTAAGGTTGAAGTAACATCAATATTATATGTAAATGTATAAATGGCAGCATTGCCTCCACAATCAGTATAAGTAAAGGTATATATTTTTTGTCCATCACAAATGGGGTCTTCATTTTCTGTAATTACAGGAATAATAGTATTCCCACAAACGTCTACAACTACTGGCGCTACGGGCTGAACCGCTTCTGATATATTTCCAACAGTCGTAACATCATTTGGAGGAACAATAGGAGGTGTTGTCGCTTCTACCGTGATGGTTTGTACTAAATCTGTGGTTAATCCACCGCAATCGGTTAAGGTATAGGTACGTGTGACTATATAGGCATCTCCATTACAACCACTTCCACCATTATTGGTATCTGCTACAGTAACGCTTACAGGATTCAAGCAGTTATCGGATTCATCTG
>NZ_VTZU01000069.1 GCF_008370685.1 Aquimarina sp. RZ0
AAAGAATACAAATTGAAAATCAATAGTTTGAGGTTCTGAGGACACTTCAAATGATGAGAATATCGAGATATTTTAATTATTTGAAGTAAGCTCACGGTTCTTAAAATATTTGTTTTCAGGAAGTAAGATTTTTAAACAAGCTCTTACAATCACAATATTATAAAAAGTAGTATCACACAAACTTTGTAGGTTGGTGTGATACTATCGTATGTAACAATTTCTCTTTTTTATATCTGTATGTAGTGATCTTTTCTTCTTATACTAGGAAATCTCAAAAGTATCTGTTCCCTCTATTTTCCATCTACCTTATACATATAAATTATTGAACTGGATCCATTAAGACGCCCTCTACTTGCACTAAGTACTAATGCTGCTTTATCATAAGCGGCGTTAAAAGAAATAGCAGAAATCTGAATTAGAATATCATAGTTTTTATCTATGTATCGTTTTTCAGATTTTAGTTTATTTGTATCTATTATAGACAACTTTAAACTTTCTGATGTTGTTACTTCGCTCAAATCAACTAATTGTTCTTTATCAAGGTTTTTTAGATTTGTCACTAAATTATTATACTCTGAACTGACTTTTTTATTTTCAGAAAAAACTTTTTTACTACTATTAAAGACGGGGTATAATGCAACTTTTTGACTTCTATTCAAAATAGAATTAATTTGTGAGTCCGTAAACCTTGATCTCACACCTTCTGGAGGTGGAGGTGGTTTCATCGGTTTTCCAGTGGTTTCAACTAGTAAAGACACTATTTCATAAGTGTTTTCTTCGTGTATTTCTCTTTCAGAATTGCATGAACTAAATAAAAGAATAATACCAAGACAATAAAAAACAATTCTCATAATTAGTTACAATTTGTTGGATTAAACATTGTATTTTCATTAACTATTGCTTGTAGTTCATAAAATTCACGACTCTCTGCTGGTGTTAAAACTCCTTGATAGTCATAATCTCTTAGTCCATCCCATCCAAATCCCATATAGTGGTTAAGAGAATACCTATTATTATCTAATTGTCGTATTGCTTTTGCAATAGGTATTACATAATTCTCCGCCATAAAAACGTGCTGTGCATCTGAGCTCATAGTACTTAGTCCTTTAAAATTTCTGTAAAGATCAAATAACCTTTTCCTCTCATTAGCGTCTACATTTCCATTATTAGCCTCATTAACAAATCTAAACACCTCTGCGTGTATACCTTCGTGTAAGATGTTAGCCGCAGCAATTAGTGATTTCATATTTGTATTTTCTATTTTTATAGTTACAATATCTGTAGTAGCAATATTACGACCATCTGTGCAAACTTGATCTATTCGTTTAAACATAAAATGATAATTCCTAGTTCATTTATTTCAATATCGACATTAATCGGCTCACCTCTTTTTATGATGACTACCACTTTTCTCTAACAGTCAAATTAAATTCATCAAGTTTATGTGTTTAAAAAATAGAATTAAATGATGCTCTTATCAATACCTCTAAAATAGTATTAAAACAATAGCACCACAAAATTGTTAATTTTGTGGTGCTCAAGATCGAATGAATAAATGCTATGATAAACTTAATACAATACGTTTATAAATTTTCCATTTTCCATTTTTTTTATCCAATAGAACTAAGCTAGTAGTTCCACTTAATGCTCCCCTGTTATTAATGAAATAAATAACTGCATTATCTTTGTCTTTGTTAAGAATTACGTTTGAGAATGCAATATAATGTGAGGCATTATTATCTTCTAATACTCCTCGATATGCTTTATCGGTCTTCATAATTTTACGATTATCAGAAACCATAATGGAATCAAAATTTATTTTGGAATTATCTATTTCATTTTTTTCTAGAGTTTCTATTAACTTTTGAAATTTTTTTTCAAAGGTTACTTTTTGTTGAACTGGTATTTCTTCACTTTTGATGAAATGATCTAAGACAACAATAGATACATCTAACCTATTTATGGAGTCCGAATATTTATTGAAAACAAGTGTGTCTTTTGAATAAACACCTGGAGCAGGAGGAGGTGGGGGGGGACCTGCAGAAAGGCTTTCAAGTAATAATGATATTATTTCATATTGATCATTACTAAATTCATTTTTTGAATGAGGATAAGAAATGATTAATAATGATGTTAAACAAACTGAAAGCAAGTAAATTTTACTAATTATTGACATGGTATGTTGTTTGATTGTATTACTTTATCACTTAATCTACCCCATTCCGATATCTGCTGTGGTGTCGGTTTTATATGTTCTGGAGCATGTATAATTAATCCCTCCCAAGCAAAATGCATGTAATGATCTAATGAGAATTGATTTTTATCTAATTTTCTTAATGCTTTAGCTATTGGAATAACGTATTTTTCTGTCATATATATGTGCTGTGCTTCATCTTCCCATTGCGAGTCTTTATAGTGTAAAAATAACTGAATCACTCTAGCTCATTCTTTTGGGTTTTACATTAGGATCATTCTTATGAACAAATCTAAAAATTTCAGCATGAATACCTTCAAGGAGAATTGTTGAAACCTAATAAATTCGGTTTACACTATTAATTCTTTTCGAATTGAATCTAATGATAATTAAACCTTTGGATTCTAATTCTTTACCACTTGTTCTAGCAAGTGCGGCATCCGCATAAGGAGCTTAATCTAACTTTATTTTAAATTTTATGCTTGTCAGCTAAATTCCCTAATAATTTTTCATTAGCCCATATCCCCCGTAATTACTAGACGCACTGGTTTGTGATTTTTATGATCTTTTTTATCTAAAGATGAAAAAAATCAAGCACTAGTAGGAGCTTAGGATATAATTAAGGGAAACATCGGGATAAGCATACTAAATTTTTATGACCCTAAAAGGTTTTAATTTATTAGGGTCATCTGTTTTATACTAGAAATTTCTATTGATAAGTTGATTTTACATAATAAGGAATAAAATGGGCTGTATTATCACTTCCTTTTCTAAAATATACAAGAGAAAGAATCCTATCTTTTTTCATCAATACATATGTTTCAATCATACCATTAACGCTAACTACATAAATATCATCAAGATCTTTTTTCTCAAATTTCCATTTATTTTCTAATGTACATTCTTTATACTTTGTTATAGTTAAGTCAACTTTATTCTGAATAAGTTGTTTTTTCTCTGATTTAATATAGTCTATATGATATGTAAACAAAGTATTTGCTTCATTTTTATTTTTTACGCCTCTTCCTTTATATCTATGTGTCTCCGAAACTTCCTCTAATGACTGGTTTTCGGATAAAATAGAATCAAAAAATGATCTTAAAATAATAATATTTTCCTTATCATTATTTGTCTTACAGGCATAAGCATTAGAAAATACGAATACTGAGAAAGTAAAAATAAGCCCTTTAAAAATTAATAGTAATAGTAAAGAAAATATTTTCATTAAATACTGATGTTAAAACTTGTCTTCGAATTTAAAAAAAAAATCATTAATCACAATCAAATGGATCACTTATTCCTAAAACACTGGTTATATG
This sequence comes from Aquimarina sp. RZ0, assembly GCF_008370685.1. GTDB lineage: Bacteria > Bacteroidota > Bacteroidia > Flavobacteriales > Flavobacteriaceae > Aquimarina. Next base: position 3,514 of record NZ_VTZU01000069.1, read on the forward strand.
AAGGTGCTGGTCTTGGAATTGGAAAAGATTCTTGAGTTAAGCTAACACTTCCTCCAATAGCTTGCATTTGTATTCTTAAAAAATGTAAGAAAAAATTATTTAATTGAGCAGAGAAATATCAGAATTATCAAAAAACTCTAAGTCCGCTGCTTTAATTGCATTAGTTACAGTTATAGCAGTAACATTTGCCGCCTGACCATTAGTCATCCAATTGGAAGCAGTAAAATACATAATATCAAATGGAACATCAATTTCACCATAATAAGGACTACCATTAGGTCTTACACCCATGGTATAAAATCTATGATCGAAATTTTTTACAGCACACCCTTTTTGTAATGCTCCAGGAGGTTGTGCATATTCAAAACTTCGACAATCAGTTCCTAAAAATGGATTTACCTCGGATTTAAAGGATAAAACGTTAATACCGTTTTGGACAAATTGAATCCCTGAGATCTCATTCCCAGATGCTTGCATCGTAATAAATTATCTTTGTGTATGAAAGAAAGTGAATATATACACATGTGTCCGTTTTGTTGTACCATTTTATTTGCCCAGCAAAATGTCGGAAAGTTGTTTTTAATAATAAAGTTGACCATACGCTTCGAGAAGTTTATTTGGAAATAGAAAAGCGTTATGAGTTACATTTTTTAGAGATTGGAACAGATAAAGATCGTGTTCATTTTTTATTGCAATCAGTACTAGTGAAAATGGTAAAAATTATTGTAGCAAGAGAGTTATTTCGTTTGCACTCTGAAATTAAGAAGCAATTGTGGAGTACTCACTTTGACCGCCCTATCCCTTATAACCCTAAACCATTTTCTTTTCAGAACCTTAGCCTGCAATAATAAAGCAAAAATCCCAAAAGACTATTTGTCTTTTGAGATTTTTTTATTGAAATTTTAATAATATGTTATGAAGAGTCCTTCATTACTTTTCATAACATATTCGAAAGAACGAATTTTATCTTTTTCTAAAAGTACATAAAATTCTATTTTATCATTTACTGTGACAACATGGATGTCTTTTCCACCCGTATTGTCTGAAACAAATGTTATTAAATCATCTTTATCATAATCTTTATACTTTTGAACAACAAATTTTGAGTTTGCATTCAATAGATGGTGCTTTTTAACTTTTAAGCCAGCGATATGTTTTTCAAACATATTTTGTATGGTATCTCTCAGTTTATTGGCTTTTTTATCTTCAAACAAATATTTAGCATATAGCTCTTTTGAATTAGTATTTTCTTCATTGAAGACCTTATTAAAAAATGAAACAATCATTCCTTCATTATAAGATTTCTTATTTTGACAATAGGAAAGCATAAAAGAAGTCATCAATAATAATACACTTATTTTCAATTTTTTCATAAAACCTATTTTTTAAGAAATTAACAACCACCAGATTCCGCCGGAGCATTTCCCCCTTCTCTATCAATTATTTTATAAAAATAGGGAAAGATCCATTAAATTTTGCTCTTTCCATTCTTGATTACATGTTACCTTTTTTTATTTGATTTTATGTTAAAAGGAGGGCTCTCAACACTGAACATAATCTCACTTATATTCATTTCATGCCTTAAATAAGCCTGAATATAGAAACCATCCTTTTCCCAAATCATAAATAATGGCTTTTCATCAAATGTGCCCTCTTTCAGATCACTTTCACCTTTACTAATCTTTTGAACATCATTACCGTTCTCATCCTTTATATAACTTTCACTGATAACTACTGTATTCTCAATTATATAAATATGGTCTGGTTCTCCATACTGACCAACAAACGAATCGTAAAATGTACGATCGATCACATATCCAAAATGAACGGTTATTGATTCTACTATTCCATCATCATCAGCAATTAGGGTAAGGTGCCTTGTAGTATGCCCAAAAAAATCTGCATTAAAATAATCCCAATTACTATACAGGGTACAATCTTCAAATTTTGCAACCGAAGGTTTAAATGAACTACCTATTATATCTTCAACAATAGGAAGTATTTTTCCTAATAATTGTTCAAATTTCATATTTTGGTTTAAGGGGATATTTTGATTAAAAATTAATAGTAATAGTAAAGAAAATGTTTTCATTAAATACTGATGTTAAAACTTGTCTTCGAATTTAAAAAAAGGTTCATTAATCACAATCAAACGGATTATTCCATTTCTACCTTAAAATTACCTATTAAATATCAAGATGTATTATTTCAGAATATAGGTTATCAAAATCATTTTTTGTGTCCTAAATAGATTTTATCTAACATCTCGAACACACCTAAAACCTGTATGTTCTAAGCCGGAATCTGGTGTAGAACTCATTCTGGCAGAGATTCTATATCCTGTACAATAACTTTCACTACATAAAAATGAACCTCCTCTCACTACCTTTTGTTGTTCGCTGTTATAATATTGCTTGAAATACCCATCTTCTCTTTTGTCCAGTATCTGATAAGCATTGGGATAATATGTATCAAGACACCACTCCCATACATTTCCTGCAATATCATATAAGCCAAAACCATTTTTAGGAAATTTTCTTACCTCAGCAGTTTTTTCATGAGTATCGTCTACATTATTTTTAACAGGAAAATCACCTTGAAAAAAATTAGCATATTGAGTAGCTGTAGTAAAATCATTCCCCCAAAAATAGATCTGATTTTCTGTACCTCCTTTGGCAGCATATTCCCATTCTACTTCTGTAGGTAATCTTTTTCCTGACCAATGAGTATATGCCATAGCATCATACCAGGAAACCTGTACTACCGGATGATTCTCTTTACCTTCAATCGTACTCTCAGATCCATATGGATGCTTCCAATTTGCTCCGGATTGAAATTTCCACCACATATTCGGATTATCAGGATTAAACACCAAAGCTCCGGGATCAAATATCTTTCCTTCAATTTCTGTAGTTCTTTCTGCAGTTGTAATATACCCGGTAGCTTCTATAAATCTACTAAACTCTCTATTCGTTACTTCATTTTTATCTATCCAAAAACCTTGAACAGATTCTTTATGCCTGGGAAACTCATCTTTTCTTGCTTGTCTGCTGATACCTCCCATCAGAAATTCTCCCCCTTTTATCTTGATCATATTGAGTGTATCTTCTTTCTGAAACTCACTAATTGGTAATTCTGAGATTTCTTTAAGATATTTCTCATGATAGGATAGTTGTTTAGTATTCTCAACAGTATCTTTTACTTCTTTTACTTTTTCTGAACAACTAATTTGAACAAATACAACAAGAAACAAACACAAATGTATCTTTAAAAATTTCATCTATAATTTTAATCGAAATATAAAGAAAAACATCTTCTTCTATTAATTCTGAAGGATGTTTTTCTAGTATTGAATTATATGTTATATATTAATAATAGCAGTTTGATTTTTGGGATAAATTACCTTAGACAATCCTCTGAGGCATTTATTAAAAAAACGTTTCGTTTTTGAGGCAAGCCTAGGAGTATCTAATACCATTTCTACCTTAAAAATTACCCACTAAAATCTGTTCTTTTCCCCTTATGCTTCACAATAAAAATTAACAGTAGGCTATGCTAAATTTTTCTTTTTTGCTTAAAGAAAAAACAACTGTATTTTATTTGGGTAATTTTAAAGCAAAAATGGTAAAAATCTCGATTATCGAGTAAAAAAAAGGAATGTTTTCTACACTATATAGAAAACATTCCCAAATTGAATATATAAAATTAATTAAACCTTTATAAAGCCATAGGATCTTATTGTTTCACTATTTTTTGAATAGTTATTACTTTATTATCTTCATCCATAATTTTAACAATATAATACCCAGTAGATAAGCTCTTCATATCTAACACATTATTTCCTTTTTCAAACATTATATCTTTTTGTAACTTTCCGATAGCGTTATAGACTTTCACATTTCCAATGTTTATTTCACTTGAGAAATTAATGGTTTCTACTACCGGATTTGGGAAAATCTTAATAGCACTGTCATCAATATTATTATCTCTTGTAGACGAATATGTAATCACTAATTGAGGTTTACCCACAGAGTTTTCTTTAGAAGCAAAAGCAAAATCATTTCCTGAGGTAGCTTCTATAATTAGAGATAACTTGTTACCTGTAATCGGAGCTGTTTTTAGAGCAACTATTTTAGTGTTCCCTATAGCAAAATTACCATTTATACTTCCTAATGACTGTGCTTTACCAGGCTTATTACCATTGGATAAATTTTGCTCTGTCCAATTATTATTATTACCTCTATGTATAGTAACATTACCATTTCCGGCATCTCCATTAACTGTAAACTTGAGTTCAGCCTTTTCTATACTTCCGTTAATAGAAGAAAGGTCAAACATAAGATATCCGGAACGTTTACCCTGCTCTATTCTAACCATATTGATATTATGTCTGGTATTTCTATCCAGATATGCATCGTGGATAGGGGATAATGTCGCTGTTTGCGAAGAAGATCCTCCTCCGTTATTACCACCAATTCTTTTTAATATGATTTTATCGAGATTCCATTGCCATTGGTTAGATCCAGAGGCTACTACCCGTACCTTATGCGTTCCCGCACTAAGACTTGTAATCGTACTTGAGGATACTAGCGCAGTATAGTTATCCCAATTACCATTATTAGGAACATTATCAGTGGCTACAACCACACCATCTATTAATAATTGAACCTGAGCATTATCAGAAGGAGTAGATATCTGATAGGTAATACTATAATTACCTGCAGTACCAACATTAATATTATATTCTGCCCAATCTCCACTATTTACATAATTAACACCTATGCCAGTGACATTCATACCAAGACCGGGACCACCAGCAGAAGCATCATTAAAAGTACCGCTTGTATTTGTTAAAGTTTCTGCTTCTATTACAATATCGCCACCACCAGATGGAGGAGCACTGCCATTTACTGTTATGCGGCTTGTTGCTTTTTTATTACCATCCTGGGTAGTTACTGTAATTGTTGCCGTACCATTTGATTTGGCAGTTACTAAACCATTAGAATTCACTGTGGCTACATTTGTGTTATTAGACGACCAGCTTACAGATTTATTAGAAGCATTATTGGGACGTACTGTTGCGTTCAAATCTCTAGTCTGCCCTACATTTAAAGAAACATTGCTATCAGATATACTTACCCCAGTAACTGCAACAGATCCACCACCTCCATTACAATCCTCAAGTATTTCTGCAGGTCCTGTGCCATTTGGTTTATTATAAGCTTTGGATAAAACAAACTTATCCATTTCGAATCCGTCTTCTCTCATAGAGAATGATATTGTATGTACACCTGCACTTGGAACATTTAGGAATATCCTTTGTGCTTCTCCACAATGGTTAGCATCTGTACGCTGTTTGCTTTCCCAGGTCCATTGATTCTTACCAGCACACCATTGTAGTCTTTTTCCTGATTCTGGCCAGGTTCCGTTGATTCCTACGTGAACACCATTATCCTCTGATCCAGAAGAATATGCTCTCACCCAAACAAAATATTTACCAGCACTTGAGAATTTTACTTTATAGTCTATTATAGCGTGTTTCCCTGGAGTATTACTAAAATTATCACCATTTAAGGGATCTCCATGGGTCACTCTGGTATCTGGTAGTATCTCAAGATATCCTCCACCGCTTGAGCCATTTTTATGTAAACCATCTGGATCTGGTTTAGGTCCATCAGAGTTATTTTGATCAAATGTATACCATTTTCTCTTATCCGTTTTAGATTGGCTTGCAAAATGTTCGGCCTCTACTGCTGCCACACCATTTCGTTCTACAGCAACGCATCCGTCACCGCCATCTCCTCCTCCTCCTGGTGGATTAGGGTCTGGATTAGATCCTGTGGTATTGGTTACATATCTGTTCCAGAATTTAGCAATATTATCGGCGTTTCCTCTAATATTGAAAATCCACCAGTTTTCTACACAGTCAGAATAATCAACACCGCCTGTTGAGATAGATGAATGAGAGGGTTTATGACCGTGGGCTTGAATAACTCTATCTGCTTCTCTCCACAAAGCTTTAGCCTTTGCGTTTGGTGAGTTCTTTGCTTGAGTCAGAAATGATTTATTGGTACTTCTATAACTAGGTGTACCGTTTCCTCCACTATTACCATCAGCTATCTTCCTATAGGTAGCGTTGTTTTTTACCCAGTTAAGATCCCCTGAAGAAGTCATATTTTCGTTCCACGTACTATGCTGTACAACAATCACATTGTTTTTGATTGTACTATTAGCAACACCTTCATTCTTTAACGCTTGAATCCAATCACGGGTAATGTCGGATTGACCAGCTTCCTGAACCCATACTTTGCCACCACTCCGCAGAATAGGAAGTACTTTATTTTTAATATCGTTTACTGAAGCATTCCAGTTAGCGTCTGCATCTGTCCAATTATTTCTGCCAAATGCCAGGTCAAAAAGTGCATCTGAATCAATAAATCTACCTCCTTGCTTACCAATAGCACCTGCAACAGCATAGTACTTTACATTTTTTAAATCATCATGAGCTAACATGCTACCTAGAGCTGCTTGTGCATGAATATCATCTGGATCTGGTTTACTATCAAATTGAGCGATTAGAATATCCTTGCTTTTGTTAAAGGACGGACGTTGCTGAGCATAGGCTTCAGAAAATGTGGTCAGAATGACCACTAATAAAAGAATACGAATTTTAAATTTCATGATTTGTTTGTGTTAAAAAAAGAGTTATAAAATATAATGATATATAAAATAGTAGTTAGCAATTTTATAAATCACCCTTTAGACTTGAGTTAATGTATATATCTATAATTTAGTAGTTCTTGGAAAGAATCTATTGTCTCTGAATGTACACAGAAACGTCAAAACGGTAGGCTCAGGGAATTTTTCATAATTTGCTTTGTATCAGAGTTTTTAGTTGTATTAATTTCGGTTACTTAAAGATACAACAAATATTTCTTGATTATGAATAAAAGCTAATTATTTAACAAAATAATAGAACAATTACATTATATTGACGCTTTTTTTCGCAAAAAACAATGCCAAAACAATTAAATCACTAAGATATTCTTTCCTCTACTAATCATAATCTATTAAAGATTTATGACAACTTAATTATTGCCTAAATTTATTAACATAGAAGATTAAAAACCGCCAATTCGAGACATTCAATAAAAATTTTACCTAGTAATTTAAACCGACATAAGCAGAAAAATTTTATCAAAATGATTAAAGAGCCTGAACTATCAATTAGCTACAATCCAAAAGTTAACAAACACATAAATAGTAGTACTGTGACAAAGAAAAAGTGTATCGAGAATAGGTTTTTATACCAATTCTGAGATAAAATCACTGTAAACCGAATCAAATTATTTTTGAAATCAAATCAGAAAGAAAATTCATAAATAGCAGCGCTATCGATGCTTTTTATTTCGAAGTGTGAAACAAAAAGAAACGATTTTAGCATGTACTCCATTTGAGGTGATATTATACGATTTATAACTAAAAATTTCGCATATTCATCGTTTCTTTTTCCTTTCTACTTCGTTTAAAAAATAAACCGTAGCTATAGCTATGCTTGATTTTTTTGCCTTGCATAAAGAAAAAATAATTCAATGAATTTATACGAATTTTTTAATCACAAATCGTATTAAACCCAAAATACCTGTTTTTAATACAAAATTCTAATCAGAATTTAAATTGATGTGCTTAGGATTAATCGAAACTCTGTTGTTAATATAAACAGCTGAAAAACTGGTCATCATTGATATTAAAATCACCAGAAAACAATATGGTACTGGATAATAATTTACGCTAAATACTTCATTTTGTATTAAAACCCTTTTGCGCACACAAAGTATTAAACATTGATGATATTATTTCAATAAAGTATGTATGAATATTAAATTTTACCTGTATTGGAGGTTCCCAAGTTTGCCTACAATACAATTATCTCAAAGCATCTTTTTTATATTCACCTCTTTTTTTACAGCTTCAGGAGCGCCCAGTGCCTGACTTCGTTTTGATGGTAATGCACCACCAATATATATCGTATAATTCCCATCTCTTAAAACTTCTTTACCTTCTTCATCAAATTGATTAAATATATTTTGATCAAGCTGAAAAGTAATCGTTTTGGTCTCTCCAGGTTGTAACTTTTCTCTTTTGAACGATTTTAAATCATACAAAGGATCTTTAGTTCCTGCCAAAGGTGAACTTATATATAATTGGATCACTTCTTCAGACATTTTTGTTCCTTGATTGGAGATTTTTACAGTTACTGTAAGGTTATTATCAATTGTAAGGTCACTATATTGAAATTCAGTATAAGACAAACCAAAACCAAAAGGATACAAAGGCTCTTTTGACATATACTTATAGGTTCTCCCTTTCATATTATAATCTTCATATGGCGGTAATTGAGACACGGATTTTGGAAACGTAATAGGAAGTTTTCCTGACGGTGCTACATCGCCAAAAAGAACGTCAGCAACTGCATTTCCTCCTTCTTCTCCAGGATACCAAACAAACAATATTGCATCTACAAGATCATGAATTTCTGGAATAGCAATAGGGCTTCCTCCAGTAAGTACTAGTACTAAAGGGTTTTTACTATCCTTTTTTAGCTTTTTTATATAATCAATCTGATTTTTGGGCAGTTTAAGATCTTTTTTATCTCCTTTTTCTGAGGAAGCCAACGCCTCTCCTTCTTCACCTTCTAACAATGCAGAAATTCCCATTACTGCAATACAAACGTCTGCTTGTTTTGCCTCTCCGGTAGACCAATCGATTGGGTTCACATTATCTCTAAAAGGTAGTACCCCTGATTTATAATTAATACTTGTTCCCGGGCTAATCTTACCAACAATTCCATCCAAAATAGTCTGAGTACTACTTGTTACTCCATAATAATTACCAAGCAGTACTTCTTCATTAGAAGCATTTGGTCCTACGATATAAGCAGTTCTAATATCTTTTTTTAAGGGAAGTACATTGTTTTTATTTTTTAGTAAAACTATTGACTTCTGTGCTACTTCTCTCGCTATGTCTCTGTGTTTTTTAGAATCTATAACATCTGCTTCTATATTATCATAAGGATTTGCTCCAATGGGGTCAAATAATCCTAGTTTAAATCGTGTTAACAGATTTTCTTTTAGTCTCTGGTTCAGTAGATCTTCTGTAATCAAACCTTGATCTAAAGCATTTTTTATGTTTTTAAAAACGCTTCCGCAATTGATATTAGTTCCACTTTTCAATGCTAATGCTGTAGACTCTTCTGGTGTGGCAGTAACTTTATGAAACTTATGAAAATCACCTATCGCTCCACAATCCGATACAATATATCCATCGAATCCCCAATCTTGTCTAAGAATATCTTGTAAAAGATACGGACTACCACAACAAGGTTCTCCCAGAGTTCTATTATACGCACCCATTACACCTTCTACGTCAGCTTCTTGAACAAGTGCTTTAAAAGCTGGTAAATATGTTTCGAACAAGTCTTTTTTGGACACTACTGCATCAAATTCGTGCCTTAATTCTTCGGGACCGGAATGCACCGCATAGTGTTTTGCACACGCCGCTGCTTTCATATATTTGGGATTATCTCCCTGTAACCCTTTTACAAACGAAACTCCAATACGACCTGTAAGGTATGGATCCTCTCCATATGTTTCTTGTCCCCGTCCCCATCTGGGATCTCTAAAGATATTTACATTAGGAGACCAGAATGTTAACCCTGCATACCTGCTTCTATTATTTATTTTTATCGCTTCATTATATTTTGCCCGTGCCTCATCAGAGATTGCTGTTCCTACTCTATATATTAATTCTTCATCAAAAGTAGCTCCGAATGCAATCGCCTGAGGAAATACAGTCGCTCTTCCATTTCTGGCAACTCCATGTAATGCTTCATTCCACCAGTTATATTCGGGTATCCCTAATCTTGCTATTGGAGGGCAAACATCGAGCATTTGTGAAGCTTTTTCCTCAATAGTTAACTCTTTTATCAAAGCGTTGACGCGTTCTTCTTTAGACAAAGAAGGATTCTGCCAAGTATATTGATAAGATTTCTCTGGTTCACTGTTTTTAGTGATAGTGGATTCTGTTAATTCTTTTTGTTTTTTTTCAGTTGTGCGATTACAACTCGATGCAATCACACAAATGAATACTAAGAATAACAATATAGCTATAGAGGAATAATTGGTTTTGATGGTCATTAGTCTGTTTTGATTATAAAATAAAAATAAGCACTAAGATCATCTATTTTTATAAAGTCTTCCAGTACATATGTTCGCTTTTATACAACAAATGCTTTTACAGGCATACAATTTTTTATAAAATCCAAAATTTTAAAAAACCATATGTAATTGATAATTAAACATATGACCACAATTCAATTCATAAAATCAAATACATTTATATAGTTAACTTTTAATACATTAATCTATATGAAAAAATTACTTAATCAACCATTTTTTATTCTGATCTTACTTTTAAAAACCACCAATACTTTTTCGCAAGCAACTGTCTTGATTGAAAAAGTACCTTCACCCACAATAAAAATAAACACTGAAGCATCTGATGGTGCTACAGAAGCAGACTATCAGGTAACATTTATGAATGTTCCTCTTGCCGATGATGATGCTGAATTCAATTGGTTCTCTAATTTTAGAGATGCTACTACCGATGATGCTGTCGCAGGAGGTAAAACCTTACAATTAAAGAGAACAGATGTGGATGTTATAGATAATGGTAATGGCACTTACAACAAAACGTTTATTTTCACAAAATTGGATTTATTCGGCCCTTCACTAGTAAATGATCAAAATGTAATTTACAGTGGCACTGGGTTTCCCGGCTCAATAGAATCAAACATCGCTAATTTAACAGTTGAACCAGCACCGGCTATACAAATTGACATCGACACTGTAGACATTGTCTCAACAGTAGAAAGAGGTAGTGAGTTTACCGTTAATTTTAACTATTCTTCTACTGTAGATATTACTTCGTTACGGATAAATTTTTGGTTAGTTACTTTTGATCCGTATTCTGATATTTTTGTTGGTTCAAGTGCTTTTATAGAAGATCTTGTGAATACAAATGGTGTTTCTACAGCTGCCAGTGCAACTATTGTTTTTCCCAAGGCAACAGAAATTATCAATGGCGCAGGAACTACCTGGATGCTCAATTCACCTATTACAGCGGATAATGGTGCAATGAGTAATCTTTATCAATATAGATTTAGATTAGATGATGAATCCGGAACTACAGGACAAAACTTTATCAATGACAGTCCTCAGAAAGCCTTTAATTTTATAGATATTCAGGAAGTCACTAATGACGCTGACACGGATGGAGTAAATACTTTTGCTATAGATGGGACTGATCTGGATATATGCCCTAATACACCTGCCGGAGAAATTGGAACGATTGATACTGATCCATCAAGCCCTACTTACGGGTGTAGTACAAATGAACAAAACACACTAAGTGTTTCTGATTTTAATGATGCATCCATTAATGGATTATTTAGTCCTAACCCAGCTATTGACACTATAGAAATCAGCAGCAACATCATTACAAAAACCTATAAAGTAGTATCTCTTTCTGGAGCTACTATCAAAGAAGTTACTGCCAAAGGTTCACTTGATATTTCTGATCTAACAAAAGGAATCTATTTTTTGGTAACTGATACTGGAATTGCCAAATTTGTTAAACAATAAATACGACTTTAACTACAAAAAAGATGTTCATTTGCCTTAAAATGAACATCTTTTTTACCACTCAAGATTTGCTATTCATTTTAACCCATAAAATTGTAGTTCTCCGTTATTTATTGCCACTAATATCCCCATATTATCATCTGAAATATTTATTTTCCTGATATTTTTCACATTAAATGGTGTAAAAAAACCACTATCAATATACTTCAGCGTTTGAAACGTTCCTGTTTTAGTTCCCAGCAATACTAATCCCACAGATGCGTCTGCTCTTGTTGTTTCTATTTCTACTTCAAATTTATTTCCTGCAATAACGACATCCTTAATTCCATCTTTATTAAGATCTTCTATTATGATACCATTAATGGTTGAGAACTGAGCTTCAGTAGGTAATTCTTGTATTGTAAACTTACCTCCGTTATTAACCAATACTACACTTGAAAAAGTTTCTGCTTTAAACTTTATTGCAGATTCAGGATTTTTACCGATAATGTCATAAATTCCTGCATTTGCAAAATCCTTGTAGGATCTAAACTTATATTTTAAATGCGGTAATTGCTCTGTAGAACAGTCTTTACCACGCACCGGAACTAGTTTGTTATTATATTCTTTGGTCAAAAAGATATCTTGAGTACCATTTTGATCATAATCATTTGCAAATACATAAAAAGGTTTTTCTGTGGACGCCTTAAATTTATAATTCAATCCTAAATTGCCAACTACAAAATCCATATCCCCATCATTATCTATATCTGCTCCTTCAATTTGATTCCACCACCCGTGCGTTTTGGATAACCCTACGGCTTCTGTTATATCTGAAAATTTACCATTACTCCACTTATAAACACTAATTTTCATCCATTCTCCCACAATCAATAACTCCTTATCTCCATCGCCATCAATATCACTACTGATCGCAGAAGTAACCATCCCCAAATTCTTAAAATCAGGAGCTATCAGATCCGTTACATCTTTAAAAACGCCTCCATTATTTTCTAATATAATACTTGATGGAGGGGTTGGATATTTTTTTGGGATATGCCTACTTCCTACAAAAAGATCTAAATCTCCATCTTTATCATAATCTACAGGAACTACACAAGACCCACTACTTGTTATCTTTGGTAGTGAATTTGATTTTATAAAAGCTCCTTTTCCATTATTTATATATAATCGATCTTGATAATATTCATTTTCTGCTTCGGATTCATTTCCACCGCTTACGACGTAGAGATCAAGATCTTGATCATTATCTATGTCAAAAAAACTAGCAAAAACATCTTCTTGCGCTTTATCACTCACAAATGATACTTGCTTTTGTTCAATAAACGTATTTTCACTTTTTTGTATCATTAATCGTGAAGGTTGATCTTTACTTCCTCCTATATAAAAATCCTGAAGTCCATCGCCATTAGCATCCCCGACAGCCAATGCAGGGCCTAATGTAGATAGTTTATGAGGTAACAGAATTTGATCTTTATAATCATTATATTCATTTTCGATATGTATTATTGGAGATTTAAAAGCTTTTGCACTTTTATTGACTAACAATTGACTTGTCTTCTCTTTATTTCTAGCTATAAGGTCTGTGGAATTTTTATAGTCTATATCAATTTGTTGATTGGCATTAATGTCTTTTATAACACTTTGCTTATGGTCATTCCAAAGTACCTGAATCGAATCAATTTTATCAACTTTACCTAAACCAAAATGCACAATAGGCTCTACAGACGACAAATATCCTCTCACCGTTTTAAATTCATGATATTGAATTTTACCAGCATAATTGATCGTAATTTTTGCTCCCAGACCTGTAGAATTATTTACAGGCCCTTGAAGTTTTATTTTCAAATAATTGTTCCGTAATGTTTCTGCAGTATTTTCATATATAAAAGCATCCTGATCAATATTATTTACGATAATATCCAAATCTCCATCATTATCAAGATCTGCAACGGCTGCTCCGTTTGATAAGCTTTTTTGATCTGCACCCCATTCTTTTACTTTATTAGAAAAAGTAAGATCGCCATTATTTTTATATAGGTAATTTGCAATTTTATTTTCATTAAACAGATTAACCGCAAATTTGGTTTTTTCTTCTATGTTCATAGTACGAAATTTTGGACTTCTCAAAAATCCGTGATACCTGGCGGTAGCATCTTTATCCCATATATCTCTCTTAAACCCATTCGTAATAAAAAGATCTCTATATCCATCATTGTCTAAATCACTCCCTAAACAAGCCCAACTCCAATCTGTTTTTGAAACTCCTGCATATTGACCAATATCACTAAAAACCCCTTTCCCCCTATTCAAATGAAGCATATTATGCATATTCTGATAATAAAATCCATTCGAAGTCATATCCTCATACAGTTTTGTATTCATGGATGCCATCGTGGTTTTTGACCTTTTATAATCTTCCGGCATCATTTCTAATTGCATAATATCTTCAAAACCATCATTATTAAAATCTACCACATCAATACCCATAGCATAGAATGGAATATGATTAAAATGCTGAGCAAGTTCTTCTTTAAATTTTTTATTCCCTTGATTCATATATAAATAATCTCTCTCCAGAAAATCATTCGATACCAAAATATCAGTATTTCCATCATCATTAACATCTGATGTTGCTATACCCAATCCATATCCAAAATTATTTTTGATTCCTGATTCAATCCCAATCTCTTTAAATTTTCCATTCTTATTTTCGAAGAGCTTATCTCTAAATAAATGGTTTTGCTCTTTTTTTCCATCAAGCACTTGTTTGTAATTCATGAAAAATTTGTCCGGCCGGTTCGTTACGTATACATCGAGATCATTATCATTATCCATATCAAAAAATGAAGCCATTAACGAATATCCGATATCATCCAATCCATAGGTAGAGGCTTCTTCCTTAAACGTTAAATCTCCCTGATTGATAAAAAGTAAGTTACTACGCTCCTCATTTGTATCTTTCCACCCACCTCTGCACACATAAATATCCTGAAAACCATCACCATTGACATCTGCCATAACTACTCCATTATGCCAGCCATTTCCTCCTGATACATTTGCTAAATCTGTGATATCTTCAAACACGAAGTTACCTTTGTTTAAGTATAGCTTATTAGACACCTCATTTCCTGTAAAATAGATATCAGATAATCCATCATTATTAATATCTCCTACTGCAACTCCTCCTCCATTATAAACATAATTGAACAGCACAAAAAAATGATCAAAATTTTCTTTGATGTGATTATTAAAAGTAATTCCCGTTTTTTCTGAGGAAATAAGTTGTAAGATAGGAGACTCGCCAACACTAACCTTTTTCTCAGTTTTTTTTTGTGTTTTTTTCTCCTGATCCTTATGACAGCTAACTAAAAGGAAGGTAATAAGTGCAGAAAAGAATACTATTATTCTCATTTTTTAGACTAATTTACATAAAAAAGCCTATTTGGAATTCCAAACAGGCTTTTTAAAATTTTAAATCAAGCGTTTAATCAATTCTATACAGTTTGATATCATCGATATACACTTTTGCTCCATCTATATTTGACTGTATCTGCTGCCAATATTTTCTGTTTAAAGTTGTATTTCCTACAGTAGAGAAATCCGCAGAGTATTCTACCCATTCTGTAGTTAAATCTGCAGAACTCCCATCATTGTGTGCCCAACCCTGAGCAACGGCTCTATACCCCATAGTTATACCAGGAGTTGAGGCTTTTGCCCAAAAGATCAATCTATATTCGCCTTCTTCAATTGTTACATGACCATTTCCGGCATCACTGAAACCAGATTCAAGATTCCACTTATCATCTGTTGCGTCTATCCGAATCTCTAGACATTTTGCTCCACCGTGAGGATCAACATCTGATGTCACATATTTTTCATTATTGTTAGCGCCGGCAGTTTCGTTCCAGGTGCCGTACCCATCAGGAAAAGACCCAACGGCAGTTTGTTCAAAATCAGCATTATAAAGTCTGAACAAATTTACTACCGTATTTGTTACAGGAACTTCTGTTAAACCAGCAAGAACTGCACCACTAACTGATACTATATTTCCATTATAAGAAATGGTGATATCCTGTCCCTCAGTAACAGAAGTATCCAACGTTATTACAATTTTTGACGGATCGGCTCCATCTAAAGCTACTGATGCAATCGTTGCAGCAGTGCCATCGACAGCAACAGAAAATGCACTAGCATCCATTGGAGTTGCTGTAGAAATACCCTCCTCATAGGTCAGTGTAATTATCTTACCAAAACTAGATAAAATAGTAGATAATGGAGAAATTGCAGGTTGCGATACTATATTAATATATTCATTTCTTACCAACACAACATCTGACTCTGGTGCTTCTCTGTGTACTGTTAATTTCACACTAAACTTACCTGTGTCAGAATATAAAATTGAAGGATTCTTATCTTTGCTTGTTGCCGGAATCCCACCTTCGAACTCCCACAGAAAAGTATCTTCCTCGGCAGCCTCTGGCCATGCTGATTCCTCGTGGATTGTTAAATCTTCAAAATCAATTATACTTCCAAAAATACTTGTCGTCTTATTTGCAGTAAAATCAACATCTATCTTTGGATACACCGTTACATTAAATCGGTTACTCTGTGTTGTTCCATCATCATAATCTACTTCTAATCCTGTTTTAAATGAATTATAATCAAACCCTCCACTAGCATTTGGTTCAAAAGGAGAATGATCATCATACGTAACATCTATAATTTCCTGATCAGAGGATTCAATATCACCTCCTTCAAATGTCCAACTTCTTATAGAAACATTTTTGGATAAATCTGTATATGTAATTGTTTGCCCCTCTGTTATTAATGTAGTATTGGCAGTGGGCTTGAAATTTTGCTCACGAAAACCGTCTCTAAGATTTGATTCTTCACAGCCAACTACCGTAATAATTAGTGCCGAGATTGGGATCAAAAGCTTATATTTATTAATACATATTTTCATAATAATACTTTTTTTCTGTTCCAATTTGATTTAATATCCGTCATTCTGTTTAAGTTTTGGATTTAACTGAATTTCGGGTTCTGGTATTGGCCATCTCATTTTGAACGCTGCATAATTTGGCCCTGGATTCCCTGCACTATTTCCTGAAACCTGATTAATTGCCATGACAGCTTCTTCATATTTCCCAAAACGAATTAAATCATTACGTCTCCATCCTTCAAAACAAAGCTCTTTTCTTCGTTCATCAAGAATAACGATGTTATTCTCCTCTTTAGAACCTAATATCATAGCTGGTACAATCTCTTCTTCGGGTCTATCAGGGTTTTCTATTCTCACCCTGTCTCTGAGTCTATTGATAGTTACATCAACAACCTCCTGAGTTAGTCTTCCTTGTCCATTAAGCGCTTCAGCATACATTAAAAGTACGTCTGCATATCGCAGATAAGGATTATCAAAGGGAGTATCATTAGGGTAGGTATTTGGATTGGAAGCACGCCATTTCCAACCTCTCCAATTAGAAACATTTACTACCCATAATTCTTCATTAAATAAAGCTTCATCAGGGTTTGGCACATCATTGGCATTATGTTTTGCTATATTATTACGCAATCGAATATCATCAGGATCAAAAGAATCAGCAAATTCTTCAAAAGCAAAACAGGTACTCCAACCCCCGCCATTATTAACATTTCCCTGAGGACCATAATACGTTCCAAACAAGCCACCTTCACCGGCCCCAGGTCCCTGAAAACCAATAGAATATATCATTTCATTATTTTGTTCATTATCCAGCATAAAAAGCTTTGTATAATCAGGCTCTAGGCTATACACTCCACTATCAATCACTTCTTGCAGTACTGCTTCTGCCAATGCATACTTATCAGTTTGCATTAATGGAAAACCTGTCATTTGTAAATATACTTTCCCTAATAATGTTTGAGCTGCTCCTTTGGTAGCTCTTCCTCCTCCTTGCTCCGCAGGAAGAATTGCAGCCGCTTCCTGCAGATCTTGAATTACAAAATTATAAACCTCTTCTGGAGAAGCTTGCTCAACGTCCAAATTATCCAAAGATGTCACTTCATTTACTATCAGAGGGACATTTTCCCAGGCAGAAACCAAAGCAAAATACAATGTCGCACGAAGAAACTTTGCCTGAGCTACAAAATTCTCCCGATCCTCTATATCAATTTGCTTATCGGTCATTGCTCCAATTCTATCTACCACACTGTTAACACGGTTGACAGCAACATACAATTCTCTCCAAATACGGGTAATCGTCACGTTACTTGGCGTTTGTTGTTGTAAGTAAATTTGGGTTCGATCTCCTCCCCAAGGTGGATAAAATGTTAAATCCGTAGCAATAGCCCCCCAGTGTATCATCATACCCGGTTTGCCTTGTCCTCCTGCACTAATTATATTTTGTACGGCATCATATCCACCTGTTAAATATATTTCTGCCCCTTTTGTATCAACAAGTAATTGATCTGGAGTGGTAAATATAGTTGGGTTCTCTTCTAAAAACTCTTCCTGACACGAAACAAGTAGAAATATGATAAAAACTGAAATTCCGAGTCGCATTATTCTATTATTTTTCATTTTATTGAGAATTTAACTTTTTCATTATAAATATATTAATTTTAAGCCTAAAAACCTACATTAACACCTATCCTAAAAATTCTACTACGTGGATACGCATCAGAATCTAAACCTGGTGTTAACTGGTTGTTTCCTACACTAACATCTGGATCAAAGCCCGAATATTTAGTAAATACATACACATTGTCTACAGAACCATAAATTCTGAAATTTTTAAGTCTGAAAGTTTTAATTACATCTTTTGGCAGACTATATCCCATAGTTATGTTATTGATTCTTAAATAAGATCCATCTTCAACAAATGATGAAAACGCATTACTTCCTAAACCAGCATCAATATATCCTCTTACATCCGGAATATCTGTATTAGGATTTGTTGGAGTCCATCGATCTCTTACATACCCTAGTTTGTTAAATTGCGGAATCACTGTTTCTCCACCACGAACTCTATTCTTATTATAGATATCATTCCCGTATGACCACTGGGTTAAAATAGAAAGATCAAAGTTTTTATAAGAGAAGTTATTAGTGAAACCTCCAAAATGCTTTGGAACAGTTCTACCAATAATGGTTCTATCATCAGAATTAATGACTCCATCACCATTTTGATCTACAAACTTAGGCATTCCCGGTCTGTACTGTCCTCTGTCCACCTGGTTCCCGGCAGTAACTCCTTCTTTTAAAGTATACGTCCCAAAAGTACCATCTCCATTATCTACAGTATCTAATAAATCATAATATACACCTTTGTCTGCTGAATCTTGAAACAGTCTTTCTGCTGCCTCTGCATCTGTTAATCCATCAAATTCTACAAAATCACTATAATTATAAAGTCCGTCACTTTCCAGACCATAAATAGATCCCAAAGATTCTCCTACTCTTACCACATAATCATCTGTAATTTGATTATCCCCTAATGCTCTGACAAAAAATTCGTCGGCTCCTCCAAGGTCTGTTACTTCATTTTTATTAAAACTAATATTAAAGTTAGAAGTCCAGGAAAAATTCTTGGTTTGTATATTAACTGTATTAATTGAAAACTCAAAACCTTTATTTACTAAAGACCCAACATTTTCAAGTACATCAGTAAACCCAGAGGTAGCAGGTAGAGGTCTTCTTAATATTAAATCGGTTGTTTCTTTGTTATAATAATCAGCTTCTATAGAGATTCTATTATTAAATAACCCTAATGACAGCCCACCATCTAGCTGCGTAGTAGTTTCCCACGTGAAATCTGGGTTTTGTAAATTTCTGATAGCTGCTCCAGTGGTAAGGATATTACCTCCAAAAATAGTACTTGCCAATACCGTTCCTGATAGCGATGTGAACGGAGGAATTCCATTGTTACCTGTCTCACCAAAACTACCTCTTAGCTTTAAATTGCTTATAAGGTTACTATCTTTTAGAAAAGCTTCATTAGACACTTTCCATGCAATTCCTACAGAAGGGAAAAAACCCCATTTTTCTGCAAATTTGGAGGAGCCATCATATCTGGCACTAAAATTAATAACATATCGATCAGAATAATCATATTGTGCCCTGGTTAACCAGGATTGAAGTGTAGTTTTTGAAAACGAGGATCTATTGGGGTTTGTCACCAAAGCGGTACCAAGATTATCTAAATTTACTCCTGGTATTTCAAAACCTCTGGAGTCCTGACCTGTAGATTCAAAAGTACCTTGTTGTTGTTCATAAACAGCTGTTACGTTTACTCTATGCTTTCCAAAAGCTTTATTGTAATTCAGGTTTTGTTCTGTGGTAATTCCACCTCCCTGAGCAGTATTTACAAATGCAATCCCTCCTTGAGTTCTTCCCCAACCGAATTTTTCTGTAAAATAGGCTTGCCCTTTATTTGCAAATGCATTTATCCTAAGAGAAGATTTAAATGTTAAACCATCTGCTACTCGATATTGAAGATATACATTCCCAAATGTTTGGAAATTATTACCTCTATTTACATTTTCCTGTAGATTTCTAAGTGGATTTACAATATCACTTCCTCTTACAGAAAGTAAAAGTCCATTTTCATCTATTTCAACTTCTTCTCTTTCCAAATCAATATTTCCCTGAGCAGGACCATATAATAAGGTATTTGTAATAATCCCTGCTCTACCATTGGCATTTTCATTTGCAGCAGAAACGACTCCGTCTCTTATATTATACCCAACGTTAACGCTTATCCCTGTTTTTATGCGATCTGTCACATCTTGATCAAGTCTTAGGTTTCCTGTATATCTCTCAAATTTGGTATTTCGAATAATTCCTTCCTGATTCAGGTAAGAAAATGATCCTGAATATGCTGTTTTATCAGATCCTCCATTCATAGAAAGCTTATGACTTTCTGTGATCGCCAGTCTTGTAATTTCATCCTGCCAGTCCGTGATAATGACATTAGGATCATTTGCACCTAAGTCATTCCCAAATTGATCCCTGAAAGATCGAATAAATGGATTTGTATCATCATCTGGATCCCAAGGTGCAAATTCATTACGGTAATCAATGAATTCCTGAGGAGATAACACATCTACTCGTCTAGCTAATACCCCAAAAGATGTATAAGTTTCGTAATTCATATTAGCTCTTCCCTTTTTTCCTTTTTTAGTAGTAATCAGGATAACTCCATTGGCTCCACGTGAACCATAAATTGCAGTTGCAGAAGCATCCTTTAAAACTTCAATAGACTCTATAATACTAGGGTCAAGGGTATTTAATGGACTGGTAGTACTATTTCCGAGTCCAACACTGGAACCTACACCTTCTCCAGATATAGGAAATCCATCGATCACATATAGCGGTTCACTACTAGCGGTGATAGAAGTACCCCCTCGAATTCGTATTTTAAATCCAGCACCTGGTCCTCCTTCTGATTGCGTAACCTGAACACCAGAAGCTTTTGCTGCCAGACTACCTTCAAAAGTTACTGCCTTTACCCTATCTAATTCTTCAGCTTTTACGGACACTACAGACCCTGTAAGGTCTTTTCTTCTTACACTTCCATATCCTATCACTACCACTTCATCCAAACTTGCTACATCCGGACTAAGGAAAATGTCTAATTTTGTTTTATCCTTTATCGCTACTTCTTTTTTTATGAAACCTATATAGGTAAAAACTAATACATCATTACTACTTGCCTTAATTTCATAATTCCCATCAAAATCTGTCACCGTTCCCACAGACTTCCCTTTAACCTGTACATTCACTCCAAGCAATGGTGTATTATCCTCCCCTGTAACAATACCCGAAATCGTTTTAGTTTGTGCATATGCAAAACCACTACCAAAAAGCAAAATAAGGGCAATCAGTTTTGTCTTAAAATGATTTTTTAATCGATACTTTTTTTTCATCTGTTTTTGTTTAATTTAAAATAGTCAGCCCTCCCTTTAAATATTAGCAGGTAGGGTTCTGAGTTTTCCATACTCTTTGCTTAACTAAAGTTTTTTTGGATTACGGTATTATCACTATATCTTTTAATTGTTAAAAAGAGTTAAACAAATCTAATCGCTAAAGCATCCTTTTATTGAAAACATATGGTTCTTTTGATGAAACATATGTTTAGATTTATAAAAAAAACGTTAAAAAGAAAAGGATTACACACAATTAAACATCATTATTATCAAATAATCAATATTTAAGATCTTACTTATTTTTAAATGTAATATTTGTGAATTTTATAATTATGAGAAGTAACTGATAATATCAAGAAGCAAAATCCTTAGATCAAAATTGACTTATACCATCCAAGATTAAAGGAATATTACAACATTATTTTGTAATAGTAAAAATAAAGGTTCTGGAGATATAAAATTCTTTCTAGTTAGATTATCTGCAAATCTCTTTTTAAACCAACAAGAATATTTACCTAAACACAACAATTGAGATTAATCCATGGAATCTTGTATGATTTCAAAAATGATGCATTTCGAACCCCAAGAGTAAACTTTATTTTTGACTCAATCAGCTTATTATCAGATAATTTATAATAAATTAAAAAAGGGAATCAACATTCTATGAATGAAGATTCCCTTTTAGTGGGCTTAAAGCGACAGAGTTCGAACTTTTTGTTGGAGGATATGGAGTTGATTATTTCGAAATCAAATGTGCTAACAGATAAAGTAATCGCAAACTTTTGAACATTTTTAACACTTTATTTAAAAAGAGATTCCGGCTTATAAACTAAATTCTAGAAATAACATTTTCTTTTAACCAAGTAAATGCAGCATCTTGGTCATAAGTAAGAGGTGGTCGTAATAATGCTTCCATATCACCTACAAATAATGGATCTTCTTCTTTTTCTTCTAGATTAAGTAAGAACTCTTTTTGCGATGGTTTTTTATCTACAGAGAAAATCATATACTTATGAAAACAAGCTATAATAGCATCAATATCCAGTTCTGTATTAAGTCGTGAGTAGTCCAGATCAAACAAATCACGCCCTTTACTACGTTGGTAAAGTGCACGCAATTTAGTGCCGAGCAATTCATTAATGTTATAAGTTTTAATTTGGGCATTTCCTTTAAACCATGTGCTATCTACATCAAAAGGAAAATCCACCCAATCCATTACGTTAAAGTGCTCTTTACAATTAATCTCAAGTTTTAATCTGCGACGTTCTTGTTCATACTCTGTATTAAAACGATAGAGTGCCTTAGCTCCGTGACCTTTTATTTGTGTGCGACGTTCTTCTTCAAAAAAATCAATTACTTCAGCTATACGTTTCATAATGGGCTTTATGGAACCTTCCTTAATCTGTACAAGGTCAATATCTTCAGAGTATCGTGGCGCTGGATTGAGATATAACTTATGGAGTGCTGTGCCACCTCTAAATGCAAGGTTTTCTCGTAAGAAATCATCAGAAAATATAGCGATTAATGTTCGACTTATAATAAGGTCTTGTTCTATTTGTCCCATTTCATTCCATGGCGCATGGTTCTTCCATTTTGCTATTGCTGGTTTTGGAATCATAGATCACTTTCTAGTTTAATATTAATATCGACCTTAAATTTATTATATACTGCGCCAGGCTTTTTCTTACTATCAGGTTGAAGTAAAATGGGATAGATTTTATAAGATTTTAAATGTTCAAAGATCAGGTTACTCATTAAAGTATCATCTGTTACTTGACAAATTATAAAGCCTAACCTTTGCAAAGTAGCTTTATGATCATACCAAGTTAATAATTCCTTTATATCACTTTCAGTTACTTCTTCCATAAGTTCTTCTATGGTCGAGAGCATACGGTTTAATCCACCTAATTTATTCTGGTATCTTACCAAATCTGCTACTGTTAATACTGGACTAGATATATTGTAAATTCCAGCGTCAGATCGTCTAGCCTCTATATTTCCTTGTGGCCAACTTGTTGTTGTAAGAAAACGAATATCTAAAGGTGATTTTGAAATATCGAGTAATTTGGGTGGTTTTGTCATTACATAATCTCGCTGTAATTGCTGGTGACTTGCTCCATAAACTTTTGCAGCACTATAAAATGCTACATAATATTTCCTATTAAGGTATGTAAACAGTTTTTCTACATATAGATTCAAAGGTAGTTTACCCAATGATCTATACCGAGGTGGCAGTATAAGATAAAAACCCTTTCTCAGGTTAACAACTTCATTTTTTTCTATAAGATGTGCCAGTTCTAACCAAATTGAATTTTTGGTTTTTTGAGTCTCTTGCATCAACTCATCTAAGGAGAAAGAATACTCTTCAACAGATAAAAGTTTGATAATATATTGGGCAACCATAATTATAGTAATTATTTAAGCAATATATATATATTAGACATAATACTCAAATAATTACTATAGTTTATTTAGCTTTACTTTAGTATGAAGACTTCCCTATTCTTTATTTTAATAAATAGTCAAAGAGAATTCGAACTTGTATCGTTTTGATATTAAGAAAGTTATACGATTTGTGATTAAAAAATTCGTATAAATTCATTGAATTATTTTTTCTTTATGCAAGGCAAAAAAATCAAGCATAGCTATAGCTACGGTTTATTTTTTAAACGAAGTAGAAAGGAAAAAGAAACGATGAATATGCGAAATTTTTAGTTATAAATCGTATTATAACATTTTACGGAAAACAAAAAACCTGTAAATAATTAATTTACAGGTTTTTATCAATTCTGTGGGCTTAGAGCGACAGAGTTCGAACTTTTTGGTGGAGGATATTGGGTTGATTATTTCAAAATCAAAGTATTTATAACATCTATAAACACGATCATACATTCACATAAATTCTGTTATAACGCTCTTCTAAAACCTCCAAATATTGTAATTTCATAGTATCTGACAAAAATGAATTTTCAATCCAATTGACTGCTTTTTTTTCACTTTTTTCGAAGCGTTTAAATACACCTGCAATCTGCTTAAATGTCAACCCCAGACCTTTCCCGAATTCTTCAAAATGAGTTTTTGTAAATTTTTTCTTTTTACCAGCAATAGTTAGTGCCAATTCTTCAGTATCCTCAGGATTAACAATAGTTACATTTAATAAATCATAAGCAGGAGCCAAAGACCACCCAATAGCTGTTTTGATCATCGAAAAATTCTTTAGATGCATATCGTTATTCCCTGTCAAAAAAGAAAAAAGAGTAATTTCGAAAAAATACAATTTATCTAATAAAGTATTACTAGTATACATATCCAAAGCTTTTCCTATACGCTCCATAGAACTTCGGTACTTATCAAATGCCTCTGTGATTTGAAACATATCCAGCATATGAATTTTTGTTCCATCTAATTTTCTGTCAATACGCTTAGTTAGATATGATAATTCACCAGATTTTAAGCGAATTAATGTAGATGGAACTGTATTTATTCCAAATGCCTCAGCTATACGCATAGTCACATGCTCATTCTCTGGCATTTCTGGATAATTGGCATTAGGAGGTTTAAAAATATAATCTCCACCCAATGCTCCAACTACAGTAAGCCTATTATAGTGATCATTTGTTACTTCGTTTACCAAAGACATCGATAGTTTTGCCTGTACACCCGGTACTGATATACTTCTTTCCACCACATTCTTAGCTAATAAGGACATTTGATCTAAAGTATAATCAAGTATAGGTGTTTCTTTTGTTCCAAAAAATGCCATTGCACAATGCCCATGAAAATCATTAGTACCTTTCAATTCTTGATAACAGTATAAACACTTATTCATCATTACCTGAATTAGTAGATTGTACACTTACTGCTCCGATGCAATTTTGGCAACAGGCTAACAAAAGTCCCATTCTGTCGTTTCTGTTTATCTTCCAATTCCTTGAGGCAATATCTAATAACCATCCTTCTGGTATTAAGCCCTCAAAAAAAGGAAATAATCTTTTATCTAGATACACTTCTTGTCTCACAGGCATGGTAAACGTTATAAATTGATCTGAATATTCTTTTATATATTTCTGATCGTATTGGAAAAGGTATTCACCATCATCGGTTTCTATCAATACACCAGACAATATATCATTGTAAAAGATGTTAGCTTTTCTCATTATCCTCGCTTTTTTCCAATGATGAACTAGGAACAGGAACTAGCTCATGTCCAAACATCCTCAAAACAAGATTTACCTTTTCCATGTTCAAATTGGTTTTACCCTGTTCAATTTTTCTTATCACTGTTAAAGCTACACCTGCACGTTCAGCAAATTGTGATTGGGTTAAGTATACCGACTTTCTTCGTTCTTTGACAAATGTTGCTAAGTTCATAATTATATGTTTTTAGATATAATTTAATACAAATATAACAAAATATATGTATTTACATATAAAAAATGTTTTTCAAAAAATTTTATATTTAAAAGCATATAAAGAATCAGAAATCAATTCAGCATATTCTTACGATTACATATGAACATAGTCATTTGCCAAAGGCTTAAGCCGCATTGTTTTTACTGCAAAAGAAAAAAGTTGCTTGAGACTAAAGTTAAGAAACTAAGTCCCTCAATTCATCATTAGACAAATCACCAATCCATTTTTCACCTGTAGAAACTGCCATATTAGCTAACTGTTTTTTATCTTGTAACATTTGATTGATTTTTTCTTCGAAAGTTCCTTTAGAAATCAGACGATGTACTAATACATTTTTTTGTTGACCAATACGGAAAGTTCGATCAGTAGCTTGGGCTTCAACAGCAGGATTCCACCAAAGATCATAATGAATTACATGATTCGCAGCAGTAAGATTCAATCCTGTTCCTCCTGCTTTTATAGATAGAATAAACGTTTTGATATGTTTTTTAGTTTGAAAGTCTTCTACCATCTCGTCTCTTTTGTTACGAGAAACTCCCCCATGTAAGAATAAGGGTTTTGTACCAAAAACTTTGGATAGCATTTCCGAAAGAATCTGCCCCATTTCTTTGTATTGGGTGAAGATCAACACTTTTTCATTATTCTCATAAATAGCACTCAATATCTCTAGTAATCGTTCTGATTTCCCTGACAATTGTGGACGATAATCTTCTTTCTTCAAAAATTGAGACGGATGGTTACAAACTTGCTTTAAAGCTGTTATCATTTTAAGGACTAATCCTTTTCGTTCAATAGATTTTTCCTCAACTTCATTTAGAGCTTTTATCATTTTATCAACCACATTTTGATATAACGCAATCTGTTCCTTTCCTAGAGCAATAAAGCAATCTTGCTCTATTTTTTCAGGAAGATCAGTAATAATAGATTTGTCCGTTTTTAAGCGACGTAGTATGAAAGGATCTGTAACTTTTTTGAAACGATGTAATGCTAGCTGATCATTCTTTCGTTCAATAGGAGAAGAAAAATGTTGTGTAAAATATTTCATAGAACCTAAATACCCTTTGTTCGTAAAATCGAATAAGCTCCAATATTCACTTAAGCGATTTTCTACAGGTGTACCACTCATAGCAACTTTTACAGTAGCTTTAATTTTCTTTATAGCTTTGGTCTGTTCTGTTCCCGCATTTTTGATGGCTTGAGCTTCATCAATAACTAATATCTCCCATTTTATTTTTTGAAATTTGGATACATCGGAACGCAATAAACCATAGGTGGTTATAAAAACGTCAAAACCCTCTTTATCAAAAGTACGTTTTGCTCCATGATAAATATGAGTACTTAAATCTGGAGCAAACTTTTCTATTTCTTTCTGCCAGTTGGTCAAAAGCGTAGTTGGTACCACAATGAGTCCTTTCTTTTTATCCAGCCTTCCTTCAGCTTTAAATTGAAGTAATAAGGTAATCACCTGAATAGTCTTACCGAGTCCCATATCATCAGCAATAATACTTCCAAAACCTACCTTGCTATTATTATACAACCATTGAAAACCTCTTTCCTGATAAGGCCGTAAAGTGGCTTTTAAACTTTGGGGGATTGGTTTAGCTTCACTTTTCAACAAATTTTCTATAATTTCACGAGCTGAATTTGAAAGGGATATTTTGGCTTCTTGATATTCTTCAGTTAACGAAGATTGTAATATATCAATATGAGAAAGTTCTCTGTCTTTTTCTAAATTGTTTAATAAGGTTTGAATTTGCTTAGGATCAATAAGCACATATTCTCCTTTAATATTGACTACTCCAGAGGTGTTGTTAACCAATTTTTTAAATTCAGCAACGGATATCGTTTGATTTCCTATAGCTACCTGCCATTGAAAATCTAACATTTCATTCAAGTTTAAATAGGTTTTACTGTCTGTTTTTGAACTATTACTATCTAATTTTATGGAGACTTGAGGCTTCGCCAACTGCTTTAAAGAATTGGGTAATAGTATTCGAATACCTAGTAATTTGATAATAGGCAATACTTTAAGTAAAATGGCAGCAAAGCCATCGCTATCTAAAAAGAGTTGTTCTTTACCTAAAGAAGAAATCAATGGTTTTATGTCTACAAAATCTTTAGATAAACTCGATAACGATTGAAAAACAGAAGCTTTATAAGAAGCATACTTTCCTCCTTTGACAAACTTCTCTAAAGAAACAGGTTTTTGAACAGCATCCTGCTTATTTTCAATCCATAGTTCTATTTCAAAAATACTTTCCAAAGGATTATCTTCTATCTTAATCAATGGTGTATAAACTTGGCTACTGATGTGTAATCGCTGTAAATATTGATGTATAGAATTAGGAACTTGCTGCTCTTCAAAGTCAGGGAAAGATTGCTTTTTATTACTAAAAAAAAGTTCATCAATTTTAAAATCCAAAGGCGTTTTTGTGCCAGTAGTACATGATCCTTTTTTAAGCATATAATGTGTTAAAAAAGTAGACAACAAACAAATGATTTGATCTTTTGGCGTTAAATATTGTTGCTTTTTAGAAGCGGTATTTATGGCAACAAACCGCTGTGAAATATTTTTCTCCAAAGATTCCACTAAATAGTTTACTTCCTCACTAGCCATAGCAGGTATCCAACGAACCTTATAATGTACTTCTTCCAATTCTACAATTTGAGGAACATAAGCCCCATTAAGCATTAAATGAACACTTAAATGATAAGCCCGGTACAGGCATTGCAAATCAGCTGAGAGACGATTTTCAAATTTCCTAGGGATTCTTTCTAAAAAATCAATTAATGAATCTAAGTCTTTAGTAAAAGTTGAAGTATCCATAGGCTCCCCTCCAGAAAAGAAGGTAATCCCTTGGAAATTTATTTCTTTCTTATGGATTTGAATTTCTACACATTCAATCTTCTCAAATGTATTGAGTTCTAGCGCGACAATTTCTTTTGCCACTATATTTTTGGCAAACGAAGTTCCTAGTTTATAATGTTTTTTAAGTATCGAGGCGAATGGTTTTGTATAAAAAAGCGCTTTAGCTTCTAATAGAGACAATACATTTTCGGCTTGAGGAATAATTTTAGACAAATCAAAAACAGCTTCCTCAGAACTATTTTGAAATTCAATAGAAATTGGTTTATCATAAAGTAAATTTTCGAAATTCAAAGCTTTTACACTTCCTTCTAACTGCATTCCTGCTTGGGTTAACGCGCTAAGAATATCCAAATCGTGCAATTGGAATAATAAAAACGGATTTCGGTCAATCTCTGCTGAGAAAACATAAATGACAGCTGCTAAATGTTTGCATGGCACAGCCCAATCTGGACAAGAACATTGCATTTCAAAATCTGACCATTGGTTAGGAAAAACTTGTATTCCATTCTGTTTTGCAATCTCATTTAGTTCTTGTGGTAATTCACGATTTAATAAATGAGATAACGACAATGGATCACCAATAATAGCATCCATAAGTTTCTTTTTCTGTGAAGAGCTAAATGCTGGAATGGTAATCTTAATAGTATAAGGTCTAGGCCTACTACCTTTAACTTTTGCCTCAATAATATTCTTAGTAATCCTAATATCCTTTACAGTACCTTTTCGAGCATAGGTTTTTCCTCTTGGTAAGCGGTTAGAATAATCAATTTGTGATAAAGCCTTTAAAAATTGTTCTCCCCACCAAGTTTTACCGAATTGTTGCGCCATAATGTTTTATCAGAATTTCGTGTTTTTTTAGACCAAAATACTGAGATTCTTTAAATTGAAAAACTCCTTTTTAGTGAAAAATAATATATTTTCAAAAAGTTCGAACCTGCATAGCATTGAAAAACAAAGCAATACAAAAAAAATAGTAAAACAAAAAAACCTGTAAATAA
Source organism: Aquimarina sp. RZ0 (assembly GCF_008370685.1). Lineage (GTDB taxonomy): Bacteria > Bacteroidota > Bacteroidia > Flavobacteriales > Flavobacteriaceae > Aquimarina. The sequence goes on from NZ_VTZU01000069.1 coordinate 33,405, forward strand.
TTAATTTACAGGTTTTTACAAATTACGTGGCATAAAAGGACAAAGTTCGAACTTTTTGGTGGAAGATATAGGCTTAATTATTTCTAAATCAAAAAATTGGTTAATTTCTACATAAAGGAAGTGTTGAACAACGTATCAAACCATTTTGTTTACCTATTTCAGAATAGCAAACCTCTTCTACAACAATATCTAATTTTCTAAACCAATTATTTAATCTGGTGAACTTTTTATCAGATATTACTACGTTTTTATCAATGGATAATATATTGGTATACATTTCCAACATCTCATTAGAGTCTATATGAAATAAATTTTCTATTCCAAACAACTCTACCAGATATTGGTAATCCGACTCATTACGAAAAACTTCTTTATGAATTATTGCTTTATTATTAGATACTGGTTGAAAACAACAATCTAAATGTAAAGCATTCTTTTTTGAATTTGTCATTGATTTATTTAGGTCTATTTCTTTAACAATTTTTTGAGGAAAAAGTTCTCTTATGAAGAGAACCGCATTTTGATTGGTTCTGGCGGTTATACAATTCTTAAAATCTTTCCCTTTGTACGTCCCAATAAATATATGATCTTCATATAGAATAATATCACCTCCTTCTATTTTAATATCTGGTGAGTCTATTGTAATGATATTTTCAGGGTAAATTTTCTCAATTAAAAACTCAATTCCCAACAGTTCGTCAGTGCGATTAGATATCATGTTAGATTTTATGAACTTATCTTCGATTACAAAACCAACATCTCTTGTAAAAATTTGGTTAACATTCTTAAGATTTGTTGGATGGTAAACTCGAACATAATAATTTTTCAATATATCATTTACTGTTTTCAGTTCACCTACCATACTTTCTTCTTTAGGATATGTCCCTTCCCTGATATGTTTAATAGATTTTGGATCATATGCCTCACTAATAATAGGTGTTCCTCCAAAATCATCAGCAATTCCAATTATTACAGACTCTAAACGAGATGTTTCATTGTTAATGTTTAGTTTCATTTTTAGCAACTTATTATTTTTCAATTAGTTAAAAACATAATGATATTAAAAGTAATTTCTGATGAACCTAATTTTGTATTACAATAGAAGTCTATTCAAAAAAAATGAGGATTCTCGATTTTTTATATAAAGACTAATTTTTAATTTTATTATTAATCTATGTCATTACATTTCGTAAGGAACTTATCTCACAAGATCTTCTCAATTCTTGATGTAAATCATTCATCATTGTTTTTATATTTTTAGTTCTTATTATGAAACATATTGAAGCATAGAATATTCGTGAAGCTATTATTTCTATACTCTTATTTTTCATAAAAAAATAGATTCTATCGCTCTCTGAAGCCTTATCCATATTATGACAAGTAATTGTCAATAAGTAAATATCATTATGAAGAATTTTTATTCTATTATGATACTTTAGGGAAGTATATTCTTGAACTAAATTAGATTTCTTTGACCGAAGAAACTCTAAACAATCATTAGAGACGACATAATAGATGTATGCATCCGAGCAACTACGTAGTAATTTTTTCTTGATATCCAGGCAGTAGTTCTTCCAGTTTTTGTATGCTATGGTCTGGTAATTTTTCTAAGGTATTTGCTAGCCATTCTCTAGGATTGATACCTTGCATTTTGCAACTTCCAAAAAAAGAATATAATATTGCTGCATTTTGTGCAGCTTTGTGTGATCCACAAAACAGGTAATTCTTTCTGCCAATAGCCATAGGTCTGATAGCGTTTTCTATTAAATTATTGTCCAGTTCGATTCTCCCGTCTAAAAAGATGTTTTCCAATTTAGGGTACTGATTAAAAAAGTAAGTCATTGCTTTTCCAATAGGACTTTTAGGCAATACATTAAACTGCTCTTTTTCTATCCATGACTTGATTTGTAGCAGTAGTGGTTTAATTTTTTGATCACGTAATTTTTTCCTTTGCTGGGCATCATTTTGTGAATCTTCTTTTATAGCCCTTTCTTCGAGATATATCTTTTTAAAAACCTCAAGGGCTATTTGCGCTCTTTTTTTGTCACTATCCAGTGCATCATGAAACTTACGTCTGGCATGTACCAAACATCCTGCAAGGGTAATTTTAGGATCTATTCCTATTTTATCATATACCGTATAGCCATCACATTGCAGATAGCCTTTGTAAGCTGCAAGCAATTCTTTAGGCCCATGTTGCCCACGACCTTTACGGTAATTAAAGAGTACCAGTTTTTGAACGGGATCGTGATAGACCCATTGATACCCCTGGTGTGTACTGCCTTTTTTATCGCTGTCAAGTACTTTTATTGGTGATTCGTCAGCTTGAATGTAGTCACTTTCCAATATTTTTTGTTTCAAGGTATTGTAGAGTGGTTCGAGCAACCTACAACACCCTGCCATCCAATCACCCAGGGTACTCTGTGCTGGTTCCCATCCAAAATCACGTTTGAACATCTGAATTTGGCGATAGAAAGGTAAATGATCGATATATTTACTAACTAATACATGTGCCAATAGACAAGCTTCTGCAATGGACTTATCTATAGGACGACTTGGTAGTTTGTCACGTCCTAAAATACGGCTACAGATTAATATTAAAATTTAAGCGGCACTTTGGTGCACGTAATTAGGTGTTTTATAGTCTAAAGATAAATGTAATCTTTTATTGTTATATAATTTGATTGCG
>NZ_VTZU01000070.1 GCF_008370685.1 Aquimarina sp. RZ0
CAACTCTTTTTTTTGATACATAAGTTATAGATTTTAATTATTTCTATTAAATTACGAAATCCAGCAGAAAAAAGTTACCGAAGGTTTAGTTCAACATGAATATATAGTTACCATGGTAACTATATATTTCTTATGTGAGTAGCTAATTTAATAAATCTTTTAAGTTTTTAAACTTTTTTATAGCGACATGAGTGTAAATTTCAGTTGTTTTACTAGAATTGTGCCCTAATAAAACTTGAATGTATCGTAAATCTATTCCTTCTTCTAATAAGTCTCTAAATTTCTCAAAAACATGATTCAAATTTTCTTTGGTGTTTATGATATATACCATAGCAAACTCCTTACTCCATCTGGGATTAGGAAGCTCTTTTATCAATGCTTGAATCACCTTATCGGGATAGCACTGTAGCCCAATCATCTTTTGATTATGAATCAATAGATGTTTCAGTGTGATCTGTTTAGTAAGCTTCATTATACAAAAATGCAGTATTTAAAAATCATAGTAGTATTTTAGTCGAATAACATTCGAATAGAATTCGAATAATTTTAATTAAAAAAAAGAATATGAGTTTATAGATTTAAAAGATAGTCAGAAAGAAAAGTATCTTCTGGTAACCTGGCAAACATATATGAATAGTTGAGGCTATACTTATTACTTTGGTATACTTTTCGGAACTCCCGTTGTTGTCGGTAATATCAGTTCTTTGATTCTGTTTTCGGTGGTTTTTATCTAAGGATTGAGATAATTACCCTAAAGCTTTTATTGATTGTAGAAATTCTTTATTAATATCTTTGATCCAGATGTGTTCGTCTCCTACACAGGAGAGTGGACCTTTTAAATCAGGGATAATATCATAGTCTTCTGACCAGTTTTGACATTATCATGTCGGCTTCTTTTAAAGAGAAACTCAATAGATGTTTATGTAACAGTAGAAAGGGTTGGTTTTATGCAACCCTTTCTTGTTTAAAAAGATTTGATCATATTTTTTAGAACATATGAGAAAAATTGAAGAGTTTTGTTTCGTTAATAAATACTACTATCTACTATCATCTATCTGATCAATTGATTTGCAATGTAACTTTTATCGTAGCTCAGCACCTAATTTATTTTCAAAATTATGTTGAAGTTTATTCATTATTTTATCAATCTGTTTGTCGGTTAGTGTTTTATGCTCATCTTGCAATGTAAAACTTACGGCATATGATTTTTTACCTTCTGGCAAATTCTTCCCTTCATATACATCAAATAAATTAATATCTGTAAGTAATTGCTTTTCTGTTTGTTTGGCAATTGTATGAATTTCTTCAAAAGTCACTTTGGTGTCCAGTAATAAGGCAAAATCACGACGTACCTCTGGAAATTTAGGAATATCTGAAAATTTAACTTTAGTACGTTTTGCAAATTCTAAGATAGTATCCCAATTAAAATCAGCATATAGTACTTCTTGTGTTATAGAAAAATGTTTTAACACAGATCTTTTTAGAATACCAAATTCTACCAGCTTAGATTTGCCCAGACTATAAGTAATACCTTCAGAAAAGATATCATTGGTAATAGGGGAGGTTTTGGATCTTTTGATACCTAAGCGATCAAAAAGACCTTCGATAATTCCTTTTAGATAAAAGAAATCACTGGAGGCAGGCGTGGTTTTCCAACTTTCTTTGGTTTTATTACCTGTGATAATGACACTTAAATGTTTGTTTTCTATTCTACCAATTGGGTAGTTATGATATGTTTTACCAAATTCAAATAATTTAAGATCTGAGCGTTTTCTGTTGATATTATAAGAAACAGCCTCTAATCCCGAAAATAATAAAGATTGTCGCATCACGGCTAAATCATTACTTAGCGGGTTTAACATTTCGACATTGTTCTCTGATTGGAGCAGTGTTGTTAAAGACATATAATCCGGTGTAGTCAATGAATTGGCAAGCATTTCATAAAATCCCTGACTCACTAATTGATTTGCTATCGTATTTTGTACGGTATGGTCAGAAAACTTATCAATATTAGAAATAGATGCATTTAATTTCTGAGTAAACTCGATATTATTATAACCATACACACGTAAGATTTCTTCGATTACATCTGCCTCTCTCTGTACATCATTTCGGTAGGCAGGAATTGTAAGGCCAAGACCACTTTCTGTAATATTATTGACTTTAATTTCCAGAGAAGTCAGAATTGCTTTGATCGTTTCTTCAGGAAGGCGTTCTCCTATTAATTTTGCGGTATTATCAAATGATAAAAATACCTGAAAATCTTCAATCTTTTTAGGATATAAATCTACAATATCACTGGTGATATGACCACCAGCAAGTTTTTGTATTAGAAGTGCTGCTCTTTTTAATGCATATTCTGTAATATTAGGATCAATACCTCTCTCGAACCTAAAAGAAGCATCAGTATTTAATCCGTGACGTTTTGCTGTCTTTCGGATACTTACAGGATCAAAATAAGCACTTTCCAGAAATAGGCTTGTAGTGTTTTCTGTAACTCCAGAGTTAATACCACCAAAGACCCCTGCGATGCATAAAGGTTTTTCTGCATCACAAATCATCAAATCGTCCTTATGGAGCTCTCGCTCTACTTTGTCCAGGGTAGTAAATTTGGTACCCGCTTTTACGGTTTTTACTTCTATTTTATTGCCTTTGATATATTGCGCATCAAAAGCATGAAGCGGCTGCCCTAATTCGTGTAACACATAATTAGTGACATCCACTATATTATTTTTTGGTGTGAGCCCAATAGCTTTGAGTCGATATTGTAACCAGCTTGGAGATTCTGCAACTTTTATTCCGGAAATTGTAACACCGCAGTATCTTGGAGCAAGTTTAGACTTAACAACATTCACATCTATTTTTAGTGTTCTGTTTTCAATTTTAAAATTACTTACAGAAGGTGTGATGAGTTCTATAGTAAGGTCTTGTTGCTGTAATCCGGCTTTTAGATCTCGTGCAGTTCCCCAATGACTCATAGCATCTGCCCTGTTAGGGGTCAATCCAATCTCAAAAACCTGATCATTTTCGATATTAAATATAGTAGCAACATCTGTTCCTACAGGGATATCTTTATCCAAAACCATAATGCCATCATGTCCTTTTCCTAAGCCTAACTCATCTTCGGCACAGATCATTCCATGGCTTTCTTCTCCACGGATTTTTCCTTTTTTAATGATCCATTCTTTTCCCTCATCATCATATAGTTTTGTGCCAATAGTAGCTACAGGAACTTTCTGACCTTCTGCCACATTAGGGGCTCCGCAAACTATCTGTACGGGTTCTCCATATCCTAAATCGACTTTAGTAACCTTGAGCTTATCCGCATTCTGATGTTGTTCACAACTTAAAACTTGCCCGACAATAACACCTTCCAGACCTCCTTTGATACTCTGATATGTGTCAATTCCTTCTATTTCTAGACCTAAATCGGTAAGTAATTCACCTACTTTTTCTGCCTGCCAATCAAGCTTAATAAATTGCTTTAGCCAGTTGTATGAGATTTTCATTAATGATGATTCTGAAATTAGGCAGTAAAGATAATACATTGACCAAAGTTGACAAACAAGAACGATTGCTTATATACGGATCTAATCAAATTTGATAAAATATTTATGGTATGATAACAAGATTTAACCATTGTTTTTTTTGAAATATCCAATTTTAATGCTTATAATACACTGTGTAATAAGAATATTCTGTAATTTTGGAATATTGTAAATTTAAAAGAAGCCCTACATGAAATCATTTAAATTTGTCATATTTTCAGTGTTTCTGTTCATATCAGGAAATTATATTGGCACTGCACAGTATGTAGATACTAGTAATAGTGAAATCCTTCCTTCGAAGTCAGTTCGTGCATCAATGCCGTCAAAAAAGAAAAATAAAACAAAGGCTAGACCTGCTTTGGGTACCATAAATACGGCTGAAACGGCAAAATTACAATCTAAATCAGAGATAAAAGCACGAGCTATCACGGCACAGAATACAAAGAATAGTTCCAAAAGGAATATTACAGCTTTAGAAGCGAAGAGACAAAGAGCTGCTAGAATAGAAAAGGTTTTGGAAACTAATAAAACTAAAAAGAAAACACTTTCAAAAAAGAATAATAAAAACTAATATATTTGTTCATTGAATGCATTTTTTTGATGTAAAACAAATTCATATATAAATAAACTGTCTGGTAGGGTTCAAAAATCTTTCTAGGCATTTTTTATTTACACACCAACAAAGTTATGAACAGATATATAGTCTTGTGTTTAGTAATATTAAATTTATTCTCTTGCAAAGAGGAAAACTCAAAAAAAGAAATATTTTTTAAAAGCGGTCCCTGGAAAGCTTCTTTAGAAATGCAAGATGCAATGCAACTCCCTTTTTTGTTCGAAGTTTTTGATGATCAGACATTGAAGATTTTTAATGCAGAAGAGACAATAGGTGTAGATGAAATTGAAATTAAAGGGGATTCAGTTTTTATTAATTTCCCGGTTTTTGAAGGGTATATTGCTGCCAGGTTTATTGATTCTACTACGATTTCTGGAAGTTTTATAAAAGAAAGCCTGGATAGAATAGTTCCTTTTAAGGCTGTATATGGGGTAAAAGATAGGTTTGAGATTATATCTAAACCGGCAGCTGATATTACGGGTAGCTGGGAAACGGTATTTAGCAAAAATAGCGATGAAGACAGATATATAGCTAAAGGTATTTTTAAGCAACATGGAAACGTAGTCACAGGAACTTTTAGAACTACAACAGGAGATTACCGATATCTGGAAGGAGTTCTTAATAAAAACGAGTTACAACTATCCACCTTTGACGGAGCGCATGCTTTTTTATTCACTGCAAAAGTTACTGATAGTATATTAGATGGATATTTTTATTCTGGGAATCATTGGAAAGAACCTTTTCTGGCAAAACGTAATGAACAATATCAATTGCCATCAGAAGATTCTCTTACTTTTATAAAAGAAGGGTATGATAAACTAGCCTTTAGTTTTCCTGATTATAAAGGCAATCAAATATCCCTTGCGGATAAACGTTTTAAAGATAAGGTTACCATAGTACAGATTATGGGAACCTGGTGTCCTAATTGTATGGATGAAACTAAATATTTTGTATCTTATTATAATCAAAATAAGGATAAAGATATAGCGTTTGTAGCATTAGCATTTGAATATGCAAAGACTCCAGAAAAAGCATTTAAATCCATAGAGAAACTGCGTGCAAAGTTACAGGTGGAATATCCAATTCTTTTAGCGCAATACGGAAGCTCTGATAAGCAAAAAGCACAAGAGAAATTACCAATGCTCAATCATATATTATCATATCCAACAACAATTTTTATCGATAAAAAAGGAGCGGTTAGAAAAATTCATACTGGTTTTAACGGTCCTGCAACAGGACAAAAATATAAGGATTACAAGAATGAATTCGAGAGTTTTGTTAATCAGTTGTTAAAAGAATAAATGATTTAACAATTATTGTGACTTCTGTTTTGACTTTAACACTACGGTAACATCTGGATTAATAATAACCTCTTAATATTGTTAATTATGTGTGATTTTTCTTTCGCACGGTAGTGAGGTAATAAATTCAAAATAATTTAGTCATGAAACAATGTAACTTGATGACAGTAGTCATTGCAATTGCGGTGGTATTGTTCACAATTCAAACCAATGCGCAGCTTAAAATCCCTGAGGCAAGTCAGAGAGCTCAGGTAACTCAACGAGTAGGAATAACAGATATTACTATTGATTACGGAAGACCCAGTGTAAAAGATCGCGAAGTCTGGGGAAAATTAGTTCCTTACGGATATAATAATCTGGGATTTGGCACAGCTACAGCTGCTCCCTGGAGAGCAGGAGCTAATACGAATACTACAATTGAGTTTACCCATAATGTCAAAATAGAGGGTAAAGAACTAAAAGCAGGATTGTATGGGCTCCATATTGCAGTAAAAGAAGATGGAGGAGCTACCATTATATTTTCTGAAAACACAAGTTCCTGGGGTAGTTATTTTTATGATGAAAAAGAAGATGTACTTAGAGTAGATGTAAAAACAAACGAGGTAGCGCATACAGAAACACTAACGTTTTTATTCCCTTCCTTTGATACAAATAACACAGTTGCTGCGTTGCGATGGGAAAAGAAAGAAATACCTTTTAAAATCGAAGTGAATGTTAGTGATATTGTTATGAAAGGTATCAAAGACGATTTGAGAAGTAATATAGGTTTCACCCAATCTAATTGGGATAGTGCGGCGAACTATGCTTTTAATTCGGGAGATATCGATCAAGCACTGGAATGGGTAAATGCATCGATCAGTGGTAGTTTTTTTAGTAAAGAAACTTTTGGGAACCTGTCTTTAAAATCTCAGATTTTAGCAAAACAAGGTAAAACTCAGGAAGCAATAATGATCGTAGACAAAGCTGCAAAATTAGGAAATGCTACTCAGGTATTTCAACTAGGAACAGGATTAATCAGTCAAGGGCAAAAAGATAAAGCATTAGAAATTCTTAAGAACAATGTGAAAAATAATAAAGGAGCCTGGCCATCTAATTATGGATTGGCAAGAGCTTATGCTGCTAATGGAGATTACAAAAATGCTATAAAAGCGATTAATACCTCTATGAGCAATGCTCCAGAAAGATTTAAAGAGAGATTATCAGGTGATCTGGAAAAACTTAAAAAAGGACAAGATATTAATTAAACTAAAGAGGTGAAATACCTGCAGTTCAAAAAAGGCTTAGAGATTTTCTGAGCCTTTTTTCTTTAGGATATGATGATCTTACCATGCTATGATTCGTGTTAATTTTTGTACCCTTTTTTAATAGAAGATAAGTTGACCAAAAATATATAGTAGAGCGGCAGAGGATTTATTATAAGCATAGATCAAAACTTACAGGTTTATAAGAACAAAAAGAAATGAAGTTTATATAGGCGTTTACTATATTGGCGTAATAAAATGTCATAAATCAATAAGTTCTGGTTAATCACTTTTCAGAGAGTCTTTTACTCTAAAATTATACTGTTTTTCTGGAAACATGCTTCGTGCTCGTTTATGTTATAGATCTAAAAAAAAAACGTATTCGTTTGCATACTACTTTGATATTTTTCAAAAATAATTATAAAACATTATTAAAGTTTTTTGTTTAGTATATGTAACTGAATATATAACCGTTTAAATGCTGATTACCCTAGATAATTTTTAGAAATTGTTATGATAAATATCAATTTTTAATTCGTGCTATTATTTACCTTTGCCAAACCAAATTTATATCCCAATGAGTAAAGCTGTTTATATAGCAACAATAGAGCCTAACAGCGGTAAATCTATTGTAGTGTTAGGTCTTATGCGTATGTTGCTGGGCAAGGTTGCCAAAGTAGGTTATTTCAGACCCATTATTGATGATCCTGCAGAGGGTGAAGTAGATACTCATATCAATACCGTAATCTCTCATTTTGAGTTAGATATTAATCTAAAAAAAACGTTTGCATTTACCAGAAGTGAAGTACTTCAAAAATACAATCAGGGCAAATCCGGAGAAGTTATAGATATTATAATTCAGAAATATAAAAATTTAGAAGAAAAATTTGATTTTATCCTGATAGAAGGAACTGATTTTTCTGATGAGGGCAATATTATAGAATTTGATATTAATGTGATTATAGCAAAAAATCTGGGAATACCATCTATAATAGTTACCAGTGGTAAAGATAAGACCAGTAAGGAGATTACGTCTAATTTAAAATTGGCGTATGATACATTTCATCATAAAGATGTAGAGGTCTTGGCTATCGTTGCTAATAAGGTAGCTACCGGAACTGAACAACAACTAAAAACTTTATTAGAAAAAGATTTTGGTACTGAGGTAGAACAAATTGTGATCCCCAAAATAGATTCTTTAATAAATCCAACGATCAAAGAAATTGTAAAAGAACTAGGAGGTACAGTACTTTTTGGTAAAGAATATCTAAACAATCAGGCAGGTAGTTTTGGTGTTGGAGCTATGCAATTACGTAATTATCTAACGCATCTTAAGGATAACAGCCTGGTAATTACACCGGGTGATCGTGCGGATATTATCTTGGGTGTTTTGCAAGCAAACATATCCGATAATTATCCGAAAATTTCTGGAATCATACTTACTGGAGGCATCGTGCCAGAAGAACCAATTTTGAAACTTATTGAGGGAGTATCTTTATCAGTACCCATTGTATCAATAGCACAAGGCACCTTTTCTGTGACAAATAAGATAGGTACAATAAAGTCTAAAATATATGCTGATAATCAATTGAAAATTAATACAGCAATAGATGTATTTGAGCAATGTGTGAATGAAGATCGGTTAATCGATCCTCTCATCACTTTTGAGTCTGATAGCTTAACTCCAAGTATGTTTCAGTATACTTTATTAAAACGCGCATCGAAGCATAAAAAGCATATTGTATTGCCAGAAGGAGCTGACGAAAGGATTTTAAGAGCAGCACATAGATTGGTATCGGCAGATGTAGTGAATATTACGTTAATCGGAGATGAGAAGGTCATAAAAAATAAAGCGGTTAAGCTTGATATCCCAATAGATTTTAGTAAAATAAATATTATAATGCCTATTGATTCTCCACAATATGAGGACTACGTCCAGACATTTTATGAACTAAGAAAACACAAAAATGTGAACCTGGATATGGCAAAAGATATGATGGCAGATGTATCTTATTTTGGAACTATGATGATCTATAAGGGACATGCAGATGGGATGGTATCAGGAGCAGTACATACAACTCAACACACAATACGACCGGCATTACAATTTATCAAAACAAAACCAGGAGTAAAAGTAGTATCGTCAGTATTTTTTATGTGCTTAGAAGATAGAGTTTCTGTATTTGGTGATTGTGCTATAAATCCAAACCCTAATGCTGAACAATTGGCAGAAATAGCGATCTCCTCTGCAAAATCTGCCGCTGCCTTTGGGATAGATCCCAAAATAGCAATGTTATCCTATTCTTCCGGAACATCTGGAAAAGGAGAGGATGTAGAAATAGTAAGAGCAGCAACTACTATTGTAAAAGAGAAATGTCCAGAGCTTAAAATCGAAGGGCCTATACAGTATGACGCTGCAGTAGATATGAGAGTAGGGCATAGTAAACTTCCGGATTCTGAAGTGGCAGGAAAAGCAAGTGTTTTGATATTTCCAGATCTTAATACAGGAAATAATACGTATAAAGCGGTACAGCGAGAAACGGGTGCTTTAGCAATCGGCCCTATGCTTCAGGGGCTTAACAAGCCTGTAAATGACCTTAGCCGTGGGTGTACTGTAGATGATGTATATAATACAGTTATCATAACAGCAATTCAGGCACAAGGACTTTAAAAAAACTAAGAAAGAATAAAAAAATATGCAAGTATTAGTAGTAAATTCAGGAAGTTCATCTATCAAGTTTCAATTATTTCAGATGCCAGAAGCTATAGCAATCTGTTCCGGGTTGGTCGAGAGAATTGGATTAGAAAATGCTAAACTAAATTATAAGACTGCTCATCAGGATATTGAGGAAGTAACAGACATAAAAAATCATAAAGAAGGATTAACACTAGTTGCTAAATATTTATTAGATGCAGATGTTGGGGTTATTAGCGCAGCTCAAGATATTAATATAGTTGGTCATAGAGTAGTACATGGCGGAAGTACTTTTGCTGAAACTGTAGAAATCAATGATGTGGTAAAAGATAAAATAGACCAACTTTCTGCATTGGCACCATTACATAATCCTGCTAATTTGCAAGGAATATTGGTGGCTGAAGAGATTTTCCCTGAAGCCAAACAGGTAGCTGTTTTTGATACAGCTTTTCATCAAACCATACCGATTGAATCTTATAAATATGCGATTCCTAATTCTTTTTTAGAAGAACATAACATAAGAGTATACGGTTTTCATGGAACCAGCCATAAATATGTATCAGAAAAAGCAATTGATTTTTTAGGAAATAAAAGCACAAAGATCATAACAATCCATTTGGGGAATGGTTGTAGTATGACTGCTGTAAAAGATGGTAAGAGTGTAGATCACACCTTGGGTTTTGCACCGATGAATGGATTGATTATGGGAACCCGATCAGGAGATATTGATCCAGCTGTAATTTTCTATATGGTTGCATCTTTGGGATATTCTATAGAGGAAGTAAATGTATTATTACAAAAAGAAAGTGGCATGCTCGGCTTGACGGGCTATAGTGATCTTCGAGATGTAGAATCCGAGGCAGAAAAGGGCAACATAGCGTGTCAATTAGCACTGAAGATGAATGCCGCACGTATCAAGAAATTCATTGGATCTTATATTGCGATCATGAATGGATTGGATGCTATTGTATTTACTGCAGGTATCGGAGAAAATTCTGAAACCATGAGAAAGCTGGTTTGTGCAGAGCTAGACTGTTTTGGGATTATGATAGATTTAGAAAAAAACAGTATTCGTGCTAAAAAAGAAAGAGATATTAGTCTGAATTTATCAAAGGTTAAAATACTGGTAATCCCTACTAATGAAGAACTGGAAATCGCAAAGCAATCTTATACGTTACTTTTTACGTAAAAAAAAACTATAATGTATAAAAAAATAAAAGATAGCTAAGTTCAGTAGCTTATCTATCTTTTAAATTTTTTTTGATATTGTTTGTCGTTTGAGTATGCTATAAAAGAAAATTAATAAAGGATACATCTGTTATAAAAGCCTCCCGAACAACGTCCTGGTTCACAAAAACTCCCTCCAGGATAACTAATTCTACATTTGTTACCACCGCAACAAGTGACAGTTGTCATTGCACCTTTGATTGTTCTTTGCTCTTCTTTTGTTAGTTTTTGGATTCCTGATAATTCTAAAATTTTTTTCATTGTGTAAGTATTTTTATGTTGTTTCTGTAAAAATAATTGAAAATTTCATATTGACATTATGTGTTTTACGTTGAATATTTATGTTTTAATAGTAATACGATTTATAACTAAAAATTTCGCATATTCATCGTTTCTTTTTCCTTTCTACTTCGTTTAAAAAATAAACCGTAGCTATAGCTATGCTTGATTTTTTTGCCTTGCATAAAGAAAAAATAATTCAATGAATTTATACGAATTTTTTAATCACAAATCGTATAAAAGGGTGTTAGCTTTTTTCAATTCGCTAGTAAGAATGCTTTTTTTTACTTGATAATCGAGATTTAAATGCTTTATGGGTTGCCTCGAAATCGAAATCTTTTTTTCTAATAATGTCTCGTGAGCTTACCCCGAGGTAGTTTACTCAATTTTAGGTTTTTATTCCCTAGTATTTCTATACAGTACAAAACACACTTCAATTCATAAAAAAAAAATATTTTTCTTTTCCAGTAAATTCAAGCAATAGCTGATATAATAACGTTTTGATTGAAGAAGGATCATTCATAGATACGTTATTATTATATCAAATATGGGATTATAAATATACTTGATTGGTATGTTTACTGAAATAATCTTAGCTTCGGACTCATATAAAATTCACTCAACTTAAATAATAACAACATGATGAAAAAAATAATAGTACTATTAATAATGGGGTATTCTATTATTAGTTACAGCCAGATTCCTTCTTATTATAATGATGTAGACCTCACTATAACCGGGCAGGATTTGAAAAACGAATTGAGTAGGAAAGTTATCAATACCCAAACTACAACCTTGTCTTATACACCTGGTATTTGGAATGCATTGATGCAGACAGATGTAGATCCTGTGAATTCTTCAAAAGTCATATTGATTTATGGATTTAATGATACTGATAATAATTCTAATACGGATAGAACACGAGGAATTAATAATAATGGAGGAGGAAATACGGACTGGAATAGAGAGCATGTCTATCCAAGGTCTTTAGGAAATCCTAATTTAGGCACTTCTGGTCCGGGAGCTGATGCACATCATCTCAGACCTGCAGATGTAAGAAGAAACTCTAATCGGGGAAGTCGAAAGTTTGCTGATGGATCTGGTAACTCTGGAACAACATCACAAGGGCATTGGTATCCCGGTGATGAGTTCAAGGGCGATGTTGCCCGCATGATGATGTTTATGTATATCCGATATGGAAATCGTTGTCTTCCAAAAAATGTAGGTGTAGGACAGGTAGTAACTAATGATGTGAATATGATTCAATTATTTCTGGAATGGAATGCTGAAGATCCGGTTTCTACATTAGAATTACAGCGAAATCCTATCATAGAAAATTTGCAAGGAAATAGAAATCCTTTTATTGATAATCCTGCATTTGCTACTCAGATTTGGGGAGGACCACAGGCAGAAGATCGTTTTGACAATACTGGAGGAGGAAATACATTATGTACTTCTACGATCACTTCGTTTCCATATAGCGAAAGCTTCGAGAATACATTCGGAGCCTGGAAGCAAGCAATCTCTAATGATGATTTTAATTGGGAAACTCGTTCTGGAAATACTCCTTCGTCTAATACAGGACCTGGATCAGCTGATTCCGGGTCTTATTATTTGTATATGGAATCTTCTTCTCCTAATAATCCATCTAAGAAAGCTATTTTGTATTCTCCTTGCTTTGATATCACTTCTGCTCGTCAAGCTACGTTCTCATTTAAGTATCATATGTACGGTGCATCTTCTATGGGAAGTCTAGTCTTAGAAGCAAGTCTGGATGGTACGAGCTGGACGTCTATCTGGAGAAAATCAAGTAATCAGGGAAACATTTGGCAAACAGCATCAGTTAGTTTGAATTCATATATAGGGACAAAAGTGCAGTTACGATTTAATGGAGTTACCGGATCTACCTGGCAAGGTGATATGGCAATAGACGCTATAAAATTATCGATTTCAGAGAATGAAGGAGGAACTTCTTCAAGAGCTATTAATCTAAACATAACCTTTGATGACTACCCCGAAGAAATTAGTTGGGAAATACAAAATGATAAAAATCAATTATTATATGCTGGCGGGACATATGAATCCGAAGCGGATGGTTCGACAATCAATATATCCGAAACATTAGAATCAGGATGTTACACTTTAATTTTTAAAGACACTTATGGAGATGGTATTTGTTGTAGTCAGGGTAGTGGTTCATATTCTCTGATTGATACAGGTAACAATACAGTCCTGGCTTCGGGAGGTTCTTTTGGGGCGCAAGAAATTAAAGATTTTTGTATTGGCTCAGTTTCAAGAAGTTTTTCACAACATACTATCAACGATAATGCGAGGACAGCATTTGATTTTAGTTTTTTTCCTAATCCTGTAAAGGATAGGATTACAATAAAAATGTCCCAGACCACCACTGATGACAACAATAGTATTCGTGTATTCAATCATTTAGGGCAGGTGATTTATGATGGTAAGGTTACCAAAGAATTTATATTGTTTGGAGAATTACCTGCCGGACTTTATTATATTTCTATAAATAATAGAAAGAATACAGTACTTAAAAAGTTTATAAAAAATTAAGTTTTAAAATACTTACTACAGCTTTGATTTTTTTTATCACAATACCTATCTGGTGTTATACTCGTATGTATGAGACTGAGGAATTTATTTTTTTAAAATTACGGTTAGTAAGTAGCTTTTTAATATCAAGACTGTAATATTTTAAAAAATAATGTTAATTAATGTTAATAAAAACGGTAAAACTACTTGTGATTAACGATGAAATACGTTTTTTTTAGTAGTTAAATGTTAAATTTTGATTTCATTAACAAATAGAATGTAAGTCAATTCGCTGTATAACTATTGTGTTTTCAATACTTAACATTATTTTAAGGGGAATTATCCCCTTTTTTTATGTGGTAAAACCGTATTTTATTTTGTTTTATTGTTTGTACATTTAGCCTCATAAAATTACAAAGCGCTTACTTTTAGTTTTTTAATAGTCACTAAATCTGATTGATGAAATATATATATATATATAAATATTTTATTGATTGACTTTTTGATAATGCTGGAGCGAATGTTTTTTAGGAATAAATCAAATTAAATTATTTTATTAGAGTGCATTTTAGAGCCTTACTAATCAACAAATTTTTACATAGAACGATATGAATCCAACAATTTCAAATTATTGAGTTTGTTATTAATTAAATGTAAAAAGAGGTGCTTATCACAAGGTTGATATAGAAAACAAATTAACTATTTTGGGAATTATATTTTCCTATATAACATAATAAATTAAAATATTGGAACGGATGAGTATATCTGCAAACTTTAATATTTTTTGTGATGATTTGAAGGTCTCTGCCAAGAAAGAATCTATTATTTCTTTGCGATACAATTCAATTAATAAAAAATTGAATAAAGATTTTTGGAATATGAATACAAACTATGGAGGTATTTATATAGGTTGCTATGGAAGAGAAACTGCAAATGATGGCATAGAAGAAATTGACATGATTTTTGAAATGCCATCACATTTGCAAGTAGCATATGAAAAAAGAGATAAAAATGGTCAGGCTATTTTGTTTGAAGATGTGCGTAGATCTATAGCAGCAGTATATCCAAAGACTACTATCGATAAAGAAAAACAATCAATAAAGGTAAAATTCTCTGATGAAATGTCTTTTAATATTTTGCCTTGTTTTATTAATAGTGATGAGAGTTGCATTTTTCCGAATACTACTCATAATGGAAGTTGGGATACCAGAAACCCGCTAGCCACAATAAAAGCCGTGCAATATGGAGATAGGTTAACCAATCATAATTTAAAAAAATTATGTAGAATTGTGAAGGCTTGGAAACAACATTGTGACGTTAAGATCAAAGATGTTTTAATTGATACATTGGTGTATGAATTCTTGGTATCTAGTAATAATGCATATAATTCATATTCTTATTTTGATGTGATGTGTAGGGATTTTTTTAAATTTTTAATGAGACAAAAACCTTCAAAAATAACATGGAACACGATAGGGAGTAATGATGTAATAAGTAATTTAGATAATTTTAGATATAAAGCGATTATTGCATATTATAATGCCGAAACTGCTGTAAAATTAGAAAAAGAAGGTGAAAAATGGGCTGCAAGCCAAAAATGGAAAGAAATTTTTGGATGTAAATTTCCAGAAAGCATCGACGTAGAATCACAAATTAAAAAATTATTCGAAAAGACCTCTTTACTTCATACTACTCAGAAAAAATGTGCTCAGATTCTACGCCAAAGAGCTATCGCATTTAGAAGTATTCAATTTTTAATGGCAACATTCATTTTACTAGGGATCTTAGTGATGGAATATACAGAGAATTTCAACTTTGGTTTGACCCTGTTTATAGCTTCATCACTGATATTCGTTATAAATTTATATTTTAAAAAGTATGATTTATTGAGTATTTCTGCCAAGCATATGCAATCTGCTTCACAAACAATCTTACTAGAAAAAGAATTTCAATCATTATTGAATGATTTTACTCATCATGATGTAGATATATCAATAATTAGAGAGAAAAAAGAAGTATTACAGCAAAAAATGATTAATATCTATACGGGTACTTCAAAATTTATAAGTAAAAGATATTTTCAAACTAGAAAAATATTAAACTCTATTACTGAGGTAAAAGAAAAACTTCCGATAATCGATACACCAAGAATACATATTCCTACCTGGCAGGGTAATAATTTCTATATGGAAAATCAAGAACAATATTTAATGAACTATAAGAATAAAATAATTTAATTTAGGTTTGATAACTGGAAATCTGATCCTTCTTATTTGATATATGAACGCGTATTCAATATCTAATATGAAGGATCTTTTTTTTGTATAGTGTAGTTTGTTTCTAAGTTAAAGGTCTTATTACTAATGGTATATGGGGTGTATGCCCCTGCAAAAATGCGTCTTTTTCCTGAACCTTAATATCTGATTTGTTTGTAGATTAGAGGGCACTTTAGTTTTATACTATTTCTGGTTTTAAAATACTCAAATAAAACCACTCATTTTTTATTTAGACAAAAAGAGATAATTAAGACATAGCTCACGCTACGGCTTCTTTTTATTTTAAAATGTTAACGAAAAAGAGCAAATTTTGATGGTAATTTTAATTTTGAAAATGGTATGATATAATTTTTGATTCTAATCCTTATAAATTAGTTTAGTATGGAAGAAATTGAAGTTCGGGTACAAGCAGTAAAAACCCTTCTCGAGGCCTTTAAACTGGAAAGGGTTTTATACATTATGATATCTTGTCTTTCTGTCATAATTTTGTTATGCGTACCTATATATATTATTTTTCAGGCACCAGATAAAATTGAATGGGTAGTGGGATTATTTGTGCCAGCAGGAGCTATAACAATCTCTATAGGTAAACTATTAAAAATGTGGAATCAGGCGATCACTTTTGTGAGTAACCAAAATAATGATAAAGATGGGAAATAAGAAAAATGTTCTTAAGTTGATCCCATCATTAGGGATCGTTTTTATACTCATAGGATTTATATATATCTTATATTCTATGAAGATGTTGAATGATACTCTTGGTGAGAAACAACAAGATCTGACCAGTCTCAAGATAAAAATAGATAGGAATAAGGAAGAATTAAGTTTTGTAGATGAAGAGCTAAAATTAAAGCAGATATTATTGGATAGTATACTAAAAGAAATAAACGAATCTGATAATATGACATTGCGTAATAAGGTAAAAGGAGACTTACAAGCAAACCAAACATTACAAAATTCATTAAAAACCAAAAGACATAGAAGAGGCTTTGAACAAATTGTGTATATACAGGTAAATGATATAAAGACATTGAAATATGTAAAGAATATCAAATTGTTAGAATTACTGAGAAGAAAGAATTACAAAGCATATGGATATGATATGCAGAAAGGACTTGCTGATAATACAATTAGATATTTTCATAAAGGCGATAGTGCAAGAGCTGCTTTATTAAAAGAAAATGTACAAAAAATCACAAAAACAAAATTTAAAACCAGGTATATCAAGTATTTCGAGAAAAAAGTACCAGATAAGCAATTAGAAATTTGGTTTAAAAAAAATTTATAAAATACAGGTGTTATCTGGGTTTTATCAAGAATATGAGCGTACGATACCCAGATTTCTTTACTCGATAATCGAGATTTAAATGCTCTGAGGCTTGCCTCTATATCAAAATGTTTTTTTCAATAAATGATCGACTTGCCCTGAGGTAGTCTACTAATAACCTGATTTTGATTCATTCTATGTACGTCATTTTTAGCAAAATTTTCTATAAATTTAATTACTAAAAGTTTTAACTAAAGAAAATATCTCTCGACACGAGAACAGCATAATTTACAGAGAAATTAGATTTCTCAGAATAATCCATTTATGTTGACATTGATGTATATAGGAAAAATTAAGGTGTCTGTTTTTAGAGAAGAAAATTATGGTGTTAGCTACTATTTTTTTATTTTGAAATAAGCAAAAAAACATTCCTGAATGGAGAAATTCTGGGATAGAAAGAAATTAGTCTATAGCTCAAGGTTGTTTGCTACTGTGTTTTTGTGCTAGAATAGAGTATCTTTAAAGATAAAAAAATGTAATGACCACTCCTTTACTTGCTTTTAATACTAACGGCATTTATTGTGAAGCTGCAGATGTATATCTCGACCCCTGGAAACCCGTTAATAAAGCCATTATTACTCACGGCCATGCAGACCATAGCAGATGGGGGCATAAAGAATATATTACACACCATACGAATATACCAATTATTAAGCATAGACTGGAGGCAATCAATGTTACAGGAAAACATTATAATGAGACGTTTACTATAAATAATGTAAAATTTTCATTGTATCCAGCAGGTCATATTATTGGCAGTTCGCAAATTCGTGTAGAGCATAGGGGAGAAGTATGGGTGTTTACAGGAGATTATAAAATAGAAGATGATGGGATCTCTGGTGCGTTTGAACCTGTAAAGTGTCATACATTTATTACAGAATGTACTTTTGGTTTGCCAGCATTTAAATGGATTCCTCAAGAAGAAGTATTCAAAAATATTAATTCCTGGTGGTCAGAAAATAGAGAAGATAAAAAGACCTCTGTTCTTTTTGGATACTCCCTGGGCAAAGCACAACGATTATTAAAATACCTAGACCCTTCTATAGGAAAAATATATACTCACGGAGCGATCGAAAATATGACTCAGGTACTTCGCTCAGTCGCAGACCTACCCGATACCATCCGTATTACTAAAGATACAACAAAAGAAGAGCTAAAAGGGAATATAGTACTGGCACCACCCAGTTCTCATGGTAGCACATGGATTCGTAGAATGGTACCATATGTAACAGCTTCTGCTAGTGGCTGGATGACATTTCGTGGTGCCAGAAGAAGAAGTGCTATAGATAAAGGTTTTGTGTTATCAGATCATTGTGACTGGCAGGGGTTATTGGATGCAATTGAAGCCACTGGAGCAGAAAAGATTATCAGTACGCATGGATATACAGAAATTTTTTCCAGATATCTGAGAGAACAAGGATATGATGCACGTACAGAAAAAACACAATATGAAGGTGAGCAAGCAGATACAGAACAAGCGAAGGAAAACCTGGTATCTGAATGAGAAATTTTGCTGATTTAATAAAAAAACTTGATAGTACTAATAAAATAAATAACAAAGTATCGGCACTGGTAGACTACTTTAAACATGCTTCTGACCCTGATAAAGTCTGGACAATTGCTATACTTTCTCACCGAAGACCTCCAAGACCTGTGAATACAACCCTACTAAGAATTTGGGCAGCAGAATTAGCAAACATCCCTCTATGGTTGTTTGAAGAGTCATATCATATCGTCGGAGATCTTGCAGAAACTATTGCTTTGGTTGTTCCTATATCAAAACAAAGTACAGAAAAATCTCTTACTCAATTTTTAAGAGAAATGATACTGCTTAAGAAAAAGGATGAGATATATAAGAAAAAATATGTTTTAGAACATTGGGAAATGCTTACTTATTATGAGCGTTTTGTATTTACAAAATTAATAACAGGGGGATTTAGAATTGGAGTAAGTCAAAAACTTATGACCAGAGCCTTAGCTCAAGCAACAGAAATTGATCAGGATATTCTTGCCTATAAACTTATGGGGAATTGGAATCCGGAAACCATTTCATTTCAGGATTTAATCCTAAAGGAGAGAGCTTCAGATTTTTTATCAAAACCCTATCCATTTTATTTGGCATATGCTATCGAAGGAAAAGTAGCTGCCCTCGGGAATGTGCAGGATTGGAGTGTGGAACATAAATGGGATGGCATACGATCTCAACTTATTATTAGAGATGATGAACTATTTGTATGGAGTCGTGGAGAAGAATTGGTAACTGATAAGTATCCGGAATTTAGGGATTTACTGCCTAAAATCCCTAATGGGACAGTGATAGATGGAGAAATATTGCCATTTCCTGATGGGAGTATAGGTACTTTTAATGAGCTACAAACTCGTATTGGTCGCAAAACGATTTCTAAAACACTATTGGCAAAAACTCCCGTTATCCTCAAGGCTTATGATCTGTTAGAATGGGAAGGGAAAGATATTAGAAACAAGCCTTTTTCAGAAAGACGAGAGTTGTTAGAAAACCTATATAAAAATTATCTTTTGGAAGACGAATCCGGGAAACAGACTTTTCAGTTATCAGAAAAAATAATTTTTGATTCATGGCAGGAGGTGGTAAAAGAACGGTCTTTTTCTCGTAAAATGAAAAGTGAAGGATTAATGCTTAAAAGAACAAATGCTCCATATCAGGTTGGACGCAAAAAAGGAGATTGGTGGAAATGGAAAGTAGATCCGCTAACTATCGATGGGGTTCTTACCTATGCTATGAGAGGACACGGACGAAGATCAAATCTATTTACAGACTATACGTTTGCACTATGGGATAAAAACAGGAGCGAATTAGTAACTTTTGCCAAGGCATACTCTGGTCTAACCGATTCAGAATTTAAAAAAATTGATGCATGGATTAAAAAAAATACTTTAGAGCGTTTTGGACCAGTACGCAGTGTAACGCCAGCACTAGTATTCGAAATTGCTTTTGAAGGGATTTCTTTTTCAAAAAGACATAAAAGTGGTATAGCCACTCGTTTTCCTAGAATTTTGAGATGGAGGCAGGATAAAAAGATTGAAGAAGCCAACACTCTGGAAGATTTAAAAGCAATGATTTCCTCATGATAAGATGAATAAAAACGAACTCTATATGATTGCAGAAAATTGGTTTCAGACTCAGTCCTGGAAACCTTTTTCTTTTCAGAAAAAAACCTGGAGTGCTTTCTTACAAGGTAAAAACGGATTATTGAATGCTCCCACAGGAAGCGGAAAAACATATGCCCTATGGATACCTATTGTTTTAGACTATATTAGAAAAAATCCAGAATACGCAACAAACCACAAAAAAGGTCTTAAAGCAATCTGGATTACTCCGCTACGAGCGTTGTCTGTAGAAATCAAACAAGCAACAGAACGTTTTGTGGAAGAAATAGATATGCCGTTCACCATCGGGATACGCAGTGGGGATACTTCTCAGGAAGAAAGAACATCACAAAAAAGAGGAATGCCAGATTTGTTGATTACCACCCCAGAAAGCCTACAATTATTATTAGCTTCAAAGGGTTATGATAAAACATTTAGCGATGTTACTGCGGTTGTAATTGATGAGTGGCACGAGCTTTTGGGGAGTAAAAGAGGTGTACAAATGGAGTTAGCATTATCACGCCTTAAAACTATTTCAAAATCACTTCGTATCTGGGGGATTTCTGCAACAATAGGGAATTTAGAGCAGGCTCGAGAGGTATTACTGGGCAGTGCTACAGAGGCGTATAAGAATTCAATATTGATAAAAGCAAATCTTAAAAAAAAGATTAAAGTTATATCTATTATTCCGGAGAAAATGGAAACTTTTCCGTGGAGAGGTCACTTGGGATTGCATTTGATAGCAGCAGTAATTCCAATCATCAACAAGAGTAAAACTACTTTGCTTTTTACAAATACCCGTGCACAGTGCGAGATATGGTTTCAGAAACTATTAGAAAAACACCCTGAATTTGCAGGAGAAATAGCAATGCATCACGGAAGCATTAATAAAGAAACCCGATTATGGGTAGAGCAAGCGATACGAAATGAATCTCTAAAAGCTGTAGTATGTACGTCAAGTCTTGATCTGGGGGTTGATTTTGCCCCAGTAGAAACGATTATTCAGATTGGCGGCCCTAAAGGAGTAGCTCGTTTTTTACAAAGAGCAGGGCGTAGCGGACACCAACCGGGAAAAGAAAGTATTATCTATTTTTTACCTACTCATGCAATTGAGCTAGTAGAAGCATCGGCATTGCAGAAGGCAGTAAAAAATAAGAATGTAGAAGACCGTATTCCTTATCTTAATAGTTTTGATGTTTTGGTTCAGTATCTGACAACACTTGCTGTTTCTGATGGTTTCTATCCTGATCAGATTCTTCCCGAAATTAAAAGCACATTTTGTTTTCAATCGATAACAAACGAACAGTATATGTGGGTTTTAAATTTTATAACATTAGGCAGTCAAAGTTTACAGGTTTATGACGAGTATAAAAAAGTAGATATTCAGGATGATGGAAAGTTTAAAGTACTTAGTCGTACTATCGCTATGAGACATCGGTTACAGATCGGAACGATTGTAAGTGATGCAGTATTAAGTGTGAAATATTTAAAAGGCGGATTTTTGGGGTCTATTGAAGAATGGTTTATTTCTAAATTAAAACCAGGAGATGTATTTACCTTTGCAGGTCGTAATCTTGAATTGTTCAGAGTGAAAAATATGCAGGTTTTGGTTAAAAAATCAAAACAAAAAACCTCAAAAGTTCCAAGCTGGATGGGAGGGCGTATGAGTTTTTCTTCAGAGATGAGTAATTTATTGCGAGAAGAACTGCATCTGGCAGTCGCTACAAGTTCTAAAATGTCAAAAGAATTCAAAGCACTTTCTCATATCATTAAAAGACAACAAAAAGAAAGTATAGTTCCTGGTCCCGAAGAGTTTTTAATAGAAACCTTTAAAACACGAGATGGGTATCATGCAATTTTTTATCCTTTTGAAGGTAGATTTGTACATGAGGCGCTAGGTAGTTTGATAGCATATCGTATCAGTCTGCTTTCTCCAATTAGTTTTTCTATCGCATTTAATGATTATGGTTTTGAGCTTCTATCGGATCAGGATATTGATATACAGCAAGTATTAGATAATAATGTATTCAGCACAGATTTTTTGAGTAATGATTTACGAAAAAGTCTTAATGCTACAGAAATGGCAAGACGTAAGTTCAGAGATATTGCGGTAATTTCTGGGATGGTATTTACAGGATACCCGGATAAATTGCTCAAAAGTAAACACCTGCAATCTAGTACTCAATTGCTTTTTAATGTTTTCAAAGATTACGAACCAGATAATCTACTGTATCAGCAGGCATTTACAGAAACTTTTGAACATCAATTAGAAGAAGGACGATTACAACTGGCTTTGGAGCGAATAAATAGACAAACTATATGTAGGAAACGGTGTAAAAAACCAACACCTTTTTCTTTTCCTATTATAACAGATCGCCTGCGAGAAAAGCTTTCTTCAGAAAAACTGGCGGATCGGATTAAAAAAATGATGATTCAATTAGAAAAATCATAAATTTGCCAGATTATGATAAATACAGAAACAATAAATATCTATGGACAAACATATACGCTTCATCCCACTGGATCTGTATACTGGCATGAAACAGAAATGTTATTGATTGCTGATGTACATTTAGGAAAGATAACTCATTTTAGAAAGCATGGAAGCGCTGTGCCTTTATCAGCAACTCAGTATAATTTTACACAGCTTGATCAGGTTTTGTCTTACTTTGAACCTAAAGTACTATGTTTTCTGGGAGATTTATTTCATAGCTATATCAACTCAGAATGGCTTTTGTTTTCGGAATGGTTAACAAAGCTTAGTTCAGAAGTTGTATTGATAACTGGGAATCATGATGTTATTTCCGCTGTTAAATACGAAGAAATAAATATAACCGTATCCAATGAATGGCAGATTGGTTTAATTTTATTAACACACATCCCAGAAGTAAGAAAACATGCATTTAATATAGCGGGTCATATTCATCCGGGAATTCAATTAAAAGGACCAGGGAAACAATCAGTATCTGTTCCTTGCTTTGTTAAGAAATCAAACCAAATGATTTTACCTGCTTTTGGCACCTTTACAGGGAAACATATACTTGTTCCGGATAAAGAAGATGAAATATTTGCTGTCACAAAAGATGAGGTGATTTGTTGTACGTAAAAATTTACTGTAAACAGGCGATATTTCCTATTTATTCTTTGAGCTTATAGAGTAAAATGCCTTTTTTTACTTTAGTTTTCAGAATAAAAAAAACATACTCTGTTGATTTTTCTTCTTTGCTAAAATAAAAAACCATAATTTTTTTACAGTAAACTAGCGCGGGACGATCCCATGAGTCATTTTTTGGAAAAACATTTCGATTTCGAGACAAGTCTCAGAGCATTTTAATCTCGATTATCGAGTAAAATCAAACAATAATTATACAAGGACTAATACTTAAACAGCTAAAAAAAAAGCTTTATTATAATAAAATTTGTCTGTACAGCATCTAACTGAATTTTGTTGAATAACTAAATAATGGAGCAGTATTCTTCAAGGTTTTTCCCTGATCTTATATTTATAAATGATCGATAGATAGCTATAAAAAAAGCGATCCCCAGGTTAACTACTCCTGAGGATCTGAATTGAAACTTGAATATAATATCTAACACAAACTCAAATTATATATTTATGAAGGTTTCAATCTTTTTTATTTCCTTATTTTAAAAAGAAAACTTATTTCTTATATAATAAACAATTAACTTTTAATAAACCCTAATCAAAAAAATAAAGAATCACGCTTTTTTTGACGTGTGACTTCATAGGTAATAGTAAAGTAGGGTGTCAATTTACTGATTGTTAATTGTTTATTGTAGTTTTATTTTAGAACCACTTTTTTAATAAAAATCTGGTTATCATTTATATAATACATCAATTTTATAAGGTATTTATAGAATTGATTTATTTTTTTTCAATTCACTACAAAAAGTCAAGATGAGTTCGTACTGAAAATTAACATAGTCAGATTTATATGCACTTTATTTTTGTGATAAGACCAAGACTCAAAAAGATATGTAGTAAGGAGTTTAGAATACTCTGAAAACGAAGTAATTATGTGATTTTTCCCCTATATGATTAACGTTGCTTAACAAATATTAGTTATTAATTAACGACGCTAATGAGTATAATAATAAGGGTTTTGCGTTTTTTGCAGTAATTTATGATAGCTCTTAGATTGTTATAGAAAGCGCATTTTTATAGACAACTTAACAAAAGAGTTTTTACATGAATTGTTAACTAATTTTTATTAATTATATAACTGTAACTAAGTTATCACAAACTCAAAAAATAATGCAAAAGGTTTCATTATGGCTTTGTGCCATCACAGTGTTATGTCTTTTATCTTGTAATCAAGATGACAGACAGGAAGATTTTAATATCAACAATACAAAGCAATTATACAATACTGATTTTACAAAACAATATCTTGGAAAGAATGAATTATCGGTAATGCCATATCGTACTAATTATCTTCTGGAAGGAGATATTATGATTAGTAATGAATTACTATCAGAAAAACCTTTTTTAGGAAAAAGTGCTGGGTTAAATAGGCAAAGGTGGTCTGATAATATGGTCTATTATACAATAGCTTCAGACATGCCATTATCCAAGAAAAGATGGATTGATGATGCAATTATTCATTGGGAAGCGAATACAAATTTACGTTTTCAGGAGCGAACTAATCAATCAAATTATGTTGATTTCGTGAATACTAATGACAACTTTTGTACTTCTTTTGTGGGTATGATTGGGGGCAGACAGGAAGCTACAGTGGGTAATTGTTCTACTGGAGTTATGATCCATGAGATCGGTCATGCTATCGGATTATTTCATGAACATAATAGAAGTGATCGAGATCAGTATGTGAGAATTGTCAGTGAAAACATACAACCAGGTTTTGAAAATGCTTTTTCAAAATATACTGCGAGAGGAATTGATGGCACAGATTATACGGCTACTTTGGATTTTATGTCAATAATGATGTATTTCCCTACGGCTTTTAGTGTCAATGGTAATCCTACTATTACCAAATTAGATGGTTCTTCATATCAGTGGCAACAACAAGTCTTATCAGAAGGTGATATTGAAGGAATCAATATTATGTATCCAACAGATGGAACTGGAGGTGGAAACGGTGAGGTGACTATTTGTGATATGGTCGAAGAATGGAATCTTAATACTACATATAATCTTGGAGATAGAGTTGTTTATTTGGGTAATTTATTCGAGAAAACTTCGATAAATTGGACTTTTATAGCTTTTTGTGACGAAGGTAAAAATATCTTTTCTGGGAAACTTCCTGGAGATAATTAGAAAAACAGATAAAGAAGTGTAAACCACTTAAAATTCATTGATCCAATAGTTCGGCTTTTTACCCACTTATGGCATGTAAAAAGCCGAATTGTTTAGAGAATAATACTTTTACATTTTGGTTCAAAATAGATATCTTTTTATTGCCATCATACTTATAAGAACTACCAGTGTATAGTTATTGATAACTAGTTGTTTTTTTGAGATGGGTAATTATCTTTACTTCCAGTTCATTACATTAATTCTGCTTTTTATTCAAGTAATGTTAAATCAGCATGGATATCAATGATTGAACGAATTTTTTTAGTTCATTTCTAGTATTGATATCTATAATTTCTTCAGACCTGTTTATTTTACCTTTTATTCCTGAAATAAGTAATGTAGTCTCCTCAGTAAATTTTGTCTGCAGGGTTTTCATGATTAGTTTTAACTCTTGGTGTGCTTTGTCACCACTGGCTGATGCCGTTATGATTCCGATTGGTTTGTCAGAAAAAACTGTTGTTGAGACACACCATTCAATTACATTTTTAAGTCCGCTGGGAATGCTGAAAATATATTCTGGAGAGGATATAATAACACCATCAGCAGTATTTATTTGATTGCGAAATTCAATAACTTCCGTTGGAACGTTACGCTCAGTCAAATGCGTTTTGAAATGCGGTAACACAGCTAAATCATTGATTAAAGTTAAATCGAATTCTGATTTTCCTAATTCTGCTATCGTTTTCAAAATAAATAAATTAGAATAATTTTTACTGGCACTACCGCTGATACCTATTATTCTTTTCTTTTTCATTAAGGTTTTAGATTGTTATTTTTAATACGATACAAGATCAGGTATTCTTTTTTAAAACGATCCTTTCACCCTGTAGAATATGTCTTTGGTTATGATAGATAACAACTCTAAAAGTATCTCCCAGTCTTAATTTGATCCATTTAGAGATCGAAATTGCAGTTTTTACTTTATTTAGATTTACTTTTTTTGATTTCTCTAATAAATCAATGAGTGAATACTGTTGTTCTATAAAAATATCAATAGTTTCAACAGATAAATTGCTGTCTATAGGGTTCATTGATTTAAACGTTTTCATCGTATTGAGTTTTTCTTTAGGAAGCATCATATTTGCAGCGTAATTTCCTAACCAACCACTTACAAATCTTTTAGAGTTACTATGCTTAGAGGATTTGATTCGGTTTTTGATTTCTGGAATATAGAAAGCTCCGTATCTATTTAAATGTTCTATACATTCTAGAATGCTCCAACTATCTGAATCTTTTCTCCAGGTAAGAGTATCAAAAGAAAGTTGTTTAAAAGTCTCTGCTTTGTTGATATTTCCCTGTGTTCTTTCAATTAAATCTTGTAATAAGTCTTTTGCTATGGTATTCATCTATTTTTTTTAGCCAAAAATCGAGATATATACTGGCTAAAACCTTGATTGAAATTAAGATTTTTTAATTCTTGAAAGTGTCTCTGGTGTCATTCTTAAATATGACGCAATATATTTATTTGGGATTTCCTGGAAGAGTTGAGGACTTCTTTTTAAAACTCTTTTATATCTTTCTACTGGCGAGGTAGTAAGAATATCTCTTTCTCTTTCCATTTGTTGCAAAATAAAATCTTCTAAAATTTGATACCATATTCTCGTATTCTCTGGAGAAGACATTATAAAATTTTGAAAGTTTTGTTTAGTAATAACCAGTAAGGTTGTTTTTTTTAATGCTTGAATGTATAAATCTGAAGGTTTTTCGTTAAGAAATGAATCGAGAGCAACTATTAAATTATTTTTATAGCCAAATCTAATTGTATGTTCTTCAGATTCATCCAGAACAAAAATTCTTAGGCTACCATTTTTTACTAAATATAGATTCGTGTCAATACTTCCTTTTACTTTTAAATATTCATTTCTGTCAAGTTTCATTTCATAATCCCATACATTCCGGTCACTTATTTCTTTTATTAAAGTAGCAATTAAATCCATATTTTATCTAAAAAAATAAATAGTCATAATACGTTCAAATATAAAATAGTTGGGTCAATCAATCATTATAATTTTTGATTAGTATTTGTTATGTTTTTTGTAAATAAATTTCTGCTATTAGTCATAAAACCCTGTTTGGTATAGAGATTATTTGCGTGGGAGTTATGTTTTTCAACTTCGAGGTGGATTGCCTGTATATCTAGTTTACGAGCTATAGTTTCTATAAACTCCATTGTTTTTTTGCCGACTCCCTTGTTTCGATATTCATCTTTTATATAAAACTCATCAATAAAAGCATCTTTGCCCTTATATTCAAAACTAAAACCAAATGTTAAAACAATATAGCCAATACTTTTATGCTGTATTTTAATTAAAAATAACCTGCCTAACGATTTGTTTACTGAGAATTCTAATAGATTTTTTTCATAGAGTATCCGATCAAAATCATAACCATCGATCTTATTGAATGCGGCCATCATATCGAGCGTTTGATTTTTATCGAGATTAGTATATTCTTTAAAACTTACTTCCAATGTTTTTTAGATTAGTTTTCAAATACGGCAATAGCTCTGACTGGCGAACCAGTGCCTCCTCTTATTTTTAAGGGAAGTCCAATAAAACGAAACCTGCCTTTTCCGATTAAGAGATGAAGGTTGATCAGGTTTTCATAGTGCGTAAAATTTAATTCACCACAAATGTGATGTACTTCCTTATTTGATATTCCGGGAACGCCTGGAGACATTGTTTCTACTCCAAAAGCAGCTATTTTTTTCTGCCCCAGCCATCTGGCTGATTCTGTCGTTATTCCTGGTCCATTACTCCAGTTTTTTGTATTAAAATTTCTTCTATAATGGTCAGTATAGAGTAATACAGTATCTCCCTTTTTTATAGTGACTCCTGCTTGTATACAGGCATCTTCTATTTCATGAGTTTCGATTAATTCTCTTAAGTTTTTATGCGAGAAATCTAAGCAAATACCCTCTGTATAAAACGTGGATAAAGGCATTTTATCAATAGATTGTCCTTCATATTGTTGAGCCATGTGATTTATTGCATCTACGTGAGTTCCTGTATGTTCTCCAAGTTCTAATTTGTGAACAGCTGCCGTTCTCTTTTTTGGGTTTTTTATCCCATTCCATTCTTCGTGAGAATTATGAATATTCATTTTTACCTGAGGTAAGTCCTTATAAACGGGCATACCTTCATAAATTTCTTGGCTTAAATCAATAATCTCTATCATATACTTTTATTTTTTTGGATTTTGGTTTTATAACGTCTTATACCATACTAACCAAAAATAGTAATACGCTATCAGTTCATATTTCTGTATTGATACCTGTATCGGGGGGTATACTTTTTACTCGATAATCGAGATTAAAATGCTCCGAGGCTTGCCTCCAAATCAAAATGTTTTTTTCAATAAATGCCTCGTATCCTTGCTCCGCGGTAGTTTACTATATCGTGCATATTACAACAAATATACGAGAAGCTTTTATACCAAAATTCGATAGCTATTTTTATCTAAAACTTTCTATTTCGGTTTTAATTTTGTGAATCCAATACTGATCTGTAGGTTTGATGATAATGGTCTTAAAATTGAATTTTTCTCCTTCTATTTTTACTCCGTCTGAGTCGTCTATGTGTATGTCAAAATCAAATGCTTTAGGATATTTTGAGGAATTTGTATGTAATGATTTTAAAAGTTTTTGATTTTCAGTTTGATTAACAATTCGATTTGCCTTAATTCCATAATATTTTAGGGTCAACCATATGTTGGTTTTTGTTCTAAAAGATGTAGTATAGATATGAATATTATGATTTTTACTCTGTAGATCAGAAATTAAATCAGGTGTTCCTTTTCTGATTTTCTCAATACCTATACATTTTGCTATGACACTTCGCTTTTCTGTATCAAATTCATTTCCGTTAGGAATTAGAGTGCCGTCAAGATCAAAACTAATATTCATTTTTAGAATATAGAGTAAATAATTTAGAAGGTATAGCGTATTTTGATGTTAGTGGTTCCATCAAAAAATGAAATAATTGTTAGTCTCTTATTTCGACAATTGTTTCGATTTCGCAAGCAAGATTCCAGGGCAATGATATCATTCCTACTGCAGAACGGGCGTGTGTCCCTCTTTCTCCAAAAACATCAATAATCAGGTCAGAATAGCCATTTATAACTTTTGGGTGATCAGTAAAAGAAGAATCTGAATTTACCATCCCAAAAACTTTTACAATTTTTACAACTTTATTGAGGTCCCCAATTTTTTCTTTCAATACTGATAAGTGATTAATTGCAGTTAACCTGGCTGCATCATAGCCTTGTTCAACAGTTAAATCAACCCCTACTTTTCCTGTTATTCGTTCTCCCTTTGCAGTTATAGGACCATTTCCTGATAAATAAATATAATTACCAGTACGTGTTGCCATTTCTATACTAATCCCCGGAGGGAGTTTAGGAGGTGTTAATTGTATACCTAAATCTAAAATTTTCTTTGAAACATCATAAGGGTAAAGATTTTTTGAATTTTGAGTTTCTTGTATAGTTGAATTACAGTTGATTAGCAGGATTACAAAAGAAAGAAAAAAATATCTCATAAGTATTTGTTTATAAAAATATCTATAGGTATTACTGACTAGAACATATATTAAGAAACCAGGAAATAAAAAGCGATAATTTTTTAGTTTATGAAGTAATCAAAGGTACATATTTTATATGTATATATTTTTATCTGATAAACGTAAATTTCCCTTAATTTATTAAGGGTAGAATATTTTTTGATTTCATTTTAGAATAGGAATTCATCTTGAGTACTGTTTTGACTTATAAAATTCACTCGATAATCGAGATATAAATGCTCGGAGGCTTGCCTCGAAATCAAAATGTTTTTTTCAATAAATGCTTCGTGGGATTGCCCCGCGGTAGTTTACATTTTGCACGCTAATTGTGCTGTTTTTTTTAACCGTAAGGCTATGCTGAAAAACTACTACTTCATTATAGTACAAAAGGCAAACTTTTCGATTGAAAACCATGACTCAAGATGAGTTTTTGGTATGCAATGGTAACTGAGAATTGAAAAAAGATATTTTTTTAATAAATAAAAAGATGCCTCAAACTAATTGAGGCATCCGTATGGTTATTTATTTGTGCAAAAAAAGAATAAATAATCCAGATCCGAACAGGTTTTTAAAAAGGAAAGAATTTATTCTTTGCAAGCTGAACATCTATTAAGTAAAGATTATCTAATTTTTTCTGAAAATTTTCAGAGAGACTTCCAAAGAATTATATGAACCATATGTTCGAATCTTATAGTATTACCAAGTATTAATGACCTTATATATTTATATTTTACCGGATGATTCAATCATTAATATGTGCCAGATACTTTATTTTATAAAATGTGTATGTAATTGACTATAGCAATATTAAGGGAATTTTTTTTAAAATCATGTTAGATTTCTAACAGAATTGAAACTATTTTCTCCCTAATTATTCGTTTTTGAAAGTATTGGTTCTTTGAATTTTTATAAGACTTTATAATGTCTGTGATATTGAGATAACAAGACATGTGTTATTTTGATTTTGAGATTAAAATATGTATCATTAATGTATAGAGATAAAAAATAAAAATGATTGGAGAAACAAATTTAGATGCACTAATAAAAGGAATGACTCCCAAATTAAATAAAGGTGAGTATGTATTTACTAGTTTAAAAAGTATAGATGGAATTGATCGGAAAGATACCATTTGCGAGTTTCAAGAAAAGGAAGGGGTTACTATTGTAATAGAGAAGGGAAAAGCAGATAGTTTGGGGCTTAAATACGAATATATTGCTTCTTGGATTACATTAATGATTCATTCGTCTCTTGAAGCAGTAGGTTTGACCGCCTTATTTTCAGCAGAATTGGCTAGAAATAATATTAGTTGCAATGTAATAGCCGGATATTATCACGATCATATATTTGTAAACAAGAATGATGCTGCAAAAGCACTTGAAGCACTTAGTAATGTATCGAAGAATTCTTCTTGATTAGCATAGGTAAACGGATAAATAGTCATGCGCAATATTGAGCGAGATATACAATCAACTCATCTTGACTTATTAGTAATGAATCTCTTTTTTGTATTAGTGAAAAATGAAAAAAAATAATTTTCTTTTAGAGTAAAATTAAACAATAAATGGTAGTGTTTAAGATCCAAGTTGTATTATAAAATATTTTTTGCTCTGATCTTTTATTTTTTTATAAGATGTTTTTTGAACGGTACAAGTATTTTCTTTTTCAATACTTTTGGTTGAAGATTTTTGGTCAGGTAAATCTTTAATACCAGTAATATAGCTAAGACAAAAAGTGGCTAAAAATAGGATGCCAAATTGTTTTTTTAAAATTAGTAATTTCATTTTTTTAAGGTAAACTGTTGTAAAACATTCAGATTCTGATTTGTATTTTAGAATTAAAAAATCTGAATAAGTTTATATACAAAAAACAATATAATAGGGGAATCCCCTACCTTTATTATGTTAAACAAATGTTATCTTATTTTTTGAATATTGGTATGCTCTGGGTTTGTTATGGAAAAAAACATAATATGCTAACGTAATATTTTGATTATTAGTATTTAATGTGTTTTAACTAATATAATTCCAGATGTTTTTGTGTTTGGCTAATTGTTGATAGGTGTATAGTAATATTTTATTTTTTTCTAAAGAAAGAGAAGGGTCTTCTTTTAATATTTTCATCGCATAATACCTAGCGGTTTGAAGAATATCATTATCTCTAACGATATCTGCTATTTTTAGGTTTAGTATGCCGCTTTGTTGTGTACCCATGATATCGCCAGGACCTCTCAGTTTCAGGTCAACTTCTGCGATGTCAAAACCATCATTGGTACGTACCATCGTTTCTAATCGGGTTTTACTATCAGAAGAAAGCTTGTAACTCGTCATTAAAATACAAAAACTCTGCTCTGCACCGCGACCCACACGACCTCGTAGCTGATGTAGCTGTGAGAGTCCAAAACGTTCGGCACTTTCTATAATCATTACGCTGGCATTGGGTACATTAACACCTACTTCGATGACAGTAGTAGCAACCATAATATTTGTTTCACCTTTGACAAAACGATCCATTTCATAATCTTTGTCTACGGGTTTCATTTTTCCGTGAACGATAGAGATTTGGTACTCAGGAGTAGGGAAGGAGCGAGCAATACTCTCATACCCATCCATCAAGTCCTTGTAATCCAAAGCTTCGGATTCCTGAATTAACGGATATACAATGTAGACTTGTCTTCCCTTTTGTATCTCATCAGCTATAAATTTGAAAACTTTAAGTCGGTTGCTATCATATCGATGTACTGTTTTTATTGCTTTACGACCAGGTGGAAGTTCATCGATTATTGAGATATCGAGATCGCCATACAGACTCATAGCAAGTGTTCTGGGTATTGGGGTTGCTGTCATCACCAGAATATGTGGCGGGTACTTGTTTTTATGCCAGAGTTTAGATCGCTGCGCTACTCCAAATCGATGTTGTTCATCGATAATTGCTAATCCCAGGTTTTTAAACTTTACTTTATCTTCTAAGACCGCATGAGTACCAATAAGGATATGTAAATCTCCGTTTGCTAACTCTTCATGGATAATTCGTCTTTCTTTAGCTTTGGAGCTACCCATTAATAGTTTTACACGAATGCCTATATCTTTAGTAAGCTCTAAAATACCTTGATAATGCTGATTTGCCAAAATTGCTGTAGGTGCCATCAGACAGGTCTGAAAACCATTATCAATAGCGAGTAGCATCGTCATTAAAGCTACGATTGTTTTACCTGATCCTACATCCCCTTGTAACAATCGATTCATTTGAGCACTACTACCAATATCTTTTCTAATCTCTTTAATCACTCGTTTTTGAGCATTAGTAAGCTCAAACGGCAGGTGGTTGGCATAAAAATTATTAAAATATTCTCCAACTTCGGTAAAGGGATACCCCTTGATTTTTTGTTTTCGGATTAATTTTTTGGTAATTAGCTGTAGCTGAATATAAAAAAGTTCTTCAAATTTTAACCTGTATTGGGCTTTGGCAAGCAGTTCTTGATTTTTTGGGAAATGAATATTCAGTATAGCTTCACTTTTAGAGATAAGTTTTAGTTCAGTGAGTATTTCTGGAGATAGGGTATCATAAAATCGAATTTTAGTCTCAATAAATAGCTGTTGCATCATTTTGCTAATGACACGATTTGTAATTCCCTTATTAGATAATTTTTCTGTTGAAGGATATACAGGTTGCATCGATATTTTTAGATTTTTCTCATGTTCAGAAAACAATTCCATCTCCGGGTGTGGCATATTATAGCCATTATAATATTTTGTCTTTCCAAAGATTACATATGGGGTATTTATTTTTAAGTTTTCCTTAATCCATTTGTGTCCTCTAAACCAAACCAATTCTATTTCTCCTGTATCATCAATAAATTTGGCAACCAAACGTTTTCCTCGTTTTTGTTCTACCATTTTTAGGTGTACAATTTTACCAACTATTTGTACCTCTGCAGTGGTGCGTTGTAATTCATTGATCTTATAATACTGAGTTTTATCGATATATCGATTAGGAAAGAGGTTGATTAAATCCTGATACGCATGAATTCCTAATTCCGTACGTAATAAATCTGCACGGGATGGTCCTACCCCTTTAAGATAGTCTATGGGTGTTTGTAAGATATTAGGGTTCATCAGAGCTAATATAAGTGCATCTTAGTTTCTTTACAAACTAGTAAGAAAAGATTTTAGTATAAAATTAAAACTTGATTAAAATATTAGGTCTGATATACAAAATAGTAGGTTTTTATTGCTGCAAAGGTACTACGCATCAATTGAGAAGTCAATATTAGCACATTATATTTAATGAGTAAAAAGACATAAGGTTACCTCTAAAATTAATTTATTTTTAATCAAATAGTTATAGTATTTTACTGACTAAACACAGGTGAGATGAATAGTTACAAACGCACAGGAACAACTTCTTTATTTTCAGAAAGTTATCGA
>NZ_VTZU01000071.1 GCF_008370685.1 Aquimarina sp. RZ0
GTAGCTATAAAACAATAACTTACACAAAATCGAGTTGAAATGAAAAAATAACGATCATTTTTGAAAGTAAAAATATAGCAGAATAGATATAGAATATTTTTAAAAACCAATTAATAGAGGTCCCCATTATTACCAGTTGTTCATTTCAAGATTGTAGTCATAAAAATTTATAATTGTGAGATTGATAAAAATAAGTCATCAGTATTTGTTTTTGTGTAAATAATTAGGGGAATTTTCATTCTTTTGTGTTTTCCCTAAAAGAGCAATAGCACCTTTCTTTAGGTTTTGATAACCAAGGCTGTAAAATGTATTCTTACTACTTTTTCTATTGCTCGAAACACGGATGAAATGAGCCTGTATCTTGTTGTTTTTCTAATCCGTAATATCGCTATGACTTTTAAAAAAGTATCTGATTTGGTCAAATTTTATTATAAGTTTCGGGTAAAAGCAAAAGTTCAGGATAAGCCCAACTCCTGATGGAGAATTATATAAAAAATTTAATCCAGTTTTTTTATATATGTAAGGTTTAGGGTTTAAAAATCAGTTTGTTATATGAGTTTGCTGGTAAAAGCTGTAACTATATTATTTTAACAACTGACTTTTATCATCTTTTCTGTTTTCTTAAAAATCTACCTTTAGCTCTGATTAAAAGTAGAAATTATGAAAAACCCTATTCAGATACAATTTGTAAAGATTGCAGTAAGTGAATCACTCACGGATTATATTACCAATAAACTAGATGTTTTATTTAGAAAATACCCTCAACTTATAAAAGCTCAGGTCTACATAAAAAAAGAGACTGAGAACAGAGATAAAGAGTGTGTTTGTGAGATAGAACTTAGCTTGCCAGGTCCAAGACTTTTTGCTTCTTCTAAAGAGTATAATTTTGAGGTATCTGTTAAGCATACCATATCAGAACTAGAACATCAATTACAAAAGGGTAAGGCAAAGCTTTTGGCAACACATTGAAATTGAATATGTTTTAGTTAAATTTTAAACAACCTAGATATCATGAAAAAAAGAACACCCGTATCAAGTATAATGACGTCAGATGTCATCACTTTAAACAATACAGACACACTAGAAAAAGCAGAACAGCTGTTTAAAAATCATAATATCCGTCACATTCCTGTAGTTAATGGGGCTCAAATTATCGGAATGCTAAGCTATTCGGATTTACTCAGAATAAGTTTTGCAGATGCTATAGGAGACGATGAGCAGGAAATAGACACTGTAGTATATAATATGTTTACAATAGAACAGGTAATGGCCAAATCCCTTGTTACCGTAGATCCCAATACAACTATTAAAGAGGTTGCAGAAATATTGTCCACAAAAGAATTTCATGCATTGCCTGTTGTTGATAACAAAGCTCTGATAGGAATTGTCACTACTACAGACTTGATAAATTTTTTGCTGGAACAATTCTAAAAACTGCAATGATTGCATACCTTAATTATTGACAAAATCACAAAGATTAGGAACCTGATAATTAACTGTTTTTTGAAGCTTTATTTGCTGAGTATAACTCTAACAGTTATATGAGGTTGATGAATATTTATAGCATGATATGAGAATATAAATTTATGATGCATAATTCTTATAAAAAATAATTATAAAGGTTGATAACCTGAAATTTATGGTTTAATGTAAAAAAAATAAGTAGACCTAAATTGATAATTAAGGTATGATAATTATTTTATTAATTGATATCAGAAAAAATGATTTGTATGGCTGTTTTGCTTAAAAAGAACTATAAACCTGGGGTGTATTAACAACCATTGATTCGAGTGCTTTGATGATGTGGACGTGTATTGAGAATAGGTTTTTTGACCCAAAATGCTTATAAGAATTTTACTCAAACTGACGCGCTTGGGATTCATCTAACTCAGGATATAAATACAAGAAGGGATGCAATTCTTTTAATCTAAACCTAGTGAATAATTTACATAAATTTTGAGAGTTCAAGACAAAATATTACCGAACAAAAAATCACGATGGCGTAGTATAGCTATTTTTATGATAGCAATAGTATTAGGATTGGGATTGTTTATGGCCAAGGAGTCCGAAGTAGTTTCATATATGTCTGATGATCCTCAGGCCTGTGTCAATTGCCACGTAATGACACCAGTATATAACAGTTGGATGCATAGCTCACATCGTGAATGGGCATCCTGTAATGATTGTCATGTACCTCATGATAATATCGTTAATAAGTATTATTTCAAAGCAAAAGATGGTTTGTACCATGCATCTATATTCACACTTCGAGCAGAACCCGATGTGATTTTTATGAGAGAAGCCTCTCAGGAAGTAGTTCAGAATAACTGTATTCGTTGTCATGTTCAGCAAGTAACTCAAACTAAATATGATGGTTGGATAGAGGGGCATGCATCAGCTAGAACAGATAGACAATGCTGGAGTTGCCATCGAGAGATACCTCACGGTCGGAGCCATGGGATTTCTACTATAAAATATAATATAGCTCCATTGCCAACAGATCAGGTAGAAACAGTAGTTCCTGACTGGTTACAAAAAGAAATTGAAGAAAAATAAATACCTACCATTCCCATAAATTATGAAAAATAAAGTATTATTCATTGTTACTATTATAGTAGTGTTTTTACTAGGATTACTCGCTTCTAGTATTATCAATAGAAAAAGTGAAGCAAAATATAAATATGTACCCAAAGTGGATATTAGTGAAAATGAAGCCCGAAACGTCGTTTGGGGTGAAAACTACCAAAAAGAATATCAATCTTTTTTGCAGACTGTGGATACAAGTTTCTCTAGTTTTCAGGGAGGTAGTGCAATGCGCGATATGTTAGAAGAAGATCCCCGTCTGGTAGTATTATTTGCGGGATATGGTTTTTCTAAAGATTACAATCAGGGTCGTGGTCATTCATATGCAATAGAAGATATTCATAATACACTGAGAACAGGAGGTCCCAAAGGAGCAGGAGATGGTCCGATGCCAGCTACTTGTTGGACGTGTAAGAGTCCCGATGTACCGCGTCTAATGAACGAAATAGGAATCGAAGAATTTTATAAAGGGAAATGGGCTGATAAAGGAGCAGAAGTAGTAAATAGTATTGGTTGTGCAGATTGTCATGATCCCAAAAGTATGAAACTTCGCATTACCCGACCTGCACTGGTAGAAGCCTTTGATGCTATGGGTAAAGATATTAATAATGCGACGCATCAGGAAATGCGCTCACTGGTATGCGCACAATGTCATGTAGAATATTATTTTAATAAAAATCTACCGGGAAAAGAAGGTATTCCATATCTCGTTTTTCCTTGGAAAAATGGAATGGCTGTAGAGGATATGGAGAAATACTATGATGATCTTGAGTTTAAAGACTGGACACATAAAATAAGTAAAACTCCCATGCTAAAAGCACAACACCCAGGCTATGAGACCTATATTACCGGAGTGCATGCAGATCGTGGCGTGTCCTGCGCAGATTGCCATATGCCTTATAAAAGTGAAGGAGGGCAAAAATTTACGGATCACCATATTCAATCGCCATTAAATAATATGGCAAATGCCTGTCAGGTATGTCATAGAGAAGAAGGTAATAAATTAATGGCAAATGTTTTTGAACGACAAAGAAAGTCCACAGAAAACCGCCTTAAGTTAGAAGATCTATTGGTAAAAGCCCATATAGAAGCTAAGAAAGCCTGGGATCTTGGTGCTACAGAAGAACAAATGGCAGCTATTCTAACAGATATTCGTCACGCACAATGGCGATGGGATTATGCTGCAGCTTCCCATGGGGCTTCTTTTCATTCACCTGTAGAGACAGCCAGAGTAATTGGAGGAGGACTTATGATTGCACAGGAAGCAAGAGTGAAACTAGTACGCCTATTAGCAGGTTTAGGGCATAATGAACCTGTAGCCATGCCGGATATATCATCAAAAGAAAAAGCACAGGCTTATATAGGTCTTGATATAGAAAAATTGGAGGTAGAAAAAGAGGAGTTCAAAAAAACACTGTTGCCTAAGTGGTTAAAAGAAGCAAAAGCCAGAGAAGCAAAATTAGACGCTAATACCGTTTCTATGAAGGAAGAATAAAATAAGATGAGTTTTCGGTACTATGTACTATGTTATACACGAGCTTGAGGAATAGTCTTTCTTTTTTTAAAATACCCTAGAATGCACAAATTATATCGTTTTTTTGCCTCTCCAGTATTGGCTCTATTATTATTAGTCGTATTTGCAGTTGCCATGGCCACTGCCACCTTTGTTGAAAATGATTTTGGTACTGCTACAGCTTGGAAAGTTATTTACGACTCCTGGTGGTTCGAGCTGGTGATGATAGGACTTGCTATATCTTTTCTTACCAATATCTATAAGTATAAATTATGGAGAAAACAGAAAGGAGCAATTCTATTATTCCATATTGCTTTTATCATCATTTTATTAGGAGCGGGAGTAACACGGTATACTTCGCATAGTGGTATTATGCGTATTCGGGAAGGCAGCGCTTCTAATGTGATTATATCCGATACTAATTATCTACAAGTACATATTTCTGATGGAAATACTTCAAAAGTGATCAGAAAACAGCTGAACTTTTCTCCTATTAGCACGAATGATTTTATAATAAAGACTGATTTTAATGATATACCAGTACAAATTTCTCACAATGCCTTTATTGCAGATGCCGTTCCAGAAATACAAGATGAGGTAGTCGATGGAAAACCATTGTTGCAATTGGTAGTTTCCTCTGGCAATGGAAGAGAAACAATTTTTTTAGAAAAAGGTGAAGTTGAGCATATTGGCAAGCATCATCATAAACTAGGGTATAATGTAAAAGAAGAAGGGGTTATTAATATCATTGAGAAGAATGGTGATTTTAGTATACAATCTCCTCGAGATCTGGATTTCTTTATGATGGCAACCCAAACTGCCGGAACGATCAAAAAAGATAGTTTGCAACGATTAACTTTGCGCACATTATATCGTGATGGAGATGCATCTTTTGTTCCGATTTCTTTTCACCCCAAAGCAGCAATAGTCCTGGTAAGTGAGTCCAAAAAACCAAAAGATAATGATAAAACCAAAGATGATGCATTAATAGTAGATGTACAGGTTGCAGATCAGAAAGAGGAATCTTCACTACTCTATAGAGAAGGTTTCTTGCCTACAACACATCAATTGAAGCTACACGGATTGGTTATAGAATTATCCTATGGAGCAGCAGCACAACAAGTTCCTTTTTCTTTGTACCTTAACGATTTTCAATTAGAACGGTATCCCGGTTCTACAAGCCCTTCTGCGTATGCAAGTGAGGTAACCATACTTGATAATGACATAAAAAAACCATATAGGATTTTTATGAATAATGTATTGGATTATAGAGGATATCGATTTTTTCAGGCAAGTTATGATACAGACGAATTGGGTACTGTACTTTCTGTAAATCACGATACTTTGGGTACCTGGATTACCTATTTGGGATATCTATTTATGGGATTAGGCATGTTTTTTACACTATTCGGAAAGAATTCAAGGTTTAGCGTTGTCAATCAAAAACTAAAACAATTAAAACAACATCAAATAACAGTACTATTTCTCTTGTTTCTGGGAACTAATTTTTCTATTGCCACTACTGTGGATACTGATGCAGAAAAAAAAAGCATAACAGAGCAGGATATTGATGCGTACCACGCAGCACTCTTTGGTAGGATTATGGTTCAGGATCTGGATGGCAGAATTAAACCAATTAATACGTTAGCTTCAGAATTTTTACGAAAAATATCAAGAAAAACATATTTCAGATACTCAAACAGTAGGACAGAGATACGAATGAATGCTAATCAGGTATTTTTAGCCATGCATGTAGATCCAAATGCATGGCAGCAAATCCCACTGATTAAGATAGATCAAAAGAAAGGAGGGATCATTTTGGAATCTTTGACACCAGGTGAGAATGGATTGATACCTTTTACGAGCTTATTAGATGATAAAGGTGCTTATATATTATCTGAA
This sequence comes from Aquimarina sp. RZ0, assembly GCF_008370685.1. Taxonomy (GTDB): domain Bacteria; phylum Bacteroidota; class Bacteroidia; order Flavobacteriales; family Flavobacteriaceae; genus Aquimarina. Next base: position 5,999 of record NZ_VTZU01000071.1, read on the forward strand.
GCAGTAGAAAAAGCTACGCTAAAAAAACCGGCAGAGCGTACTGAGTCGGATAAAGAGATAATCAAGGTAGATGAACGTTTTAATATTTTATACAATGTCTTTAGTGGTAATTATTTAAAGATTTTTCCTAATGGAAATGATACCAACAATACATGGTATAGCTATATACATCATTTTAAGGATTTTCCTGAAGAAGATGCAACATTTGTACAAACGGTTATTCCAGCCTATTTTCAGGATGTGGTATCAAAGAAATGGGAGGCTGCAACAGATAAACTTTCATACATAAAAACCTACCAGGATGTTTTAGGAAAAGAGATTATACCTAGTGATAAAAGAGTTGCAGCAGAATTATGGTATAATGAACTGAATCTCAATTTTTGGTTGTTTCAAGTGTTTTTTACCTTGGGACTCATATTGCTGGTGATTGCAATTAGTAAAATTTTTATTCAGAAGAGATTTCTTGAACATATCTGGAATATAGTCGTAACCCTTTCTTTAGTAAGTTTTTTGGTCTTTACAGGAAATATACTATTGCGATGGTATATAGCTCAGCATGCGCCCTGGAGCAATGGGTATGAAATGTTGATTTTTGTCGCTTGGGTATTATTACTTTGTGGGTTGATAACGTTTAGAAAATCAGATTTTTCCTTGCCATTGGCGACCTTATTTTCTGGAGCCTTATTATTTGTGAGCTATTTAGATTGGTTAAACCCAGAAATTACAAACCTAATGCCAGTACTAAAATCATATTGGTTAAAGGTACACGTAGCTACCATCGTAAGTAGTTATGCACCGCTGGCATTGTCTGCAGTTTTGGGATTGATGGCGCTTATACTTATGATCATAAAAACAGATAAAACAAAAAAACCTATTGATATACGAATTAAAGAACTTACCTACATTAATGAGATTTCTATGACAATTGGTCTGTTTGTACTGGCAGTAGGAACATTTTTGGGCGGGGTATGGGCCAATGAATCCTGGGGGCGTTATTGGGCTTGGGATCCTAAAGAGACCTGGGCTTTGATAAGTATTATTGTATATGCTGTCGTACTACATCTGCGATTCATTCCGGGTTTACAAAATCGTTATATTCTTAATGTAGCCAGTACCATTGCATTTTGGTCTATTATTATGACCTCTTTTGGAGTAAACTATTATTTATCCGGACTGCATAGCTATGCTGCAGGAGATCCGGTGCCTATTCCTACTTTTGCATATATTATAGCCTTATTGATGATCTTGATCATAGTGACAGCCTATTTCAGGAATAAAAAATGGATATTAAAAAAGGAATATCAAAGAGACATGTCTATGGACACATGAATTGAAAAACCCTTTTACCACTTTATTCTGGGGAGTATTTTAAAGATAAAAATGCTATTATCATCCAATGCTGATCTCCTTCTTCACCCAAAAAACATAATTTTCTCTTGTAAAAAATTCAATATTCAAAATAAATCAAAATGAATCTATAAATATCAGTATTTATAGTGTTTATGAGCGTTTTTGTATTTTTAATTTTATGAGTAAACCACTTTGTTTTTGTGCTTTTTTGCTTATTATTGTGCTGTAATTGTACACTTGAAAACAAAAAGCACAAAAAATAAGCACTATGAATGTAACCTTACGACAGCAGACACTAAAAGACGGTAGGCAAAGTTTATTTCTGGACTATTACTTACCCAAAGCAAAACAAACCCGAAAGAAGGAAACCCTGAAACTATACCTCTATCCGAATCCCAAATCAAAATCAGAAAAAGAGCATAATAAAAAAGTATCCCTACTGGCAGAGAGTATCCGATCCAAGCGATTGTTACAACTTCAGCACGAAGACCATGACTTTTCTCACTTGATAAAAGATAAAGATACCCATTCAGAACGAAATTTTATAGCTTTTTTTAGGGAACTCACGAACAAAAAAATCAATCAGAAAGCTTCTTATGGGATCTGGAACAGTACCTTACACTATCTAATTGCCTATACAGGAAATAAACATATCAGGATTAAGGATATCGATAAGGAGTGGATAGAAGGTTTTAAGGTTTTTTTGCAATCTGAGGAAGCCTCAACTCAGGGCAAAACCCTATCCATAAATACCTGTCATGTGTATTTTAGTAAATTCAGATCTTCTTTAAAAACAGCCTATAAGGATAAGTTGATAGCTCATAATCCCTGTGAAGATATAGTACATATTCAACAGGAAGAAACAGAACGGGAATTCCTGACCTTAGAAGAATTGAAAAAAGCGTTACAAACAAAGTGTTCCTACCCTCTTCTTAAAAAAGCATTTATATTTAGTGCATTAACAGGATTACGGAAATCAGATATCTTAAAAATGACCTGGAAGGAACTCCAACATTCTAATGAACAGGGTTGGTACTTACGTTTTACTCAAAAGAAAACCAAAGGAGTGGAAACCTTACCTATTTCCGATCAGGCAAGAGCATTGTTAGAAACAGCCGGAGAACCAGAAGCTCTTGTTTTTAAAGGATTAAAATATGATGGTAGTACTTCTATTAAAATACAACGATGGATGTTAAAAGCAGGTATATCTAAGCCTATCACCTTTCATTGTGCCCGACATACTTTTGCTACACTACAACTAACGATGGGTACTGATATTTATACTGTCTCCAAATTACTAGGACATAAAGAACTGAAAACAACTCAGGTTTATGCGAAGATTATTGACAAAAAGAAAGTAGAGGCAGTTAATAGGATACCGGATTTAGACTTATAATCTTGATATAAACCGGAAACTTATAAGGTGTGATTAGTTCAGTGTACTAATTTTTAAAAATTTAACATTTTCTTAAAGAACATTCTACCCTTTTTTGATACTTATAAAAACATTAAAAAAGAATAAGTGCAATACAATTTCCAGAGGCATCATAACTACGATTAAAATTTTAAAAAAAGTATTTCCGGAGTAGAGTATACAGTAATAGAAAATCCTCTGGATATACTTTATATTGGACTTGCTGTTTTTTTTCAGGGAGCTTAGAATAGAGGATATGATACGCCAAAAGATGTTTGCTAATCGTATAACTTAAGTATTATGTTACAACCCTGTCATTCCTATTTGGATATTAACACCTCAGATATCTGGAGTTTTGAGTATCAATGTTATTTTGATTCCCCAGAAGAATTCAATGGTTTTTCACGAAGTAAGATCATAAGTAAACTCTACGATAAGATCAAAACTATTGCCTATTTAGAAACAAAACCATTTATAACCTACCAAAATTTTGTGACTGGAGATGCTGATCAAAAAAGGTATTATGAAAGCAAATTAAACCGATTCTTAGGAGCGACTGATTTTTCAGACTATATAAGATTAGAATATTTTTTTGCCAACGATGATGGATACAGTTGTTTTATAGAAAAGATGATTCCAAAAGATGATATTGATTTTGGGTATTGGTTCGCTCTAAAAATCAGGCAATACGAGTTGGCAGTACAGTATATTAATGACTTTTTGGAGTATCATCTAACACATTCTTTTGATCGCTATATCATTGACTATATAGATTTTCTACAAAAAAGAATACTCAGGCAGTATCAAGGCATCTTCTTTTCCTCTAGAGTAGCAGATACCGTTAAGGAGTATTTGGAAAGCTATGCGAATAATCCAACATTAGAGATTGAAGAAGATCATACCGAGACCATGCCAGTCAACAAAAACAAGAAAAGAATCAGAACAAGGGAGCATTATAATGCATACCACCTAAGCATTCTTAAAAGCAATCCTGATTACTTGCAGGGGTATGGCAACGGTGTATATCATGGATTTTTAGAACTCATCAAACATCGATTTATAGATGCAAATGAGGATAAAGATTATGATAATTTCAAAAAATTGTTCTCAGGGAAAGGGGTTACCAAATCCAAAAGATGTATTTGGTTAGAAGGAAACATCTATCTAAAACTGTTTGTTCGCTATATGCTACAAACCGGAAAGATCGAACCGATGGGCAACGAAAACTGGACTACCACAATAAAGTGTTTCCTTAACAAAAAAGGAGAAGAATTTGAAGTATCAAAGCTGAAACACGCCAATGGGGGCGTCCCAAAGAAAATAGAGCTTCTCTACAGCATTGTAGATTCCCTGTGAAAGCAGTAATTACAAGCTTTTTACTGCTTACATCCGCTCTATTGTACTCCATTCTCTACGCTCTACGATATTTTTTGACATAAAACATCAAAATATAACTCCTCTATGCACAAGGCATCTCCAAAAAATATTGGTGATACACATTTTGTAAACTCTACCCTCTAAGATTTTTACAAAAAATACCTTGATATCTTTTGTTATTTAGCCCGAGATATATCAATAAACAACAGCTTTACGTAAAGCTCATTTCTAAGAGCTTGTTTAAAAACCTTACTTCCTGAAAACAAATATTTTAAGAACCGTGAGCTTACTTCAAATAATTAAAATATCTCAATATTCTCATCATTTGAAGTGTGCTCAGAACCTCAAACTATTGATTTTCAATTTGTATTCTTTTTAAACATACTCTAATTTCAAAAACAATAGTATATGAGCAATTTATCAAAACCATTATTTTCTTTAACCATTGAAGAATACAAAGAATTACAAAGAGAACTTTTTAATGAACAAGCAGAACGATTAGCACAAAATAACACGAGTACATCCATCCCAAAAGAGGATAAAGACCTTATCTTTTTAGAGGAAGTATGTGAAATAACAGGCTATACCAAGCCTACCCTATATTCCAAGATCAGTAGGTTTGAAATCCCGGTACTCTCCAGAGGGAAACCTCTTACTTTTTCTAAAAAAGAGATTATCGAGTGGATACATCAAGGGAAACCCCATACGTTGGAGCAAGAAGCCGATGCGTATATAAAAAGATCTATCCCAAAATAATGTTTTATGATGACAAGAAAAGATTGTACCCGTAATACTTCATTATGGGTTGAAAATATTGAGCTATACTTTACGACAATTTGACCCTGATGTAGTAGTACATTTAGAACCTCAATACGCCGTAAGACCAACTAAAAAGGAAGGTACACCTTTAGAAAACTACATGGTAAACCAAATGGTACACCATTAGAAAATCAAAGGGTAAACCACGGTACGTATTTTGTAAATCCTTTTCTACAGGGGACACTCCTAGTTTGTTAATTAGAATAGAAAATCAAGTTGTTGTTTACAAAGACATACATATGGGTAACAGAGATTTTGAGATGCGTATTTTCCAAAAAACACACAGCCCGATCCAGTGAAGAATACACATCGAATCGGGATGTGGATTCGCTAAAAAACAAGCAACTCGATTCAGATTCTACAAATTCGTAACAATATTTTTTTTGATCTTACGGTAATGCGTACCTTTTTGGGGAGATATTTTATAGATCACTTTATCATATCTCACCAACATGTTTTTAATAGTAAATGATCTTTTCATATTTAACCTTTTGTTTGGTAACATACATTTGTTCTTTCCAGAAAATGAAATACAACTATTTGCTGGAACTATTTCCTATAAGGAGGAGCTGTAACTATTCCCTATAAGGAGCTGCTGCAACTATTTCCTATAAGAGTGAGCTGCAACTATTCTCTTAGGAAGGAGCTGCAACTATTCCCTATAGGAGTGAGCTGGAACTATTCTCTTAGGAAGGAGCTGCATCTATTCCTTATACATTTTACTATAGCAATGACTTCAAGTATTTCCTATAGTCGCATATCGGATTAGTTATTTGATTCTTCCATATCATTAAATAGATATTACAATTTCATTTATCAAAAAGGGAATCATTTCCAAAGTAAAGTATGTAATTGACATTTCTAATATGTAATGTGGAATAGGGAGTTTTTTTAGTACTTTTAAATGTGTTTGCTCTGGATCAAATTATGAAAAGAACTCGAAATCTTTTTTCTATTTGGATTAAAATTGGGGTAAAAAGATAACCAGCTTCGTCAATTTATCGCCAAATGAAGCTTGTTCCTCTCATCAAGAAGAAAAAGATATTCTTTGGATTTGTAGCAAAATTATATAGATCTTGCATCTTGGTTCTGGTCAAAAACAAATCTCCTATATACAAGTACAAATTTATGAAGTTGATTTGGAATAAGGAGAATGGAAGATTTTTAATTACTAACGGTCTCAAAAAGTAAACATTCGAGTAACTACAGTGTGATTTTTTCTCAATATCAGATATCAGTTCCTCTAATTTCAAAAAGCAACTAAAATATATGGGTAATCAAGATTATAAACTTAACGTAGCTAAAAAAAGAATAGCGAACATTAAGGAATCGATAAAAAACAATCATCCTGTTGATAGCTCTGATAAAAAATGGTTACAAGATCAGAAGAGCATATATAAAAATAACCCCAAAGGTTTCGATAAAGAAAGAATGATTATGCTGGATTCATTGATTCCCCTATTAGGTTATGATTGGAGAGAAGGCAGAAATTATTTTAATAATCTTCGAGAAAAGAACATCAACGAAATTCGAGAATTATTAAAACAAAGAAAACCTTTGACTCCTAAACTCTTAGCATGGTTGAAAATGCATCGAAAGCAATATAAAGAAAAACCAGAAAGTTTTAGTCACGATCATGTTGCTTTGTTAAATAGTTTTATCCCTATGGGCTATAACTGGCTGGAAAACAATAACGATATAAAGAATAAAAAAATTCAAGAAAGAAATGTAACTGAAATTCGAGAATTATTAAAACAAGGAAAACCTTTGCCAAATCAACTCCTAGCCTGGTTGAATCGACAGCAAATACAATATAAAAAAAAACCAGATAATTATAGTAGTGAACGTATTGCCTTGTTGGATAGTCTTACCCCTCTTTTAGGATATTCGTGGAAACAACGTTATCGCAAACGAGAAGAGAAAAGTGTGAGGATGATTAATAAATTATCCTCTGCATTAAAAAGCAAGCGAAAACTACCTAATGATGCCAGGCAATGGCTTAATAAACAACGGCAATTGTATAATGCTCACCCTGAAACCTATTCTCAAACAAACAAAAAAAAGCTAGATGCATTGAACCCTCTATTAGGGTATGATTGGAAAATTTTTCAGAAACCATGTATCTTTTTATCATTCCCTGAACGTATTGCTCATATAAAAAAAGAGCTAGAGTCTGGTAATGAACTGCAACTAGCAGGCAAAATGTGGATTGCTGCGCGCAAGAAGATGTATCTAAAAAATCCTTCAGACATTACCACCGAACAATTAACTTTACTCAATGAACTTAACCCTTTACTGAAAAAACCGTGGAATGCACCATCCAAAAACTCAAAATTAAAACGAAAAAAGTTTCTTGACCACATCAAAGAGATCAAGCAACAAAACACCTCATATGAAACACTTACGCAAAGACAAAAAGAATGGCTTCAAATACAACGCAAAAAATACCATCAAAATAAAGAAGGGTTTAATAAAGAAAAAGTAAAAAGATTGAATGCTTTGACCCCTATACTTGGACGGGATTGGAAAAAATTTGTATTGAAGAATAGAACGTCAAGAAGAACCTTTGATCAGATTATTGAGGAGATTATAAATAAATTAACGTTAAAAATACCATTACATCAAAAAGAAAAACAATGGTTGATAGAAAAGCGAAATGCTTATAAAAAAAGTATAATTTCAAAGGAGGATATCGCAAAACTAGATCAACTTATCGCTTTGTTGGGATACGACTGGAAAGTAAAACAAAGACACGATGCACCTCGTAAAACATTTGACCAATACATCATTGATATAAAAAAAGCACTTACTACCGGCGGAAAAATATCAAACCAACAAAGGGGTTTTTTATCGAAGCAACGTAAATTCTATCATCGCGCCCCAAAGCAATACCGTCTTTATAAAATCAGGGAGTTAGACAACTTGTCATTATTACTGCAAGAAGACTGGAAAATAAGTAAAATTTCATATCCAAAAAAACTCAGTTTTGAAGAAGCCCTGGCTGGGATTCGCCATCAACTAATCTTAAACAAAAAGTTATCCTCAAGACAAAAATCCTGGTTACGCAGGTATCGTTATATCTACAGAAAAGATCCTGATAGTTTTAATCCTGATAAGTTAGTTGTATTAAACTTACTGAACATAGTTTTAGGGTATGATTGGAAGTCTTATGAAATAGAAAAAGATCATAAATCTTAACGATGGGGAACTATGGGATACGAAAAGGGATACTATTTTTACCTGTTAAAGAGAAAAAATGACAAGAGAATAGAAAGACAAAAAGATTCGTTTGGTCAGGGGGTAAAATATATCTGAAACTTTTTGTACATTATATGATAAAATCTAAAAAAATAGAACCGATGGGTAATGAAAATTGGACAACGACGGTAAAATGCTTTTTAGATAAAAACGGAAAAGAGCTTGAATTACTTTAATATTACCCCATCTTCAATACGCTAATGAGGTACCCCGAAAAAATAAATCTATTGTACAAAATAGTAGATCTTATATAGTACCCTAACGAATGAGAAAATAGTGATGAGTTCTACAATGACTTCCACTACTCTCAATTGTCTTTTTACAACGTACCTTTTGTCTATATACTAAAAACACGCGCTATTCTCTACCCTCTACGATTTTCTTTGACATAAAACATCAAAATATAATCCCTCTATGCACAAGGCATCTCCAAAAAATACTGGTGGTAAACATTTTGTAAACTCTATCCTCTACGATTTTTACAAAAAATGCCTTGATATCTTTTGTTATTTAGCCCCAGATATATCAATAAAATACAGCATTACGTAATGCTCATTTCTAATTTCAAAAACAATAGTATATGAGCAATTTATCAAAACCATTATTTTCTTTAACCATTGAAGAATATAAAGAATTACAAAGAGAACTTTTTAATGAACAAGAGAAACGATTTATAGAAAATAACAAAACCACTTCTACCTCAAAAGAGGATAAAGACCTTATCTTTTTAGAGGAAGTATGTGAAATAACAGGCTATACCAGGCCTACCCTATATTCCAAGATCAGTAGGTTTGAAATCCCGGTACTCTCCAGAGGGAAACCCCTTACTTTTTCTAAAAAAGAGATCATCGAGTGGATACATCAAGGGAAACCCCATACGTTGGAGCAAAAAGCCGATGCGTATATAAAAAGATCCACTCCAAAATAGTGTGTTATGATGACAAGAAAAGATTGTACCCGTAAAACTCATTATGGGTTGAAAATATTGAGCTATATTTTACGACAATTTGACCCTGATGTAGTAGTACATTTAGAACCTCAATACGCCGTAAGATCAACTAAAAAGGGAGGTACACCTTTAGAAAACTACATGGTAAACCATAAGGTATACCAAATGGTTTACCATTGGAAAATCATAGGGTAAACCACGGTAGGTATTTTGTAAATCCTTTTCTACAGGGGACACTCCTAGTTTGTTAATTAGAATAGAAAATCAAGTTGTTGTTTACAAAGACATACATATGGGTAACAGAGATTTTGAGATGCGTATTTTCCAAAAAACACACAGCCCGATCCAGTGAAGAATACACATCGGATCGGGATGTGGATTTGCTAAAAAACAAGCAACTCGATTCAGATTCTACAAATTCGTAACAATATTTTTTTTGATCTTACGGTAATGCGTACCTCTTTGGGGAGATATTTTATAGATCACTTTATCATATCTCACCAACATGTTTTTAATGGTAAATGATCTTTTCATATTTAACTTTTTGTTTGGTAACATACATTTGTTCTTTCCAGAGAATGAAATATAACTTTTTCCTATAAAGAGGAGCTGCATCTATTTCTTATACATTTTACTATAGCAATGACTTCAAGTATTTCCTATAGGAGTAAGTTAGAACTATTCCCTATAGGAGTGAGCTGTGACTACTCTCTATAAAAAATAGTTCGTTTATTTCAACCGAAAAGTATACCACTTATAATTAATAAAAAGCTCTTAAAATACTTTTTGGTAAAAACTTCTTGAACATTAGATTTTGCAAGTAAAACTCATTTCTTCTGTACTTTGTAGGCAGTAAAGTCTTGTTTTAGGTAAAAACTATTTTCGTACCTTTTTTACTACAGTTTTGGGATAGTTAATTTAGTGGGGGGTAAATTCGTAAGTATTGTTATTAGAGGGATACCAAAGAATTTTAGCTTTTTTTAAGAATATGTGTATGCAATGATACCTAGCATTTACAAACCTGTAGATATTCTTATTAGATTAGGAAAGGAATTAGGCAGGAATAAAGGTGAGAAACAGAATCAGGATATCAGAAAAGTATAGTTCTGAAAATATGTTTTATAAAAAAGAGAAAATTGTTTTTTCTAAACTCCTTTTTTTAAAACAATCCACAACCGCCTTAACCTTGGTGAATACCAGGATACGCATGGTTTACCATTTGGTAAACCATGCATTTTGTTTCTCGTCTCGTTCTATAGGCTGTTTCTTTGCCGGGTACAAAATGAATATCGGATTAGCTTTTTCGTTTTATAATAAGATAAAATTACAATTTTTGAGTTAACTTTTTTAGTATGAATATTGCTTATATTCTAAATCATATGTATGAATTTTGTAAACTATCTTATTTTTAAATTCTATATAATGATAAATTATCCATTGAAGTCACTCCATAATTGTCTTCTTAATATTTATACCACTGTCTTCTTTGTTTTCTGAATCCTTCTTTGTTGGTAAAAGGTTTGGCAACAAATTCAATTAAAAAAACTAAACTCTTACAAATTCCCATTATGCTTTCTGTAGTTTTATATTTCGTTTTTTAAAGTTTTTCTTAGGGCAATACAAATAGAGACCAAAGAACCACGCTTTTTTCCTGCCATTCTTTTTGTACAAAATCCATGCGGAACTTTCATTTCGTAATCTTTTATCAATGAGGTTCTTGTGTCGCAATTGACAAACCCTCCCATTTGTGTAAAACACTAATTCACAATCTTTTATTGGTTGAGGAATAATAGTCGGGTTATTTAACAACTCTAATTCTTCATTCCACATTTCTTGTATTTCGTCTTTACTACTATAATATGTTTGAGCTTGTCTTGATATCGTTCCAAAATATACTTTAGCTATAAAGTCCTTATTCCCTTTTTTAAACTCCTGTAAGAGTATGTTTAAAAATAAAATTATGCTAAAATTTGTTTAAAAAAGCTGGATAGCTTCTATTTTGCAATCAATAAAAAGACAAAGTTTATGCAATCGAGTTACAACCGACTTACTACCCAGCAGTGGGAAATTATGAAAAAAATACTACCTGTGAAACAAAAAGGAAAATATAAGTTGCGTGATATTGTTGATGCGATCTTATGGCAACTACGCATCGGTGATCAGTGGCGTAATCTGCCAGATAATTTTCCCAAATGGGGTAGTGTTTATTATTTTTTTCGCAAGTGGAAAAGCAATGGCACCTTGGAAATGCTGAATATTAGCTTGAATAAAATGGAACGAATACGACAAGGAAAAGAAGAGACGCCAAGCCTATTATCTATTGATAGTCAGTCGATAAAATCAGGGCCATTTACACATCTGGACAAAGGAATAGATGGAAATAAAAAAATTAACGGTAGAAAACGACATGTGATCACAGATACCGCAGGATTAATTTGGGGAGTAATTGTAGGAGCAGCTAATCAAGCGGATGGTGTGGTTGCAAGTGAGGTGGTAGAACCTCTATTAGGGTATTTAGATCGTATGGAAAAAATCTTGGCAGATGATGCTTACAAGAAAACATTTATGAAGTGGGTAGAAGGAAATATAGCTGGACTCGAAGTCGAGATCTCATCCGCACCTCCTTCCTCCAAAGGGTTTGTTCCGATAAAATGGAGATGGGTAACAGAAAGAACTTTTGGAATCTTTAATTTCTTTCGAAGGCTTGACAAAGACTATGAAAAAACAACAGAAAGTCAAGAATCTTGGATATTATGGCAAAATTGTCAAATGATTCTCAATAGAATCACAAAATAATTGAAAAATTATTTTTAAACATACTCTAAAAAGGTATTGTAATAACTCAACACTTCCTCTTCTAAATATGTTGGTTTAACCTTAGTTAAATCAGCAGCATTACCCCAAGAATCCTGACTGAGGTCATAGGGTACTTCTGCCTCAAACTCAAAACTATATTCATAGAAGGGAAGACCACTACCTATAAATACCTCACCATCTGTATCTTTGGTAGGGCTATGGTGTTTTTTTATTTCACGCTCGTCATCCAATCCCATTTCTCCCCGCTTATCTATACTAATTACATTAATGATCACCGCAGAGGCATCGCCCAGATGGGTAATCGTTTCCCCAGAATCATATTCCTCTTTGATAAAATCTCCTACATGATACATCCGTACCGTAACCGTTTGTGCTCCTGATTTTAGAATAGAACTGTCCACTCGCAAAGGACTGGCTAAATTGGATAATTCATAGCTTTTATATACAGGAAAATCATTCACCAAGATTTCTATGAGGCAGTTTGCTTTTCCGATCCGTAAATAGTACATAGGTTCTGCTTTATATTGCTGTACTTTAGCATGGATAGCATCTACGATATTATCGGAAGTTATTTCTTGTATGTTCATTTGATCTGTTATTGCCATGGGTTGCTCTTGTTTTTCATTTTCAGATTTAGCAAAGCAACCACCGATACATAAAACAAAGCAAAGTCCGATATAATTATAAATTCTCATCAAGCCATCTTTAGTTTTATATTTCGTTTACTAAAGCTTTTTTTAGGAGAATACAAATAGAGTCCGAAGAACCATGCTTTTTTTCGACCATTTTTTTTATAAAGAACCCATCCTGCACATTTATTTCTTAAACGTTTATCAGTTGGTTTTTTATGTCTTAAATAACAAACGCTCCCCTCTGAATATAGTACCAATTCATAATCTTGTATAGGTTGTGGTTCTACAGTAGGGTTGTTTAGCACTTCTAATTTTTCATCCCATAGCTCCACTATTTCTTCTTTACTTTTATATTCTGTCTGAGATTCTATGAAAAAAGATTCAAAATACATTTTGGCAATGTAATCCTTATTCCCACTTTTAAATTCCTGTAAAAAAGTATTATAATAACTAAGGGTTTCCTTCTCTAAATATTCTAGTTTAACTTTACTTAAATCAGCAGCATTCCCCCAAGAATCCTGACTGAGATCATAGGGTACCTCTGCCTCAAATTCAAAACTATATTCATAGAAGGGAAGACCGCTACCCTCAAATACTTCTCCATCAGCATCTTTGGTAGGACTCTGGTGTTTTTTTATCCCCTTCTCATCGTCCAAGCCCATCTCTCCTTGCTTATCTATACTAATCACATTAATACTCACCGCAGAGGTATCACCTAGAAGGGTAATCGTATCACCAGAATCATATTCCTCTTTGATAAGATCTCCTACAGGATACATTCGTACCGTAACAGTCTGTGTACCTGATTTTAAAATAGTATAATTAATTTTTAATGGACTAGCTAAATTGGATAATTCATAACTTTTGTATACAGGAAAATCATTGACCAAGACTTCTATGAGGCAGTTTGCTTTGCCAATACGTAAATAGTACAGGGGCTCCTCTTTATAGCGTTGAACCTTAGTTTGAATGGTTTCGACGATATTGTTCGAAGTAATATCCTGTATGTTAATTTTACATGTTGCGACTGGTAATTGTTGACTTTGTGCTATATAATAATATGCATGATTCATTTGTTGGCAACCGGTCAATATCAAAAAGCACACCCACAATGGCTTTATTCTATCCATCACGCCATCTTTAATTTTAGGTTACGTTTGTTAAATTTTTTCTTGGGTCTGTATAGATATAAACCAAAAAAGTTACCTCGATCCACGCCATCTTTGGTGTATTTCACCCAGCCTGCACATTTATTCCTAAAAAATAAATCTTGTTTGGTTTTAAAACGTAAGAAAACAACAACCCCCCTTGCATAGAATATCATTTCATAGTCTTTGATAGGTTGTGGTTCGATAGTAGGATTGTTTATCAATTCTAACTCCTCATCCCACATTTCTTGTATTTCATCTTTGCCGTGATAATAAGCCTGAGCTTGTCTGAATAATGAAATAAAATATGATTTAGCAACAAAATTTTTATTTCCCTTTTTAAACTCCTGTAAATAGGTAGTGTAATAATTTAACACCTCTTCTTCCAGATACTCCCTTTTTACCTTGGTCAAATCTGCGGCATTACCCCAGGTAAGCTCACTTAAATCATAAGGAACTTCTGCCTCAAACTCAAAACTATATTCATAAAAAGGAAGCCCTGTTCCCGCAAATACTTCGCCATCTTCATCTTTGGTCGGGCTTTGATGGCTTATTACCTGTTCCTCATCATCCAGCCCCATATTGCTTTGCTTATCAATTTGTATCACATTAATACTTACAGAAGAAGCATCGCCTAATTGGGTAATGGTCTCCCCAGAATCATATTCCTCTTTTATCAAATCCCCCACCGGGTACATCCGAACGGTAACGGTTTGTGTCCCGGAACTTAAAATTTTACTGTTGATACGCAATGGACTTGCCAAATTAGATAGTTCATAACTTTTATAGACAGGGAAATCATTGACCAAGATTTCAATAAGGCTATTCGCTTTACCGATCCGTAAATAGTACATAGGTTCTTCTTTATAGCGTTGCACCTGCGCATAGATTGCTTCTACGATATTGTCTGAGGTAATATCTTGTATGTTAATTTTATCTGTTACTGCCATGGATTGTTCTTGTTTTTTAGTTGCCAATGATTGTTCTGGGCTCTGGGTTACTGTTTGTTTACAGCTCAAAAAGCCAATGACCATTATCAATGCTATCTTTTTCATATTATATTCCTTTTACTACATCCTCTTTTTTAAATAGATATATTTTTTTGCCTTCGATATCAAAGGGTTCTAAAATTACAAGTTGTGGGTTTTCCCCTTTGAGTTCAAAATCTTGCTTTTTACTTTGATTTTTTGCTGATGGCAATGCATTATCATCTCTTTCATCTACCTTCAAACTATACTCGTACCGCCCTGCAATTCCCGAAAAGTGGGTAATATCCTGATAGTATGGGTTCAGGTCGTTATCTATACCATACTTTCTTTCAAAGGAGATTCCACCTTGTAGCATGGCTTCTGCTTTGCCGTCTACACCTATTTTTGTTTTGGCCTGATCACTCTGATAATCACTAGCTTTTGCTCCCAGCCATTCTGGGATATAAGGTTCTATCCAATCGGTAGTAAACGTAAATTTACTACTTACCTTTACAAAGGCGTAGGCATCAATACTCTTTTTACGACTAAAGGATACCGTTTTTATATTGTTTTGATCTAAGCTGCTGGTACATATCTCTTTATAAGCACCATTTTTATCAGGTATTTTGTTTTTCATTTCTATAATAGGAACGCCATTGTCAGGGATATTAAAATCTACTGTAAATTGTGCTTTATATACCCCTTCTATAGAAAGATAGTATTGGAGTTCCTGTCCCAATTCTTCAGCATATTTCTTTGCTTTATCGGCGAGGTTGTTTTCCATCCTGTTTAGGATAATGATAATATCTCCGGGACTTATTAATTTACGATCTCCTTTTTTATTGAGGGCTTTGGCACCTTTATACCCACTTGATAAGATCCCCTTGCCTTTACCGCGTTCCATTCTAAAGGCGCGTTCTGCTAGTTTTTTATTGTTTTTAAAGCGTTTTAATCGCTTAAATTTTCCCCACCAACCTATACCTGTTCGCACTGTAGAAAATAAACCACTTATTCCTGTAGCATCTAATATCAAATCCCCTGCATGTCCTTCTATTCTTGCCATAAGACCAAATATAGGATTTGCACTTAGTTTCAATTCATAGTTATAGCCACTACTACCATCAGGAAACACTTTATATCCTTTGCCAAGCGAACGTGTGATGATTGGCCATGCAACCTCAAAAACACTATGCTCAGTTTTGCGATCCACCTTATCATAAACATCTTGTATTCGCTGAATTGCCTTAGCGCCTTTAATTGTTTTCTGACTAACTTTAAAACCAAGTCTTGCTGCTGCCGATGAACCTCCCGAAAAGATAAGTATTAGAATATCAACAATAATGATAATTGCAATAATCACACTAAATATGACATTGCCTATCTGTGGGTAGCGATCCGTATAAGAGACGATTTCTCTAGTATCACCGTCCTCATTATAATAGGTGTGTACACCAATACCCATACAAGAACCCAAGCCTTTGATATAGTCAAGGATAACACTGGCAATAAACTCCTTAAACGAACTGAAAGGCGCAACAGATGGTAGTGTAGGCATTACAAAAAAAACACCTATCCCTTCTAATTCTGGTCTATACTTTTCTATGAGATTATCGATTCCTTTATGCAAAGAAATGGTGTCGATCTCTCTAAAATACATTTCTTTCTTATGTGCAATTTCTAAGGCATCTGGTTTTTTTTCTAACTGTGTAGGATCTAGCATTAATTGAAAGTGCGCAGCCCAAGCGATGTCAGGAGCAATTCTTACATCTAGGTTCTTGGCATATCGACACGTCTCTATTGGAATGGTTAATTCAGTGGCATCAGGTGGTATAAAATAGTCCCATAAAAAATCCAGATATTTAGATTGTTTGATCTTTTGTTTATCATCTAGGTATTTATATGGAAAATACGGAGTAAAGGAGACCGTGTTTCCTTCATAATTGGTGATGTATTTCTCTGTAACTTCTTCTATATTAATAATTCTTTTAGAATGCGCTTCTTCTCCACGCTCTACAGCAGAACATTTAGTATCTTCATTATGTCCAGATACCTCAATTACTAATGGTTTTTTATGAGCGCCTACCTGTACTGTTATCTGAGGTTGCCTATTAGGAGTGTCTGTGGGTTTGCTATCTTCTTCAAAAACAATAACGGAATCTTGTTCTGCAAAGGTGTATGAAATAGATTCATATTTACAAGGTTCATATCGCTGTGTAAAATAGGGGTCGGTACCTACGGTTACATTCATTAAGGTTTCGGGTACAACTTGTGGTTCTCTACTTATTTTTTTACCATCTATGGTTAGGAGATTATTTTGTTCTTTACCATTATAAATGACCTTTTTTCCATCGTGTCCTAAATACGAAACAATGATATATGTTTTTTTGACTACACTAAAAAAAATGTTATGTCTTGCGTGCCATTTTTTATCCAGTGCTACGTTATAAAGACTGCGATCTTTTATTGCTGTAAAATAATCTATAATCTGACCAGTATCTTCTAAACAGACATCTACCGTTAATGGAATTCCCTGAATTGCTTCTCCGTCTAACAAAATACCTACAAATGTGTTGAACTTTGTTTCGGTAATGGTATCTAATGTTTCAGGGTTAACCCATGATGCTTCTGTGATACGAGGAGTTGCTACCAATTCTATACGCACGGTGTCTACAGTTCCTTCATAAGGATGTACAACTTGTATATCAAGATATGACGGGGAATCGTGAGCACCTGCCTGTTCCTTATAAAGTTTTAATTCTGCTTTTTGACCGCCTGTATAATCATCTTCATCAACACGAATGTTATTTTCGATAATTACCCATTCCATCTGCTCATAAAATGAAGGATCATTTTTACTATAACTATCTATAATCTCCAGTTGAATGGTAGCAGAATTGATCTTATCAAAATCTAGATGTAGAACATTATTTTCAACAACTTGATTTTGATAGATGGTAATTATTTTGAAATTATGTTGTGTTTTTGATGATTTCATACCATTGGTTTTAGACAAATTGGTTGCTATAATACTATATTTTTCTTGCTACTCATATCGATCGATTTCATTGTGTTCCCAATTTAATAATTTATAGACTGTTTAATAAACATTCATTTGTATTGTTTATCTATTATGTTATATAACCCGAAACTCAAATCCTTTTTTTTTGGCTTTGGTAGAAGCTGTGGGTATAGGGTTAAGCTGTTGAGCAATAGTCTGATCTTCTGGTGTTTCTTCAAAATTACTGACTCCAGGAACCGCTACTTGTCCGTGCATCAAAATGCTTACGCAAGGTGAGCCTGCTATTGCGCAAGTAGCTTTGCTACTTTCTAACAATGGATACCCTCCGTTTTCAGCAATCTCAACTTTATCATAAAACCCATCCCAAGCAGTAATCATTGGTTGACAAGGTTTAAAACTACTTCCCGTAGGTTGCAATTTGCATTGCCCAAAAGTGTTGACTGTGAATGGTTGTCCTAATTCCATATTAGTAGCAATTAGTTTTTGCGCACCATTGGTATCATTGATATAATGTTTTTTGTGTGTGCTTACTTGTAGGATATCTGGAAAATCTCCAAACTTGCAATTGCATTGCGCACTATGACATACTAAATGTTCTTTTTTGCTCATATAACTTTATTTAAGCGTTCCACCATTTTAATATCTTATTTTTAAAAGTAGGTTTCTGTGTCCCTTCTTCATTATTCTCTACCGAACTTTCCATAGCATCTTTTTCAGGAAGATAATCTATGTTTACAAGTATACGCTGGATTACATTTTGTTTTTCAATAATAGATTGATCAGAAACAATATTAGCAATACGACCATTATTAGAATCAAAATCATACTTAAGCTTTATCCCTGCCTTGTAATATTTCGTAGATGGATATTGTTTAAAATAAGCGTTAGAAACTTTACCATCGAATGTAAGTTGTCTAGTATTATAATAACTCAATTCTGTTTTCTCTATAAGATCACCCATGTAGGAAATCTTAGGAACATTCGTTTGAAAAGGCATTACAAGTTTCTTAGCTGTATCGTTATATACTGGAGCAAAATATAATGCCCAAAACCAATCAAATGTAAGATATCTGATTAGTTTTTTTTTGGTTGCTATTCCTTTTCCTAAATTAAGTAAATAATCTTCGATACTTGTACCTGAATTTTCTTGAAGCGTCTTTTTTTTAAAAGTTTTAAAACGTTCTGTTATTGCTGAAAATGATAAATCACTAATGCCTTTGATTATTCCAGAAGGAGTTACCAATACACTAATTGGATATAAAACAGTAGTACCGAAGTTTACATCTAATCGTTGCTTGAAAGAATCGGGAATTTTATCATTTACATAAAGTGCTGTTTTATCCATAGTAACCTCCCACATCCAATTTTCAGCCTTTTTAGCGCATATCGTTTTCATCTGATATCGAATTTGATCTAATTGTTTTTTCTGATCGAACTGTATAGTTACACCATAATTCCTAGTATATAGTATATCGACATCGTGATTTTGGTCATAAAACCCACCAAAAGTTAGTTGCTCTATCATTTATAATTAAGGCTAATTAATCCTAAAATTAATAGGAGGTATTTGATTCTAAAATAATTTTACGTTTTCACTTCCTTGAATATCTACTTGCTTTGCACTAACTAACTCCATATTGTCTTTTGCGCTTTCTATACGAATTTTATCAGCATTCTCCATAATTTCTTTGGCTAAGGAGGTTTTGTTCTCTTCGATCATTTCCGTTGCGTTTTTAGCATTGATAGAAAAGTCTTCACTTACTCTAGTAATCATGTTTGTTCCTGCATTCATTTTGATTTCTTCTGCGGCATTGATTTCAACATTTTTTGCATTTAGGGTCAGATTTTCTAAGGCTGAAACTTCTATGCTGTTATTGGCGGTATCTATCCTAATAATATTACTGTTAATATCAGTGATAGTGATACATTCTGCTCCTTTTTTATCATTTAGTTCTATCAGACTGCCAGCCCTAGTTTTTATCGCCTTGATATCATTGGTTGCTGATTGCCAACTATCAGGTTTGGCTGATCCATTGTACAAAGCTCCCATTACGAACGGTCTTTCTGCGTTACCACCTTCAAAATTTACAATGATTTCTTCACCCTTTTCCGGAATAAAATGAAAGCCTTTATCAGCTCCTGCGTGGGGTGTCATTAGGCGTATCCAGGGGGTCATTTCCCCGGTTTTTTTCTGCCAAGGGAATTGCACCCGAATTCTGCTCATGCCTTGTGGATCTGAATTTTCAACAACTTTGGCTACTTGTATCTCGCTCTTTGGATATCTGCCAATATCCATTAGTGGGTAATCGGTACTGTTGGCATCGATTGCTTCGAAGTGATTTTGATAGACACCTCCTTCGGTATTGGTATGGGTTACTTTGGTTACTCTAAAGCGCCCGTATCCTTTGACAGTAATAATTTCTCCCAGATTCACCCCCGGATTGTCTGATGATCCTATGGCTACTGCCTGATGTATGGATTTGGCACGGGTATATTGCTCCACCTGTGTATCAAATCTTGATTTTAGAGAAGTATCACTTTGTGGATTGTGATATATCTGTGTTTTTTTGTGGTACATTTCGTTGGATTTAGTATTCATAAATCCGTGATACCCATCCGAAGATGTAGAAACTTCATCGCTTGATTTTTTAAATATTTCATCAGAAACGTAATCGTTTGTCAGATATTCAAAAGCATTAGGAATTGTTTTTAGTTTTACTGTAAAGTTTTGTAAATCTACTCCATAGGATAATTCAGTTTCTTTTGTACCGGGACTGCCAAATATCAATTGTTGTCCATCATAATAAAACCACTCATTATAGTAAGATGCCAAACGGCTGACAAAACTAAAAGAACTCTGATTATGTTGTACCGAATACTGAATAGTATCAGAGGATACCGGAGCAAAATTAGTTGTTAACTTTCCTTTATCATACCCCTGAAATGTTCTATCTAAAATTTCAGATAAGTTTAATTCACTAAAAGAAGCAAAATGATTCCCATCTTCGGACAGGATCGAAGTACTTTTGGCATATATGGTAATCAGATCTCCACTTGCTTGATGAAATCCTTTTGTAGCATTAATCTCGGTAACCAGCCCCTTAAACTCTAATTCTTTATAGCCTCCAAGCTCAGCAATGGAACTGATCTTGAGGGTTATAACTCCACCAAGATACTCTTTACTCTCTCCAATCAATTCTTCTGATAAGCGTTCTAACACATCAGCTCTGCATACTAATGTCAAGTCATGATGAGCGTCAATTTCTTGATGTAGCTCCATACTAATATAGGACTGTACGGGTACTCCCGAGATAAAGATTTGAGTAGTGGTTTGTAATGCCATATGCTATAGTTGTTTTTAGGGTTTTGTACTTATTAATGTTACGTTCTAGTAATTTGTTACCTATATTTTTCTTAAAATGATTCCAAACATACGTTAATATATTTTGGTATGCAATAGGCATAAAGGGGTGTTTTCCCCCTGATATATAGTCTTTTAAGTGTATTTTCGATAGGTTGCTACTTTTTAACGGTATACTACTTTATTTTCTTTGTTTGCCCTTCAATTTTTTTTAGTTTTTGTATGTCACTTATTTTTATTACTTTTCAATAACGTAAAGGGCACTTGAAAAAGGATCATTATTTTCCCAAAATAATAAAAGTCGATGTTTCCTTATCAATCAAGTACCCAATACGAACTACACAAAAATTAACCAAACCAAATTTGTATGTATTCCAGGGGTAATTTTTTTATGAACTATTGTTATTAGGTGATTCTCTATCATTAATTTTATTTTTTATATACGCAATCATCTCCTTTCTCTCCATTTTTTCTTTCTCTAATACCTCTTTCTGTTGATTATGCCACGCTTGCAGTTTTTTTATTTGTTGTGCTGCATTTTCATTAATTTTCCTGCACTCCTTTCTTAATCTCCACGGGAAGTAAATAATCCCAAATAAAATGAGAAACGTTCCTATTATTTTGTAGATATCATCCATCGTTTTCAGCTTTTACAAATTCGGTGTGCTGGATCTACCTGATCTAATAATTCTAAAAGGAGTAACCGATTGGTCTTTGAGTTTCTGTCTTTTGCCTTATTATCTTTTAGAAATTCCCGGATCACATATTTTAGATGTGTGCCATTAAAGGTTTCTTCTATGTTTTTATTATTCAAAAACTGTACGGTAGGTTCATTATACTGCGTATAATACAGAGATTTCATAGAGTGAAAACAGGGGAATATCGATTGGAACTGATATACTTTGATAAAATGGCAGTAGTCTATCAGGTAACAATACCCATTTTTTCCGATAGGAATCATGGCATTTTTCAGAAATAATCGATTCTGTGCCTGTTTGAGGTTTCTGTACTCTATAGGGGATTTTTGATCTTTTAGCAGGATCTCTATTTTATGCAGAATATCCAGAGCTTCCAGTTTGGTAATTCCATCGAGTTGCCGGAGTACTTTTTGTAAAATATCGTCTTCGTAAGGGAGCATAAGCAAATTGTATTATGTTACTTTTTGGTTAATGAATTCGACAGTACGATTTTTTAGTTTCGTATCTGTAACGATACAGCTATAGTCTACATAGGGTTGATACCACTCTTTTTTCATTCTATAGGTTTTAATCATTGTAATCACTATTTTTTTTAAAAATTTAACAAAGACACCGAGGTGAGTATCCAAAACGATGGGTTACTATTCTAGGAAAAACTCAAAACCATATATCCTGAAATGCACACCCGACATCTTTGCACTCTCAAAAACTCAAACCATACACTTTATGATCTTTTTTTGTAACCAACGACCATATTTGCCCGCTAGTTGAATGATCCTTTTTAAATAAGATTCTTTCTCATCTGATTCAATTTATAAGACATTTGATCCTTTTCTTGTTTCTATTGGAAATAGGGCTTCAAATAATTGATCTTCTATTTCTTTGGATTGTTCTACAGAGGTATTCATATCCATCATTAGATCTATTTTCCGGTAATCTCTTTCTTTTCATTTTTACTTAATTTGTTATAGATGCTTTGCGGATCTTGCATAGAGATTTCTTAAATTTATGTTTTGGATAAAAAGATATCCAGGCACTTGTCTCTTATACATACTCTTAGAACAGTTAAAACAAAAGAGTGTGAAGAAATTTATATGAGAGTCCATTGGGATACCATCATAAAAAACCAACGTATACTTGATTGAGTAAAGTACCTGTGATATCTTCATAATTTCGGGGTATCAATACTTAGGTCATTTTATGGGTACTATAATTTTTTTTATTTTGTTTATGAATTTCATTCTTTATTCGATCTATGGTATACTCACAAATAATCAAGGTATGATCTTTACGAAGTTCCATAGGGGGATCTAGTTTCTTCAGTATCTTGCTGAGATCGTCCACAGAAAAGTTGGGAAACACCAGTCTATTATTAATTTTTTGGAGCACTAATTGTTGGTTTTCTGTAGATAACATATTGAAATATTGAGGGTTCTTAAACATTGATCTGTGTTTTAAAAATGAGATGTTCAGGATACAATACAGCATAAGAATTCTACCCCTGATAGTTGCTTTAGGGTTCTTTATGAGTATAGTTTAGTGTCGTATGGGGTTATGAAAGTGGTCGTAGCTTCTTTTTAAGATGCTTTACTGACTATTGATGGTTGTTCTATATTTTTAATCGTGTAGTGCAGCGTTTCTTCAAGAATGCAACAGGTGTTTGAATCATTCTTTTTTTTAGGAAGTGCTATGATATGTTTTCCGCTAAAAAATAATTGATGTCTTGCTTTGTGTATCTGATCAATGCTATATGCAATTGATCTTTCTTCTTCATATAATTGATTGATCCACGAATAGATCAGGCATTCATAGTATTCATTATCGGCAATCCGACTAAAGAATAGGGTTGGTTCAAGATGAAATGCTCTTAGTATAAGAAGGCAAAACTTATAATGTTGTTCGTCATTTTCGATATTCATCGTTTTATGGGTTTTGAGGGGGTTAATATTTACTTGATTTAATATGATTGACATTTTGAAAAAAATCAATCCATAAATGATCGTTTTATCTAACTTTTAATTATGATCTCCATATTAGTCATATGCTTTAGCTCCAATAGGTAGAATATTGCTTTTTTGGGAAAACCTATGACCTATTATTAGATATCATATTGAACATAATATTAAAGTAATTGAGATAATCACAATTGCTTTTTTAATTTCTTTAACCATCTGTTTTTTCGTCATTAAGTCATTTTTTATGTTCGCTCCTTCAGTCAAGTTTAGTATAAAGTCTTTTTATTCATTTTTAAGCGGTTCTATTATTGATCTGTTTCTGTTTTTAACAGTTCAAAATGCGTAATCATTTGGGTTATTTTCCTATAAGCTCTGTTAATTCTTCTGTTATTGAGCGGAACGCCGTATTTGAAGAATTTTTGCATTGTTCCTTCAGGCTGATTCAACCACCTGTCCACTCCACTGCGCTTAAATAAATCTTCATAATCATTGAACCAGCTTTCAACAATAAACCTCCTGTTTTCTTTCATAGAATCAAATCATTATTTTCTGATTTAGAAATTATCTAGTTAAAAAATGCACGACAAAATGGTAATAATCCTTTATTTTTAAACTTTGAGAATAGATATAAGCTTTGCTTTATATTTCGAACGGATAATTTTATTCTTGAATTCAGTCTATTTTTCATAAATTTACAATCTAACCTCAAGCAAATTTACATATTTTATATGAAAAAAACATATTTTAAATGATAAATTCACAAAATAAATGAATTACATATCAAAAAATATAAGCTATTTACTACGTACAACGGGGCTGGGTAAAGATCCTTTTGGAGAAACGGTGGGATTAAAAAGAGGGAATATAGGATCATATATAGATGGGAAGGCTTTTCCAAAAATAGAAACACTTCAAAGAATATCAGAGACTTACAAAATATCAATTGATGATCTTATAAATACTGATTTAGCAAATAACAGTTTAAAACCTAGAAATTTTGAGAATAATGGTGGGCTTAATAATTATTCTGTCGCTCAAATCATAGAAAACATTTATATTAGAGATGCTGAATTTACAGAAAGCCCACTATTATGGATGTATATAAAATTGAAAATTTTAGATGGAAAAGTTACTGATGAAAAATTAATAGTAGATAGGCTTGAGGAAATTTCGAAAAAAAAAATTGGAAAAGTATAGTGATTTAATTTTCTGTTGTGAAACTAGCTTTTAGTAGGGGATATATCATTCTTCAATAATTCTTTTTTTAAACTAAGCTTATTTAATTCCTCTTCCTTTTCTAATATCTCTTGCTCAAATAAACTCATAAGAGATTGACTTAGATCATCTACGTCTGCTTCATAAATTAGCCCTTGTTTAAAGATTTTCTTATATAGATCTCCTTTCTTTATGCTCATTTTTTTAGATAATTTAGTATTTCACTTCATCTATCTCGTTAGTTAGCTACTTTTCTCAAGGTTTTACTTAGTTCTTTGTCATACGCAACCAATTTATCTTTAATATCCTTCTTCAGTTTTGGGTCGGCTTTGGACGCTTTAACAGCAATATCCAGAGTAGTTCTACGACTTTTTGTTATAAAGTGTATTAATTCTTTTATTTTGAAAGCTAATAAGAAGTTTGATTTTCTGTTATAATAATGTTTAATTAGAAAAATTGAAGTGAATGTGCTTAAAATTGTCAACGAGCCAATTAATATATGATATACCGGAATTGGTAAATCTCGTGGTAATAAAAACCAGATAATCAAATAAAAAGAAATAAAGAATGATATCGAATATAATATTATAATAGCCCTATATAAATAAATACTTTTTTTTAGTTTCTCTTTTGAGTAGAGGAAGAAAAAAAGAATTACAAAAGAGAATAATATGTATGGTAGCCTAATACCAAAACCAATTAAGAAAATTCTCATACTTTTAAAACCAAAAATTCTATTTTCATCAATCAGATTGTCTAATTGATAATTTAGCAAATCAGCTTCTATCTCTCTATTTATTTCGAATAATTCTACTTGCTCTATATAATCAATGGGAGATATTTTATTAAGTAAAAGTTCTTCTTTTAAGTTACAGAGTTCAGCATTTTTGACTTTATTAAACCTATCTATTTTACCTTCAAACTGTACTTTGTATTCTGGTATTTTAGGAAAACTTATATGCAATAAAGGTGCAGTAAAAATAACTACTGCACCTAGCATAATAAAAATTGAAGTGATTGTTTTCTTAGTCTCTGTCATCTGGGTCTGGTTCTTCATCTTTGTCTGAAGCTAATAAGCTAAATCTTCTGTTATCTGGATCGGGTTCTTCATCCTTATCAGAATTAAATAATGTCAATTCTTCATTATCTTCCAATGTCTCATCTGAACATGCTCCTAATGTTAAGGTTAAATTTAACAAAAGAAAGCAAACAAAAAAGTGTTTTAAAAATTTAGAATAATATTCAGTGGTTTTCATATGTTGTGATTTAATAATTAAACTCAATAAGTCTTTGATTTACAAGCAAAAGTAGCTCAATAAATCAAAAAATACCTTAAGTATTTTTAACTATTTTAATTGTAAATTGGTTGAATTTTTGGTTAGATTCAGGGGATAAACCCCGTTTTTTATGCTTAAAAAAGCATGGAAAAAGTAGATTATATATGAAAGTAATAATTTTTTTATGTAATCTATTGATTTAAAGTTTGTTACAGCTATATGTTAACCGTATTTTTATTATTGTTTTTCCATAAAATCAATCTTTTAATTTTCACTTCGTATTTACTCCATTTTCCTTAACACTTCCTGAATTTTTCTTTCTCTGGAGGTTTTAGGTTGTTTTGCTATTAATTCACTTACAAATCATAAAGTACAGAGGTTTTAATAAATCAGATCAAATTTTCATCCAAAACATAGCGCAATAATTTTTGGAGAAAGACAAAAAGCGTTACTTGAATGAGTAATAAAGTAGGCTATACTTGTTTTAATATTTTATTTTAGATGTATAACCTTATGTTAAATAGAATAATCCTCTTATTTAAGAGAAATTTAATGGTGGTTTTAGTGAAACTCGAATTTGAGAAGTATGAAAAGACACACTCAAATCCGTAAGTTGAATTAATCCCGCCTATCCGGCGGGATCCCATAAATTCCACCTCTAAGCCCATTAAGTTCAATAAAGCGGTTCATTTTATAAGTTTACGATTTAACACTTAAATGAACTGATATGTTATTTGGATATGCACGTATAAGTACCCCATCTCAGAAATTTAATTTACAAATCGATGCTTTGTTAAAAGCAGGAGTAA
>NZ_VTZU01000072.1 GCF_008370685.1 Aquimarina sp. RZ0
CAAGTAGCTATAAAACAATAACTTACACAAAATCGAGTTGAAATGAAAAAATAACGATCATTTTTGAAAGTAAAAATATAGCAGAATAGATATAGAATATTTTTAAAAACCAATTAATAGAGGTCCCTTATACATTATATCTCTTCTTAAGGTAGTTTTAGGATTATAAAAACCTATTCTAGAATTATGAAAATCTATCGAATATAGATACACTATTTTTTTTATTACTAACTTAAATAGATCATCTTTAAATGGTGAAAAAAGTAACGATTTTGTATTTTTTTTCTTAAATGTTAGGTTTTTGTCTAGTGTTTTTTTTTGATTGCATAAATAAAATATATATATTTACTTTAATTAATTAATAAACTATAAATCATGAACATGAAAAAAAATACATTGTTGTTATTCTTATTTGTAGCTACTTTTGGTTTTGCTCAAAAAACTGTTTCTATTGTAACTGTTAATGGCATGAGTCAGGCAGACTTTCTTACTTCAACAGGAAGAGTACTTGTTGTTGGAACCAGCTATGATTTTGTTATCGATTATACAGGTCAGGAGACTACTGCAAATGATGTAATAGTAAAAGTAATAACTGCTGGTTTTGCGGATACACCAAATATTGTTATGAGTCCAATTACAATGGCTGATGGACAGGCTTCGCTTACTTTGACACCTACGGATGTAGTTCCTGAAGCTATTTTGCAGGTAAGAACCACCACCACCACTGATTTTGGTGAATTTTCAACAGAGAACCTTTTCTTTTTCGATTTTGAGGTTGCTGCGCCACTTTCTGTTGATGATTTTAATACAAATGAATTATCATCTTTCTTCTATAATCCACAAACGGACATCATTACTTTTGGAGGAGATGTAATTTCTAAGTCGTACACAATATATAGCTTAACCGGTAAAGCTGTTATAGACCAAAAAGCTACTGGTTCAATTAATGTAGCGTCATTGTCAAAAGGAGTGTATATCTTAGCAACTGATGCAGGGACAAATAAATTTGTTAAGTATTAATGATATTAATTATTCTTCTTAATTAGAGAGAAGAAAGAAAAGAAATTATTTATTGAATAAAAAAGTACTTATAGGTGATTTCTATAGGTGCTTTTTTATTTAAAAACATATTGAGATTATTATTTGGAAAAATACTATTTTCTCAGCTGTCTAGTCTAGCCGATCCACGTTTTATTAATGTAGTTTTAAGAGTAGTAGTTGTGTACTCTTTTTGATCTTCATTGCTGTTTTGTTCTAGTCTTTGTATTAGTTTTCTGGTAGCAATTTCACCTAGTTCTATTCCGTGTTGATCAACGGTTGTAAGAGGAGGGTTGCTGTTTTCTGATAGTATACCGTCAGTAAAGCCTATTACAGATATATCTTCCGGAACTTTAAGGCCTCTACCGATTACTAAATTCATAGTGTATATGGCAGAGAGCTCATCGGCGGCTACAATACCATCTACTGTCTTTTTGTCTAAATAGTCATTAAAATATTGAGCAAATTCTTTATAATCTTCAATAATTAGTATTTCTGATAGTGCTTTTGGGGAGGAATAATCTTCAAGTGCTTTGTTGTAGCCTTTTACTCTTTCTACCCCAACATTCGTATTGTTTATAGGGGATACAAATATTACATTTTTACACCCAGATAAGATTAATTTTTTAGTAGCATCATAAGATGATTCAAAATCATTAATAACTACTTTATCACACTCCACATGTTCAGTGACGCGATCAAACATAACTACAGGTATGTTTTTTTCAATGGTAGAGCTAAGATGCTGATAATCGTTTTTTTGATACGTTCCTTTTGAAATAGAAATAATAAAACCATCAACACTACCACTTCCTAACATTTGTATGCTTTTTGCTTCTTTATCATAAGATTCATCTGATATGCAGGTAATGATGTTATAACCAAGTTCTACGGCTTCTTTTTCAATTCCGACTAATACTTTTGCAAAAAAATGTGCAAGAACGTTTGGTATAATAACTCCAATCGTTCTTGTTTTTCTTTCTTTCAAACTTCTTGCTACAAGGTTTGGTGTGTAGTTGTATAATTTAGCTAATTTTTTAACTTTTTCTTTAGTTTCTTTGCTTATTTCCGGGTTATCTGCTAGGGCTTTAGAAACAGTAGAGATTGAAAAATTAGATAAATGTGCAAGTTTTTTGAGTGTGATTGGGTTACTCATATTGTGTAAGGGTTCTTATTTCTACTTTAATCTTTATAATAGGGGTGTCTATGATATATCCATTATCCAAAACCTTGTTATAAAAATATTTAGTTCATTATATAAAAAACCGTTGTGTATAGCAAATAAACGATGCTTTTTTTTGTGTTAAATATGTGAAATAGTATGATATTAATTGTAGCTTGTAGGTTTGTGCATTGATATCTAGTCAATTTTCATCGTGTTTTTGTAGCTTCTAATTGTGTTTTTAGTTGATGGATGTATTATAATTATAAGTATGCCTCTTGGTTTTGTGTTAATGAAGAATTAGTTTTTTTGTTTCTTAAGCTATTCTTATTCTGTTAA
This sequence comes from Aquimarina sp. RZ0, assembly GCF_008370685.1. Classification (GTDB taxonomy): domain Bacteria; phylum Bacteroidota; class Bacteroidia; order Flavobacteriales; family Flavobacteriaceae; genus Aquimarina. Next base: position 2,540 of record NZ_VTZU01000072.1, read on the forward strand.
CAATTAACAAGATCAATAGAAGCTTATGGATAGATTGATACTGTTATGTAAATTCAAGTTAAGTCAGTCATAGTTACATTTTTCTTAAAGATAAGATCAATTTGTTCTTGAAAAAAAGAATTATGTGCGTGATCATAAGTTCTAAGAAATGTGCTAATAATAAGGTTGTAGCTTTTTTAGCAGTTCATCAATGAGTTATGAGGCAAAATTAGATCCTACAAATTAAACGTTAAAAAATGGTAAATTAATGGTTTTGGCTGCGAATAGTTGATTTTTAAAAACTAATATATATATCTTGTGTCTTATAAATACGATTATAAGCAGTTTTTTATGTTTAAAATATGATTTAAGCTGTATTTTTTATTTTTTTAAATGTTTTTGTAAGATTTTTAACTTATTTTAGAGCTCTCATGTTATAAAATAAGTTTTTAGGATATGTATTTTAATAATATTCAAACTGACGTGTAGTATGAAGATGTTTTTGTTTTAATGCCGTTAAAATCAAAAATTATCAATTTATTGAGCGTTATATAATGAATTTATTAGTTTGATAATTTATGCAAATAAATTATCTTAGTAATCAATTTAGAAAATCCTAGCAAATGTAAGTGAATTGTAAGTATATAAGTAAACGGCTTAAATGGTTTACTTTTATGTACTTGCGACTTCTGGGTCTTTGTTAAAATAGTTTGTCTAGTTTTTGTCTAGGTAATTTTGTTTTAATAAAAATTTAAGATTTATATGTTTGTTTTGGTTATTTCACTACAACTTTTTAAAAAATGTGAGAAATTATCAATTTTATATTAAATTTATTAAGCTCTTTTATATTTATGAAAAAAATCAATACAATTTTTGAAAGAAAGTATTATTTGTTATTGATGTTTGTTTTAATAATTTCCTCTGTCAGTACTAGGGCACAGGAGAAAACAGATATTTCGGGAACAATAACAGATGGTAGCATACCCTTATTAGGTGTTAATGTATTAGTACAGGGAAGTAATCGAGGAGCGGTTTCGGATTTTGACGGAAACTACGTAGTGAGTGCTTCAAAAGGTGAAGTATTAGTTTTCTCCTCTATTGGATTTATATCGCAGACGGTTGTTGTGGGAGATAAAACTGTTATTAATGTTGTATTAGAAACATCTAGTCAAGAGTTAGAGCAAGTAGTGGTTATTGGATACGGTACACAAAGAAAGATAGAAGTTACAGGTGCGGTGACTAATATTAGTTCTGAAACTATTGCCAGGGCGCCCGTTTCTGATGTGGGTGAAGCATTACAGGGTCAAGTAGCAGGTGTAAATATACAGGCTAGTAATGGTAGACCTGGAGAGGCAGCTAATATACAGATTAGAGGTGTTGGATCTCTTAATGCAGGGAGTAATGGTCCTTTATTCGTGGTTGATGGAGTTCCATTTCAAGCCAATCCTAATATAGCACCAGAGCAAATTCAATCCATCGATATCTTAAAAGATGGAGCGGCGGCAGCTGTATATGGAACAAGAGCTTCTAATGGGGTAATTCTTATTACTACTAAACAAGGAAAGAAAGGACAGTTAAGAGCTGATTATAGTACCTATTTGGCAATACAGAATATCACATCGGGAATTCCTTTAATGAATACGCAACAACAATTTTTCTACACTCAGGTTACAGATCAAAGAGAAGGAAGTTCTCTTGTAGATCAAATATTTGATTTTAATGCCAATGCTTTAAATGTAGATAATGATTTTATAGAAGATGTGCAAAAAAATAATGCGTTGATTCAAAATCATAATATTAACGTGTCTGGAGGAGTAAATGATTTAACCTTGAATTTGAGTGGGAATTTTTTCGATCAGGAGGGGGTTTTAATTAATTCAGGTTTTAATAGGTTGACAACTAGAATCACAGGTCAATATAAAAGAAATCGATTAAAAGTATTTTCTTCGGTAAGTATAACTGATGAATTGAGAGAGCAAGAGCCATTTGCTTTATTAGAACGTGCTATTTCGCAAAGACCATTTCAACCCGCTATTAGTAGTACTCGACCAGTTGACGGTGTTGTGAACTTAGGAGATGGAACTGGTCAGCCGGAACTTTTAGGGTTTTTAACACGAGAGCTTGCAAGTGAAGACAAGAGAAGAGTAAGAAGTTCTAATGTAGCTTTAAATATTGAATATGAAGTGTTAGAAGGGTTGACATATAGGGCGAATCTTGGTCGAAACACCTTTGATTTTAGACGTAAATTTTTACAACCACAATATTTATTGTTTGATAATCAAGGGAATTTTGTCCCTACTGCTTCAAGAGAAGATGCAATGCTACAGGAGTCTTTTATATTTTCACAAAGAAGTACTGTCGAAAATTCTTTAAACTATTATAAAGATTTTGGTAAGCATAATATAAAATTATTAGGTTTAACTTCTTTTGAGCAATTCGACTCTAGTACTGTTAATACTGGTGTTATTGGTTTGTTGAGTAATGATACTGATACGTTAGGAGCTGGAGAAGAAGGGATTAAGCCTAATGGTAGTGATGATAGACAAATATTGACAGGGCTACTTGGGAGGATTCAATACAATTATGATGACCGATATTTGATTTCTGCAAGTTACAGAAGAGATGGTTCTTCTCAATTTGGTCCTAGTAATCGATTTGGAGACTTCTTTGGGGTGTCATTGGGTTGGAATGTTAGTGAAGAGCCCTTTTTTGAAAATGCTAACATAGATTTTATTAATAATTTTAAATTAAGAGCCAGTTGGGGAGAAGTTGGAAACTCTAGAATAGACTCCTTCTTGTTTACTCCTATAATAGAGCCTGGAGTTAATGGGATATTAGGTAGAGAAGGACAAATTGCTATTGGGCAAATTGGTAGAAGATTTGTGGACCCTAATATAAAATGGGAAACTAGTATTTCTCGTAATATAGGATTGGATTTATCATTTTTCAGTAATAAATTTAGTATCACTGCCGATTATTATGTGAATAATCAAGAAGATTTGTTACTCGGAGAACAATTGCCTCCATCTTTGGGTGGGAATGCTCCGGGAGATTCTTCTTTTAATGAAAGGGTTGTAAATGCAGGTAATTTGACCAATAAAGGTTTTGAGCTAGCTATGAGTTATAAAGGACAAACTGAAAAAGGTTTGAAATGGAATGTTTCTGGAACATTTACTACAAATGATAATGAAATCACTGATTTAAACGGAACTGCAAGAGGTTTTCAGGGAGGAGTGCCTCTTGTAACTCAAGGAACAGATCCTACAACATTTTTAGCTGAAGGTTTTGAAGCTGGTGCCTTCTTTCTGTTAGAAAATAATGGAGTTATCAAAACGCAAGAGCAGTTAGATGCCTATAATTCTACTATTACTAATTCATCGGCTCGGCTTGGAGATATAATGTATATAGATCAAAACGGAGACAATCTTATTGACGAAAACGATAGAGTGTATGCTGGTTCTGGTCAGGCAGAGTGGGAAGCAGGATTGAGTATTAGTTTGGATTATAAAGGTTTTGATTTTTATCTTCAGAATTATGTATCGTATGGTGCAGAGATATATAATGGAGCTCGATTAGCTGCATATGCATATGACAGACATTTAGATTTGTTTAATCAGTGGTCTCCAGAAAATCCTAATTCTGATATACCGGCCGATATTGCCGGAACTATTACTGAAAATGTTAGATCAAGGTCAGATTATTTCGTAGAAGACGGTAGTTACTGGCGTATAAGAAATATAACATTAGGATATTCAATTCCAGAAGATTCTTTACCGGAGTCTATTAGAAATGTAAGAGTATATGTAACTGGACAAAATCCTTTTACGTTTACAGAATATACTGGTTTTGATCCTGAAGTAGGTGGTGATGGGATTTTTACAAGAGGAGTGGATTTGGCTACGTATCCTGTGAGTAGAAGATTTTTATTTGGTGTTCAATTAGGTTTTTAAAAAAAGAAAAATTATTAATATGAAAAATATATTTTTGAGATTCTTGTTTGCAGGACTGTCTTTTATGGTTTTAACAAGATGTGGAGAAGAGGTTCTGGAGATTGAAAACCCTAATGCTATTACATTAGATAGGTTTTTCAGAAACACAACTCAATTTAATTCAGCGCTTAATACGGTATATGCTGCTTTGCAGTTTCAGAGTATAAGTGGGGCTGGTTTACAGTTTGAAATGCTTCAAGGAGATGAGGCAGCGACCGAGTTTTTTTATAACAGACAGATAGTCCATGCAAATCTGAGTTTTGGTGATGCATCAGAGCAAGTGATTGGGAAATGGAGTCAATTGTATATTGGTATTTATAGAGCAAATCAAGTATTATTTGCTTTAGAAACTAATCCTGATGTTTTTGATGATATAGAAGAGCGTGATCAGGTAGAGGCACAGGCAAGATTTCTTAGAGCCTTTTTCTATTTTCAGGTTGCTCATGATTATAATGGAGCAGTTTTAAGAACTGATCCAAGATTAGAGGCGGATGTTTCAGCACCTTTTTTATCAATAGAAGAGATTACAAATCAAATTATCTTACCGGATCTAATTTTTGCAAAAGCAAATTTGCCAGAATTTTGGCCTGATAATCAGGTAGGTAGAGCTACCTGGGGGACAGCGACCTCGATGTTAGGAAAGGTTTATTTATATCAGGAGGACTGGGCTCAAGCAGCTTCAGAGTTTAGAGAAGTCATCGATTCTGGAATTTATAGCCTGGCTCCGGATAATTTGGATAATTTTTCTCATTTAACAGAGAATAACTCTGAATCTATACTTGAGACAGCTTATTCTGCAGAGCTTAATCCTGGTGCTCCAGGAGGTCAGGTAGATGATACTCAGTTTATAACAGGTGCGGAGGCTTCTGCACTTGCCAGAGATGTTGGGCAATTAAGATTTGGAGGATTTAATACATTGTTGCCAACCTATTATATGCATGAGTTGTTTATCAGGGATGCAGTGGATTCTAATAATCCAATTAATGATGGTAATTTACAATCTAAAAGAATGGGTGCTAGTATTGCTCCACTGAATGCTGATGGTCTTTATTATTTAACTGCGCCCAGTTTGCAGAATGGATGGGGTTTTGGGCAAACTGCTTATGTGAAAAAACATACGAATTGGTATTTTTTACCTAATGAAGATGGGAATAGTAGATCTGGTATTAATTTTAGACATATACGTTTGGCAGATGTTTTCTTGATGTATGCCGAAGCGGTATTAGAAGCTAATGGAGATGTGGATACTGCTATCGATTTTATTGATAGAGTAAGAACAAGAGCTGGGGTAATTACCCTGAGACAGTATATAGATGATACTGGAGAATTTCCAGAGTTTCATAAAAGTATTACGGTGAGAAATAATGCAGAAACCACTGTTGCTCCTTCTATAGAAAGTGTGATGACTCATTTAAGAAGGGTAGAAAGACCTTTAGAATTGTTTGCAGAAGGACATCGATGGAAAGATCTAGTGCGATGGGGTATTGCAGGGGATGTTCTTAATGAATTAGCGCAGGATGAAGCTTGGAGATTGGAGATAGAAAGGTTAGAAAATTTGGATCCACCTCAATCAAATGAGCTTAATCTGATAGCTGGAGGTGTGGGGCCTTTGTTTATAAGAGGTAGAGTTAGGCCTGATTTTCAGCAAGCTAGTGTTAATTATAATCCAAGTAATAAAGATTATTTTCCACTGCCGGCTAATGAGGTGCAAACAAATGATCAATTGAATAATTAAAATTAGTGTATATGAAAAAGTTTATAAAAACAATTGTTTTGCTGATGATGACTTTTGCTACCGTCATTGGTTGTCAAAAAGATGAAGTAGATACGGAGGATGTTCCTAGCCAGAAAATAATTATTACTTCAGCACAAAATGATAATAATCAGATTAGAGTAGGAGCTTCTATAACATTTAGTGATAATTCTACAGGTGTTGTGCAGAGATTGTGGAGTTTTCCTGAAAATGCAGCTAATCTTAGAGAATCTGGAGAAGATCTTATTACAGCAACTTTTCCAAGAGTTGGTGAATATGATGTTGTTTTAAATCAGGTGTTTAGAGAAAATGCATTTGAAAATGGGGTGTTAAGTGGTAATGAGTTGGAAACTGTTCTAACAGTTAGGGTTCTTGACTCAATAAAAACTAGGGTTCGAGCAAACTATATAAACCCTGAGGACGGAAGTTTGGGCGCAGCACTTAACATAAGTGATGATGCCGAAAACGTTATCGAAGCAGGTAGGTCAATACGATATTTTCTTGAGGCTACTGGTAGTCCACAACAGATTGCATGGACGGCAGAAGGTGGTAGTCCAGATGTGAATAATGACAATGTATTAGAATTTGATGTCGCTTATAGACTCTTGGGGAGTTATGGTATTAATGTATCTGCTAGTTCTCAAAGACCTAGGGATCAGGATATTATGACGTTCATGAATTTAGTAACCGTTATTCCCTCTTCGGATCCTGTTACTTTAGATGAAGTAGAAATTAGATTAGATGGGACAGTAGCTCTTGAATATAGTAGAGCGATAAATCCAGCTTCGATTATACCGAGTGAATTTTCTATGACGTTGTCAAATGATGGTGTTGCGATACCTGTCTCTATTGCAGATATAACAATTGATCCACTACAGGCAAATGTCATGATTGTTAGCCTTGAAAATGATGCTGTATATTTTGATGATGTGGCTTCAATTTCATATACGGCAGGTTCTTTAGCAACTACTGATGAGGTCAGCGCTGATAGCTTTACAGATATTCCTGCTAGTTCTTTTGAAGGTGGTAATCTTTTTGAAGAAGTAGGTTTGGATGTTGGTTTTGAAACAAGTGCTACCATTTGGGAAAATCAACCTTGGGGAAGTCCTTGGGAAGATTATACATTATCTGTTTCTTCTGCACAGGCACATTCTGGTAATCAGAGTGTATTAATTGAATACATGGCTAGTGGAGGAATGATTATAGCGAACAGACAAAGTAAATTTAATGTTGAATCAGGTAAAACTTATGAAATAGGTGTTTGGGTATACGTAGAAGATTTGGGGAATGCCAGTGGAAGCGGTATTCCAGAAGTTAGATTCTATTGTGAACAACCTTTTACAGATTTAGGCATTAATCCCGCCTTTGATGCTGGTTTTCCAACAGGAGAATGGATTTTTAATACTGTTACTTTTACTTCAAATGTAACAGGAGAAAAAGAATTACTGATTAGAGGTGATAATCAAAGTAATGCTGAGCCTTTACGATTTTTTATGGATGATTTAAGTCTTCGGGAAGTGACTAGGAGACCTTAAACCTTTTTCTGTAAAAATCACGATCACGAAAAGATTTAGCCAATTTTTAATTAGTTAAAAATGAGGTTGTTTGTTATAGAACACTGTTTTATACGTATAAATGACCTCATTTTTATTATCAAATCATTTTCTGGCTTTAACAATTAAATGTTATTTTTTTCTAAATATTTTACTTATTGCATACTAAGCAGAAATATATATAGTTATTCTGTACTAAATCATATGATATATAGTTGTTATGTGTGAACCAGAAACAAGGTGTCACTTTAATAGCTTGTTGTAACCTTTTATTAACTAACTAACTAACTAAACAAACTTAACAAACTAAACTTTTGAAAATATTATTACTTATAGAAACTTCTGAACCTACACCTTAGGACTATTTAGCCGACCGCAACAAGTGCTATTACGCATTATTTAAAATAGTAATTTCCTGTTTTCTTTATTGTATTATAGTAAAACGGTTTTTTTTAAATCAATAAGATCTACTTACCATATTTTGTTGAAAATGAGACGTTGTTGAAATTTTTTGTTTTCATTTTTAACTGTCAAATGATTTTAAAATTGGTTGTTGTATTGTTTGTGACTATTTACCAATACACGTATTAGTTAGTCTACTAGCTATAATCGCTAGTGGAAAATTCTTTGGTTTATAAATAAAATTAGTAATAAAAGAATATTGAAATATTAACACGAATTATATAAACTCAAATTATTTAAAGATGAAAAAAAATAATTATTATTTTCTACTAGGGCTTTTTCTGCTATTTCCTATAGCAAATAGGGCTCAAAATGTAGAAGTAGACATTAACTTAAATCTTAAACATTCTGTTGGGGGTGTTTCTGATTTTGGAAGAGATCGCCACATAACAGTTCATGCCGGTCTTACCGAACCAGATTGGATCGGAGAAGAAGAAAAAATGAAATATCTTCTGGAAGATCTGGATGTGTATTTAGGAAGGGACAATGGGCGTGCGAATTTTCACTTTTCGTTAACGGATGTAGACGCTGAGAGAGCAAATTATCCTGATATAGATTCTATGGCAGTAGCCGGAAACTTTTGGAATGAAGAATTTGAAAATTTACCTTCATTTATTAAACAGTATGAATCTAGAAGTTCTGAAATGATTATGGGGATAAGCCCTCACCCAGTATATCCTACTTTAAAATGGGACGGTGATGGTTTGACAAGTACTGATCCAAAATGGCAACCAAAAAATATAGAAACTTCCTCTGATTGGGTTGCAGAATATCTAGATAAGTATTTCGCAAAAAGTCAGGCAGAAGATGGTATTCAGTTACCAAAATACTGGGAAGTTATTAATGAACCAGATATGTTGATGATGACCGGTCAGTTTATGGTAACTTCTCAGGAAAAACTATGGGAATATCATACTCAGGTAGCAGAAAAAACGAGAGCTAAGTTAGGAGATAAAGCACCACTTATTGGTGGAATGACCTGGGGACTGCATGACTTTTTTAGAATTGATGGTCAGGGTAGACACAAGCCAGGATATCTGGATATGTATCTTAATGAAGAGGATCTTGCTATTCATCGTGCTATGAGTGAAACGAGTATACCATTTGATTCTAGAGATAATGAATGGTATCAGTGGGATGTAATTTGGAAAGGATTTATCGATAAGGCTGGTAAGGATATGGATTTTTATGCTGTTCATATATACGATTGGCCAATCTGGAACGGAAATGATCCGGTTATTAGATCTGGAGGGCATACAGAAGCAATGTTAGATATGATGGAATGGTATGATGTAAATAAATTTGGTACGCGTAAACCCATTGTTCTTTCAGAATATGGAGCGGTAACTAATTATATCGATCAACAAGGGTTGGATCCGGCGAGACGTGACTGGGAGAACTTGAAACCATTTTCTAGTATGTTGATGCAATTTCTAGAAAGACCGGATTATATTGTTAAGACCATGCCTTTTACACCTATTAAAGCAGAATGGGGTAACATCCTAAATGGAGCTGGTGAGATTGAAAAAAGATATCCATATACTATGATGGATAAAGATGCAGCAGGAAACTGGCAGTGGAGTGAGTTCATCAAGTGGTATGAGTTATGGTCAGATGTTAAAGGTACAAGAGTAGATACGAAGTCATCAGATTTAGATATTCAAGTAGATGCATATATTGATGGAGAAGTTACTTATTTAATCCTAAATAATTTAGAGAGAGTAGATAAGCAAGTGGATCTAAATTTCTTTGGTTCAAACGGAAACGCAGTTCAGGAGGTTAAAATAAAGCATTTGTTTTTGAATGGGAATCAACCTACACTTTCTGAAAATACTTTTAGAAACGCGCCAGAATCAATAACTATAGGTGCAGAAGCTACTATGATTTTAGCTTATAGTTTTGCTAATCCAGTTGTGATTGACGAAACTTCAAAAGAATTTAAGTATTATGGAGAAAGTCTAAGCGGTTCTAATGGCTCTACACCACATAGAGTGAGAGTAGATAATGGTGCTTTAACTGCTAATGTAAATGGTGTTGTGGTACCTAATAAAGGAGAAGCTATGCTTAGATTAGGAGGAGCTTATTTTTGGGATCATGTATCAAGACAAGATGATAGAAATGTAATTACAGTAAATGGATTTCCTTTAGAGTTCAATTCTGACTGGAGAGGCGAAGACCCTGTTAGAAATATATTTTTTGGAGTATTAGAGATTCCAATACCTATACAATATTTAAGAGCTAATAATGTAATTGAAAGCACATTACAAAATGTGAACACCTATACAAATGTAAGTATTCAGGTTTGGGATATGAGTGTCGATCCGGGAAGAACTAATGGAGCTACGCCTCCTGCAACAGTTGATGTTACTGGAGTTGATATTTCGCCTTCTACGATCACATTAAATCAGCGTCAGACAATGACACTTGCTGCAGTAGTTTCTCCAGCAAATGCAACAAATAAAAATGTAACCTGGTCTTCGGGTAATACAGCTATTGCTAGTGTAGATAACACTGGAGTAATTACCGCTCAATCTGTTGGTTCGGCAGTGATTACAGTGACTACAGAGGATGGTTCTTTTACAGCAACAATAAATGTTACAGTAGATGATAATACCCCACCATCATCGGGTGATGATATTGTGATAGAGGCAGAAACTTTTATAAGTACAGACGGTACTTTTGATGATGCTAGTTCAGGAGGTCCAGGGACAGGAGTTAATGCTTCTGGAGTAGGAATCAATTATGTAAATAGTGGTGACTGGGCAGAATACACAATTAATGTAGGGACTTCTGGTGACTACAAGGTTACCTATCAAATCTCTAGTCCTTCAGATAATGCAGAAGTTCAGTTATTGATAGATGGAGTTGTAGTAGCAACAGACGCAGTACCTAATAATGGTGGTTGGGATACATACACGGCTTTAGTTTCATCGAGTACAGTTACAAATTTAACAACCGGAATTCATACAGTACGTGTAGTAGGTTCAGGATCTAATCCTTGGCAATGGAATTTGGATAAGATTACATTATCAAGAGTTACTACTGGTGGAGGTACAGGTGGTCCAAGCCCAGGTCCGGCCTCTTCTTTAGTGATTCAAGCAGAGGATTTTTCGAATACTGGAGGATCATTTGGTGGATTCGAACGATATAATACAGGAGGTGTATCTGCGATCAACTTTAACCAAACCGGTGACTGGGGAGAATATATAGTAGAGATTACCAATGCAGGTTTATATGATGTAGAATATTTTGTAGGTACAGGAGTAAATGGAGCAGCTATAGAATTTATTTTGGATGGCACATCTCAGATGACAGACAATGTTCCTATGGGTGACTGGAATGATTTTGTTTCATTAAATGCTTCTGAACAAGTAAACTTATCTTCAGGAAGGCATGTGATCAGATTATTAGGTTCTGGTACCAATGGTTGGGAATGGAATATGGATCGATTTATTTTGTCTAAACCTGCTACCAGAGATAGTGGTATCCAGGATGAGAAACCATTTAATAACTTAAGTCTTTATCCTAATCCAACTTCTGGAAAAGTGTTTATTCAGGGACTGAGTAAAAATCAGGAACATAATGTTCGTGTATTTGATATTAAAGGAGCACAATATCTTGAAGAACAATTGAACAAAGATCACACGATTAATATAGAGCGTTTACCACAAGGAATTTATTTCCTTACAGTTATTAATAACACTGAAACGGGAACGTTAAAACTAATAAAGAACTAATTAGAAGTATATACAGATTATTGTAATAAGGAGGTATCCGTTTTTTATGTTTTTTTAACTAAAAAAATAAGAAACGGATGCTTTTAAAAATGTTCATTTTAACTAAAACAATAAAAACTAAATAATTTAAAATAAATACTAACAACACAAATTTAACTTTAGATGAAAACACAGACTCTATTATTTATGTTTTGCTTAGTTGTACTGCAACTAAAAGCTCAAAACGATTGGAATGGAATTCCTGTTCCAGCCGATGCTGGTCAGGGAAAAGCCTGGGAACTCCAGGAAAAACCTTCAGACAATTTTAATTACGTATTTAATGCCACTACACAACGTGCAAATTTTGGGAACAATAATAAGTGGTACAATTTTTATCATAATAGCTGGGATGGTCCTGGGACAACATACTGGCAACACAATCACGTGGCTGTAGACGGGAGTGATTTAGTACTTAGAGCTTCTAGAAACCCAAGTACAGCTAAACTAGGCGTACCTGGAGTTAATGCTGGATGTATTACCTCTCATACTAAAGTAAGATATCCCGTTTTTGTTGAATCTCGTGTAAGTGTAGCTGATATAGCTTTAGCCTCAGATGTTTGGTTGCTTAGCCCGGATGACACTCAGGAGATAGATATTATCGAATGTTATGGAGGTGATGAACAAGGAAATGAATTCTTTTCTCAATTTATTCATTTAAGTCATCACTCTTTTATACGTCAACCTTTTACTGATTATCAGCCTAGAGACTTGAGTAGCTGGTGGGGTAGATCTGGTGTAGATAGTTGGGGCGAATGGTCCTGGAATAATGGTAATAGAAGATATGTACGAATTGGGGTAAATTGGATCAGTCCATTTCATTTCGAATATTATATTGATGGGGAGTTAGTAAGAGTTTTATATAATAAAGCATTTGCTACAAAAAATAATGGTACCTGGACATATACATATCCAACTATGACAAATGGGACACTTGATACTGGTAGTGATGGATTTCAGAGAGCAGTTCAATTTGCCACAGGAACTACCTATTCTTTCCAAACTTTACAAGCCGCTAGTAATACTTCTTCTGTAAGTGTAATTGACCCTTATAGATTTCAGGGAACAGGAGGATTTACTAAAGAAATGGATATTATTATTAATGTAGAATCACAGGATTGGCACGTATTGGCAGGTCGTACACCTACTGATGCTCAATTAAGAAATCCTGCGAGAAATAAAATGAAAGTAGATTGGATTCGTGTGTATAAACCAGTTCAATCCAATACTACAGTAGCGGTTTCTGGTGTTTCTGTAAGTGCTACATCAGTATCTTTAGATCCAGGAGAGACTTCTGCAATAACTGCTACAGTTTCTCCAGCAAATGCAACGAATAAAAATGTAACCTGGTCTTCTAGCAATACAGCAATCGCTACAGTAAATAATAATGGCGTAGTTACTGCAGTAGCTACAGGATCGGCAATAATTACTGCGAGAACTGTTGATGGTGGTTTTACTGCAACGACTAATGTTACTGTTGATTCTGGTACCGGTGGAGGTGGAGGTAATGCAGGTTCTATCGTTATAGAAGCTGAGACCTTTGTTAGAACAGGTGGTACTTTTGATGATGCTAGTGCAGGTGGTCCTGGCTCAGGAGTTAATGCTGCAGGTAATCGTATCAATTATGTAAATAACGGAGATTGGGCAGAATATACAATTAATGTAGCAAGTGCCGGAGAATATAGAATTACATATCAAATCTCTACACCATCAGATAACGCTCAGATTAGATTGTTGATAGATGGTACCATAGTAGCAACAGACAATGTGGTTAATAATGGTCAATGGGAAAGTTATGACGCTTTGGTGGCTTCGAATACAATTGCCAATCTATCTACGGGTGCACATACGGTAAGAGTTGTTGCTTCTGGATCAAACCCTTGGCAGTGGAATTTGGATAAAATTACATTGACAAAACTTGGTAATGGTGGAAATGGAGGTCCTTCTCCAGGTCCTGCAACTTCTTTAATAGTTCAAGCAGAAGATTTCTCTACTACAGGAGGTGCTTTTGGAGGATTCGAAAGATATACTACAAGAGGTGTTTCTGCAATTAATTATAATCAAACTGGTGATTGGGCAGAATATAGCGTAAATATTACGAATGCAGGTTTGTATAACGTAGAGTACTTTGTAGGAACAGCGGTAAATAATGCTGCAATAGAGTTTATTCTGGATGGAACTTCTCAAATGAAAGATAATGTCTCTAACAATAATAATTGGGATAGTTTTACTTCACTTAGAGCTTCCAGACAAGTAAACTTATCTGCGGGTTCTCACTTAATAAGACTCGTAGGAGCTGGAACTAATGCTGCTAATTGGGAATGGAATATGGACCGATTTGAACTTTCTAAGCCTAGTACTAGAGATAGTGGTGGTATTAATAACGAAACACCTCTTAGTAATAACTTAAGTGTTTATCCTAACCCTACTTCTGGCAAAGTGTTTATCCAGGGATTGGGTAAAGAGTTAGAACATAATGTTCGAGTGTTTGATATCAAAGGAGCTCAGTACCTGGAACAGAAATTGAATGAAGATCATACAATTAATATAGAGCGCTTACCACAAGGGATTTATTTCCTTACAGTTGTTAATAGCTCTGAAAAAGTGACTTTAAAACTGTTGAAAAACTAATAGTGTACATAATTAACTGATGCGAATTTTATATTATGTGTAAGTTAATTTTATAAAATTTTTTATCAGTAAGTATTAAAAAATGAGGTTATTTAGGGAGTTTACTAACTCTTATAGATAACCTCATTTTAATTATTTATTTCTACCAATCTTCTTATTTTAAAACCAGAAATGATATAAACTTACCCTAATGTAGGTACGTGATAAGGTTATAAGATTCAGGTGTCAATGGTTAGTAGCGGAATGGATCCATTTATTTTGTCTAAATCTGGTATTATACGATTTATAACTAAAAATTTCGCATATTCATCGTTTTTTTTCCTTTCTACTTCGTTTAAAAAATAAACCGTAGCTATAGCTACTATGCTTGATTTTTTTGCCTTGCATAAAGAAAAAATAATTCAATGAATTTATACGAATTTTTTAATCACAAATCGTATTAGAGATAGTGATATCAGGTATGAAAACCAGTTAATAACTTACGATTTAACCCTAATTCAACGTCAGAAAAGGTATTTATTCAGAGATTGAGTAAAAAACAGTAAGACGATTCTCCTGTATTTAATATTAAGACAGTACAATGTCTCGAAGGGAAATTAAACAAAGATCACACGACTAATATAACATCTTTATTACAGGGAATTTATTTCATTTTAATTATTGATAATGCCAAAACGAGAATGTTAAAACTAACAAAGAACACATCTTAATTAATAGTGATAAGGATCGATGATATATTCATTAGAAAATATTTAAAACACTTGTAATCAGTTAATTAAATCGTAAAATTATTGATTTTTTAGAATAAATTCGAAAAGTGCTATTGTTATATATATAACAGAAACCTTCCTAGGTGTTTTTATGATAAAAAGTGCTGTGATATGATGTAAAGTGTTACTCATTCATTTTTTAAACTGGTGGCACATGTTGTATTTCTAATACGAACAAATTCAAATAATAATTATTTCCTATAAAAAATTTGTGAATCAATAGAGAAAAAATAATATTTTTGAAAAATTCTTAGCTTGTTAAGAAAATAACTTCATATTTATTAATTATATTGCACTTTTATTAGCGTTACCCAAATAGCTAGTGATATATGTAAAAAATACACTTAACCTAATAATGCTTGTTGAATAATAAAGAATATTAACACAAATAATTAAATAAACTTAGTTCTTATTATGAAAACGATTAATTATTATTATTTTTTAGTGGGACTCTTTTTGCTATTTCCGATGGCAAACAGGGGACAAAATGTTCAGGTCGATGTCAATCTGAATATTAAACATTCCGTTGGAGGAGTCTCCGATTTTGGAAGGGAGAGACACATTACCAATCATGCCAGTATATTTGAAGCTGATTATGAGGGAGAATTAGATCGCGTTGATGAACTGTTAAACGATTTAGATGTTGCTTTAGGGAGAGATAATGGAACTGCTTCCTTCTTATTTCAGTTTACACCGGTAGATGATAATCGCCCGAACAGACATGATCGTGATAGTCTAACAGATGTCTTAGAATTTTGGAAAGGTGAATATCAAAGACGATTAGAAGATCGTGGGTTAGCATCTTACAAAAGTAATACTACGACAATTATGGGGACAAATCCTCATCCCACGTATCCAACATTGTCCTATTTTGACAATGGGATTTGTGGTTCTGTATGGGGTAGAGAGAATGGACGTACCTGGATTCCTCAGGATATAGAAACATCTGTAGAATGGATAGTACAGTATATGGAAGAATTCTATGTCGACAATATTAGTCAAGATGGTATGGTAATGCCAGAGTATTGGGAAGTGGTTAATGAGCCGGACTTCGTATTAAATACAGGACAGTTTATGATGTCTAGCTGGGAAGATATTTTTGAATATCATAACCTGGTAGCAAAAGGTGTAAAAGAGAAGTTAGGAAGTAGAGCACCAAAAATCGGAGGAATGACTTTTGGATTACACGATTTATTTCTTGGAGATGGTTTTTCCCGTTTTCAAGCTCCTGACTATGTTAATGCTTTTTATGGAAATACACCTGGTGATGAAATAGCCAAAGCGTATGCCAGAAGTCAGGTAGATAGACCTTCATTTTTTGTAAATCGTTCTCAAGATTGGTTTCAGTGGGATGTGATTTGGAAAGGATTTATTGATACTGCAGGTGCCAATATGGATTATTATTCTGTGCATTTTTACGACTGGCCTACATATGATGCCACTGGAGGCGCTACTCGAAGTGGTGGTCACGTAGAGGCAACTTTAGAGATGTTAGAATCATATGATGTGAATAAATTCGGTACCCGTAAGCCTGTAATCATTTCAGAATATGGAGCAGTACAAAATGCTTGGGATAACAGACCTCATGACAGACGATATGATTGGGAAAATCTAAAACCATTTTCTAATATGTTAATGCAATTTTTAGAAAGGCCAGATTATATAGAGCTTTCTATGCCTTTTACTTTGACCAAAGCAACATTTAGAGATGTTGATAGTAATGGAGATGGTATACCAGAGATTGTATATCATTATAAAATGTTAAGAGATGATGATGGAGATGGTAATTGGGAATGGAGTGATATGATCAAATGGTATCAGTTATGGGATGATGTCGATGGTACCAGAGTAGATACAATGTCTTCTGATCCAGATGTACAGGTAGATTGCTATATCGATGGAAAGGATGTTTACTTGATTTTAAATAACCTGGAAGATGAAGATACTAATATTAATCTTAATTTCTTTGAAGATTTTAGTAATCAGGCACAGAGCGTGCGTATCAAGCAGCTATTTTTACAAGGAGTAAGGAATATTACGTTAGCAGATAATACGACCTCTAATATCCCTTCTACAGTGACATTGAAAAGTGACGCTACTATGGTGTTAAAATATACATTTGCGAATAATGTAAATATAAATCAAACATCTGTAGAAAAGAAATTCTTTGGAGCATCTGTAAGTAACAATCAAAGAGTGCCAATTAATAATGGAGACAACACGTTTTCTGTGAATGGAGTTACAGTACCTCAAAATGCAAATAATGCAGAAGCAATGTTGAAAGTGACTGTGAATCTTTTTGATGCTCCGGATAATGATCCAAATGGCTTTTTATCTATTGATAAATTTGTTTTTAATGGAGTAGAGGTGGAAACCCCGATAGATTGGAGAGGAACGCAACAGAAAAGAAGTAGATGGTTTGGAACATTAGAAATTCCAGTTCCTGCTAATCTAGTGAGAACAAACAATACAGCTACAATAGATTTTCGTCATGTTGGTGAAGTATGTGTAGTAAATCTGGTAACTTGGGATTTTTCTAAAAAACCAGGTCGATCAGACGAAGGACCTACAGGTCCAGATCCCGTTGCTGTAACAGGGGTTAGTGTTTCGCCTACCAGTGTAACATTAAATCAAGGACAAACATCAACAATCAATGCTACAGTTACTCCATCAAATGCTACGGATACGACAGTAACCTGGAGTTCTAATAATGCTGCAATCGCTTCTGTAAGTAGTACAGGTGTAGTAACAGCTCAGGCATCTGGTTCTGCTGTGATTACAGCAACAACACTGGATGGAGGTTTTACTGCAACGACCAATGTTACAGTAAGAGGAAACAATCCACCACCGCCACCGCCACCGCCATCAGGAGATGATATCGTAATAGAAGCAGAAGATTTTGTGAGTACAGATGGTACTTTTAATGATGCGAGTGCAGGTGGACCAGGTTTAGGAGTAAACGCTACTGCAATAGGTATTAATTATGTGAATAGTGGTGACTATGCAGAATATATTATTAATGTAGGTACGGCAGGAGAATATAATATCACATATCAGATATCTACGCCCTCAGATAATTCTCAGATTCAATTGTTAATTGATGGTAATTTAGTAGCAACTGACAATGTGCCAAATAATGGTGATTGGGATGCGTATACGGCACTAGTGTCATCTAGTACGGTAACAAACTTAACAACAGGAACGCACACAGTAAGAGTGGTTGCTTCTGGATCAAATCCTTGGCAATGGAATTTGGATAAAATTACATTGTCCAGAGTTGGAGGAGGTAATCCACCGCCACCTCCACCGCCACCAGGAGGTAATGCTACTTTGATTATTGAAGCAGAAGATTTTGTGAGCACAGATGGAACATTTAATGATGCCTTTGCAGGAGGACCAGGACTTGGTGTTAACAGAACTGCGACTAATATTAATTATGTTAATAGTGGTGATTGGGCAGAGTATACTGTAGATGTACCAGCAACAGCTAGCTATGGTATTGAATATTTAATATCCACTCCATCCGATGGTTCACAAATTCAATTATTAGTAGATGGAACTGCAGTTTCTACTACCAATGTGCCTAATAATGGTGGTTGGGAAAGTTTTACTTCATTAACATCAAATGATAGAGCAACAATTTCTGCAGGAACACATACCATACGAATTGTTGGATCTAGTAATACTACCTGGCAATGGAATCTGGACAAAATTATATTGTCTACAGGATCTACAAGAAATTCTGGACTTGCTAATGTTGATATAGCTACAAAGATATCGGTATTCCCTAATCCTACCAATGGTAATGTGTTTATCAAAGGATTGAGTAAGAATATTGACCATGAAGTAAGTATTTATGGTATCAATGGTGCTAAATATCTAGAAACAGTATTGAATAAAAATCACGCTATCAATGTAGAGAGTTTACCACAGGGGATTTATTTCCTTTCTGTTACCAATTCTGAAATAGGTAGAACGAATCTAAAATTGATGAAAGAGTAGTTTATCAGTTTCACAGATTAAAATTAATAAGTTTGCATCCGCTAAAAGTAAAACCTTTAGCGGGTGCTTTTTTTGATATAGAGAGTGGTTTAAACTTTTTTAAATTCGCTATAAAAATGCTCTTTTGACTCATTTTTTGGCTTTTTCTTCCTTCGTAGCGCTGCTATGAAGTGCAAAAAAAACACTTCAATTGATCAAAAAATAACTATTTTCTGCCAGAATCAAAAAAGCTTATACCACTTCAGAGCATAAGATTCATTTTCTTGTATTATCTCAAAGTAAAATTGCCTGCCAAAATCGTTTCTTTTTAATTCAGTTTACGGCGATTTCATCTAAGAACTGGTATTATACCAATTCCGAATGTTACACAAAAGCTTTTAAGTTCTGTTTTATACGATTTACAACTAAAAATTTCGCATATTCATCGTTTCTTTTTCCTTTCTACTTCGTTTAAAAAATAAACCGTAGCTATAGCTATGCTTGATTTTTTTGCCTTGCATAAAGAAAAAATAATTCAATGAATTTATACGAATTTTTTAATCACAAATCGTATTAGTTTATAATTGGTATAAGATAAAACTATCGGCGATTGTATAGTCGATTCTCGGCTTATTGTATTATTTAGAGTATTAATTTTACGAGATTATGAATCCTTAATGTTTGAAGAATCTCGAACAATTAATGCTGCATCAAGAATAGTTTTATTTAGTTTTTGTTTTACAAAATCACCTCTGGTATATGCCAAAAAGGCGTTAGCTGCTTGTTTCCCTATTTCATTACTATGTTGCTCAATACTCGTTATTGTCGGTGTTACCATAGCTGTAAAAGGTTCATTACCAAAACCAACAAGAGCAATATCATTAGGTATGTTTATATGATTTTCTTGTAATACTTGTAGCGCTCCCAGAGCAGCGTAATCCCCGGCAACATATACGGCATCAGGTCTTTTTTGAAGTGTTAATAACTGCATCATTTTTTTTCTGCCGTCCTGGAGTGTAAGATTGCTTTCTATAAGAAGTTCTTTATCCAAGGGTAAGTTATATTTCTTTAAGGCATCAATATAGCCTCTAATTCTATTGTTAAAAATACGGGTATGTTTATAACCACCGATATGCGCAATTCTTTGACACCCCTGTTCGATAAGATGTTCTACAATTATATGGCTACTATGGTAGTCATCAATTCCTATGTAGTCAACATTCAGATCATTTTCACCACGATCAAATAAAATTAAAGGAATTCCCTTAGACTTTATTTTTTCATAATAGCTCAGGTCAATAGTTTCATTGGCCATAGAGGCAATAATTCCATCAACCTGTGTGAAAAGTAATGTATCTATAGTATTACACTCTTTTGTATATGATTCATTGGATTGTGTAATTATGATATTATATCCTTCCTTATTTAGAACTTCTTCTATGTTTTGAATCACCGAAGAAAAGAAGTTACTATTAGTTTTGGGCACAATAACACCGACCAAATTACTTTTACCCTTGCGGAGTGCACTGGCAAGATGATTAGGCTGGTAATTCAACTCTTTGGCTACTTTTTTGACAGCTTCTTTTGTCTCAGTACTTATTCGAGAATCATCATGTAATGCTTTAGAAACAGCAGCCGTAGAAATTTTAAGAACATTTGCAATGTCTTTTATTGTGGTTCGTTTTTTATTAGTCAAATTTTTATATATTTGCTTAAACGTTTAAGCAAATATATTGTATTACAAATTATCATCAAAATAGCTGTCGTTAATTATAGCCATTTTGATTTGTTTTTTGTCTGATGCTTAAACGATTAAGCAAGCTTATATAAATAATTAAATAATAATTTTCAAAATGAAAAAAGTTGTCACTTTTGGAGAAATTATGCTAAGATTAGCACCTCCAGGTTTTTTAAGGTTTTCACAGGCTAATAATTTTGATGTGATCTATGGAGGAGGAGAATCTAATGTAGCAGTATCTTTAGCCAATTATGGTGTTCCGGTAGATTTTGTGACTCGTTTACCAAAAAATGATATTGGTGAATGTGCAATGATGGAAATGCGAAAAAGAGGTGTTGGTGTTGATAAGATTGTTTATGGAGGAGATCGCCTAGGAATCTATTTCTTAGAAACAGGTGCAGTATCGAGAGGTAGTAAAGTAGTATATGATAGAGCACATTCTGCAATCGCAGAAATTGAATCAGGAATGATCGATTGGGCGGCCGTATTTAAAGATGTAGAATGGTTTCATTGGACGGGGATTACACCTGCTATTTCTCAAGGTGCAGCTGATGTATGTCTGGAGGCAGTCAAAGCTGCTAGTGAATTGGGAATAACCATTTCTACAGACCTTAATTATCGTGCTAAACTATGGAATTATGGCGGAGATCGTGAAGCTATCATGACCGAACTAACATCGTATTGTGATATTATTTTAGGGAATGAAGAAGATGCTGAAAAACATTTTGGGATTCACCCAGAAGGGTTGGATGTTCACAAACACGGACACGATGTAAAAGCAGAAGCATTTTTATCTGTTTGTAAACAAATGATGGAAAAATTTCCAAAAGCAAAAAAAGTGATAACAACCTTAAGAGGTTCTATTTCTGCATCACATAACACATGGGCCGGAGTTTTATATGATGGTAAGAAAATGTATGAAACCCGTCAGTATCAAATTACAGATATCGTAGATAGAGTTGGTGGAGGAGATTCTTTTATGGGAGGACTCATATACGGACTGCTAAAATACCCTGAAGATGATCAAAATGCATTAGATTTTGCAGTTGCAGCATCTTGTTTAAAGCATACAATCAAAGGTGATGCTAATTTAGTGACTGTCGCAGAAGTAGAAAAACTAATGGGTGGAGATGCTTCAGGTAGAGTTGCAAGGTAACATACAGATCGAATAATGAAATAAAAATAAGATGGCACAATATACAAGAATTGAAGTAGCAACACTTATGAAAGAACAAGGCATGGTTCCTTTGTTCTATCATCCGGATATCGAATTAGGTAAAAAAATATTAAAAGCCTGTTATGATGGTGGAGCTAGACTTTTAGAATTTACTGCTAGAGGTGATTTTGCTTACGAAGTATTTTTAGAACTTAATAAATATGCTATCAAAGAACTTCCCGGGATGGTGATGGGAGTAGGCTCTATAACAGATGCCGCTGCCGCTTCTTTGTTTATGCAAATGGGAGCAAATTTTATCGTTACTCCTTCGCTTAGAGAAGATATAGCTCAGGTTTGTAATCGCAGAAAAGTATTGTGGTCACCAGGCTGTGGTTCTCTTACAGAAATTAATAATGCAGAGGAATTAGGTTGTGAGATCGTAAAGTTATTTCCAGGATCTACATATGGACCTGGGTTTGTAAAAGCAATTAAAGGACCACAACCGTGGACTAGTATTATGCCTACTGGTGGTGTAAGTACAGACGAATCAAATCTCAAAGGATGGTTTGATGCCGGTGTTACCTGCGTAGGAATGGGATCTAAATTGATAAGCAAAGAGATTCTAGAACAAAAAGATTATGATGGACTAACAACAAAAGTTCAAAATGCGTTAGAATTAATCCAAAAGTTGAGAAAATAATTTACTCAGAAATGGTATTATATCCACAGAGCATACATTTTCTAATGGTAACAAAAGAAATGTATACTTTGTGGTTTTTTTGTTACTTATTATTCGTATTATACGATTTGTGATTAAAAAATTCGTATAAATTCATTGAATTACTTTTTCTTTATGCAAGGCAAAAAAATCAAGCATAGCCATAGCTACGGTTTATTTTTTAAACGAAGTAGAAAGGAAAAAGAAACGATGAATATGCGAAATTTTTAGTTATAAATCGTATTAGCAACTAATGAAAAGAGATTATTAAATTAAGAGCACAATTGAACATCTTTTTTTGGTTAGTGCAGTGGGAAAGACCAAATATCTCAGCACATTATTTTTGAGCCTTTTTTTGAGCTTACTAATAATCTCCTACTCGAAAACGGATTAATTTCTGGATTTCTTGACGGTGCCTTTTTTAGTTTTTCTTTTTATCCCTCAACTGATAAGGTTTTTTACATTGTAATACAAACTAATTAATTAATTAATACTCTTGTTAATATGCTGATCTATTTTTTTAGGGTTGACTTGAGAGTGAATTGTTTTTGTAATAAAGAAACCATGAATTTAAATATAACGGATAAACATGTTGGACTTGCAACAGAAATTCGGACAATTTTTCTAAGACCTATGCCGCATTTTGGCATAAATTTTTAATTCTATGTTCTTTTCCACTTTTATAAACTACCCTAAGTTGTCCAACATACATTATCTGTTTGAAATAAGAGAAATGTGTGTTTTGTGGATTTTTTTTGATAATAGTCAAATAGTAATGCCAGTTTTGTTTTGAATTTATAGTAAAAAAAATCAGCTGTTTCTAAGAGGAGTCGGTAAAAAGAAAAAAGCTGTAACAGGCGGTTTTAAAGGCCAAAAAACGATACTTTTCTATTCATCTATACAAAACGACCATTCATCTACACTAATCTTTGCTTCTATCGAAGTTAGACCTGATTATCCCTTGTTTATCACGTAATTTGAATATCAGAAAACCGAAACCTAATTAAATAAGAACATCCTATGAAAACTTTATCTGTTTTATTAATTGAAGATGATATGATCGAAACTATGAAGTTTAATCGGGTGTTAAACTCATTAGAGTTAAAACATAAAGTGACCGAAGCTACTAATGGCGAAGAAGCATTAAAAATCCTAAAAGACAAAAATAGAATCCCGGATCTCATCCTTTTAGACCTTAATATGCCTAAAATGAATGGCAAAGAACTTCTTAAAATTCTAAAAGACGATCCTGTTTTGAGATATATTCCTGCTATTATATTGAGCACTTCTAATAATCATCAGGATATTAAAGAATGTTATGAGATTGGTGTTGCCGGATATATTATGAAGCCTCTTAAGTATGAGGAATACACACAAAAAATTAAGAATCTTCTCTCTTATTGGAGTGTTAGCGAGCTTATAAAAGGATAGTATGAAAGAGAGAATAATAAATTAAGTTTATTTTTTCCCTAAAATTTTAGGGAAAAAATAATTATTTATGTACATTATCCTTTCAATTACCCCAAGCTGTTTTAAAAAGACCTAAACAAAAACCAACAATTTTTTGTTTATACAAAAAGAAAACTAAAGAATAGTCTAAGCCTACAGTTTCTTTTTATTCTGAAGAATATAGGTAAAAGATTCAGTTGTACTAAGTAAATCCAAGTTAGAAATTGATATTACACCGTTTATTGTTTGAATGTACTGTAAAATAAAACCCTGTTTTTTAGTATGAAACTAAGGTAAAAAAAAGGACATCTTATTCGAGTATACTCAAAAGATAAACAGTTTTACATAAAAAAATAGTAATAACTAATTTAATCCTCCATTCGTGAAAGGTATCATATTTACAGAATTTTTAGAACTGGTAGAAAACAAATTTGGGTTAGAAGTTGTAGATCAAATTATTCAAGAATCCAACTTACCTTCTGGAGGAATATATACTACGGTAGGAACCTATGATTTTGCAGAAATGCTGAGTTTATTAAAAAAACTAAGCGCGCATACCACTATTAGCATTGATGATTTACTATTGACATATTCAGAACATTTTTTTGGTGTTTTGGTAGAAAGTTATCCAGGTTTAATTAGTAAATACAAAGACCCAATCGAACTCCTATCTTCTATTGAAGATCATATACACGTAGAAGTTCAAAAAATATATCCGGATGCAGAATTACCAACTTTCGAAATTCTGGAAAAAACCAGTTCATCATTGGTGTTAGTTTATAAATCGAGTAGAGCAATGTATAATTTTGGCTTAGGTTTAATGAATAAAACTTTTGATCATTATAATGCAACAGCGACTATTCTTTTAGAAAAAATAAAAGAAGATGGAACAGAAGTAAAGTTTAGTATTACCAAAAATTAATGAATAAAACTAAAAGTCCCGAAATACTTACAAGAGCTCTTTTTAGAGAACGAGAAGCCAGAAAACAGGCTGAAAAAATTCTTGAAGATAAATCTATGGAATTATATAGACTTACTCAGGAACTCAAAAAAGCGAATGCCAAATTAAAAAAACAGGTTGATCAAAAGAACTCAGAATTAAAAGGAGTGTTTCAAAATCTAGTAGACGCCTATGTACTTATGGATGTCTTTGGCAATGTTATAGAAATGAACAGTGCTGCTGTTGAGTTATTCGGATATGATATAAGTATTGAAAGTCTTAATGTCATGAATCTGATCTATAAAGAAGATTATGAATATGCTATTACATCTTTTCGAAAACTTATTACGGATGGGATATTTTCTGACTATCAGGCTAGAGTATATACAAAGAAAAAAGGTGTTAGAACCGTGCATATAAATGCAAGTATTATTTTTGATCAAAAAAACAAACCTATTGCAGCACAAGGGATTGTGAGAGATATCACTGAGGAGTTAAGAGGAAAAGAGGTTTTTGAAGAACAAAAAAAACAATTATCAGTTATTGTAGAAAATTCATCATTAGGGATTGTTCTTTCGCAATACAAAAAAATTATCCAAACCAATAAAGCATTTCAAAACTTAATAGGGTATAGTAAGGAAGAATTAGAACAAAAAGAAGTGATTGATATTTCTGTGAGGGATGAATATGAATCGTCTAGTGCATTTTTCGAAAAACTGCATAGAGGAATTATTGATGACTTTAGTATTAATAGGAGATTTGTTAAAAAAGATGGAAGCAAGTTTTGGGCAAAAACCAGCATTGCAGCAGTAAGAACTGCAGATGGAGTTCTAAGATATCAAGTTGCTCTGGTAGAAGATATCACTGAACAATTAGAGGCAGAAAAGCAAAATAAAGAATTGCTGTTGAGTTTAGAAAAAAGTAACCAGGAGCTCAAAGATTATGCTCATATCGTATCCCATGATCTCAAATCCCCATTGAGAAGCATTAATGCATTGGTAAATTGGATAAAAGAAGACTATAATAAAGAGTTGGAAGGTACGGGGCTGGATAATATAGCGCTTATAGAAAATACACTGGAAAAGATGGAAAACCTGATTAGTGGGATTCTTAACTATTCTAGTGCAGGGAATAAAAATAATCTGGATACACAAAAATTAAACCTTAATGAGATAATTACCGATATAACAGATACCATATTTATTCCGAAGCATGTAACGGTTTCTATAAAAAATAAATTACCCTATATTTATGGAGATAGAACCAGAATACAGCAATTATTTCAGAATATAATAAGTAATGCAGTAAACTATATTGATAAGGAGGAAGGCAAAGTAGACATCGACTATCAGGATAAAGATTCGTATTATGTTTTTAGTATAAAAGATAATGGAGTAGGGATTAAAAAGGAGTACCACGAAAAAATATTTAAAATATTTCAATCTCTAAGCGATAACAAAAACTCTACAGGTATAGGATTATCTATTGTTAAGAAAATATTAGATTTATATGAAGGAGATATTTGGTTAGAGAGCAAATCGGGAGTAGGTACTACATTTTATATAAGTTTAAAGAAATAATATCTGCTAATAGATATCTAATAATCTATAGAACTTCTTAAGAAATAGATATTTCTAAAGGAATGTAAGATCAATAACGTATAAGTATAGAGGGAACTATATATTTATATTCTTATTAAATAAGTGCATATGAAGATTCAGCAATTAGAAAAACAAAAAAATCAAGACTGGAAAGCTTTACATGATGCTTCCCAAACATTAGTAAAACCCTTGGTATTAGTTTTTGGAAATCGTTATCAGTTGGAGAACTCTGATATTTATGAAGAAGTAAGAAATATGTTTTCTGACGGGCATATAGTATTTGGTACTACAGCAGGAGAAATAATTGGAGAGCATGTGTATGAAGAATCAATCACGCTAACAGCCATAGAATTTGAAAAAAGTACATTTGAGGTTAGAAGAGAAAATATTCTGGACCATCATAAAGATGCTTTAATGGCAGGGAAATCATTAATAGAAAAAATGCCTAAAGATGGGCTTAAGCATGTTTTTGTTATTTCTGAAGGAAGTTTTGTTAATGGGTCGGCATTGATAGAAGGATTAGAATTAGCGTACAAAGAGATTACTTTTACTGGTGGATTGTGCGGTGATGATACCCGTTTTGAAAAAACATTGGTAGGATATAATGCCCCTCCAAAAGAAGGAGAAATTGTAATTATTGGTTTCTATGGAGAATCATTAGAAATTACATATGCCCAATATGGAGGGTGGACACCTTTTGGTCCGGAACGTATTATTACGAAGTCAGACCATAATATTCTTTATGAACTGGACGGTCAGCCGGCACTTGATTTATATAAAAAATACCTAGGTGAGAAAGCTTCAGAATTGCCGCAATCGGCATTGCTATATCCATTAAGTGTAAAATCTGAAAATAGAACAGAACCGATTGTAAGAACAGTATTATCCATTGATGAAAAAGCCAATACGATGATTTTGGCAGGAGATGTGCCAGAAGACTCAATAGTGCAATTGATGATGGCAAATATTGATAGTATCGCAGATGGAGCTTCTAAAGCAGCGGATATAGGTATGGAAAATCGCTCAACAGATCCAGAGCTTGCCCTTTTAATAAGTTGTATTGGCAGAAAATTAGTAATGGATCAACGAGTAGAAGAAGAAGTGGAAGAAGTAATAGAATCTATAGGATCAAAAACCGTAGTGAGTGGGTTTTACTCTTATGGGGAATTAGCGCCTTTTAGATTTGGTAATACTTGTGAACTCCATAATCAAACTATGACACTCACACTTTTTAGCGAATAATAATGAACTCTCTACTCTTAAGGCAAATAAGAAAACATTTAAGCGAAGACAAAAAAAATGATGCAGAGATAAAAATATTTCTGGAAGCTATAAATAAATCATATTTTAATTATGAAGAACAACAAAGTATGTTGCAAAGAGCAATGTCTATTAGTTCTAAAGAATTATATGATGCTAATCAGAAATTAAGAGAAGAAGCCGTGCAACAACGTAAAGTTATTGAAAGTCTTACGGATTCAACCAGAATATTAGAAAGTATAACCTATAAGAAAGAAGCTGATGGAGATGGGAAATCACAAGAACTTAATGGTATAGAGTTAGCCAATTTGATAGAAAAACAAGCATTGCAAATTTCTAAAATAGAACAGCAAAGAGAACGTATTCTGAGTGATCTGGAAAAAAGTAATAAAGAATTAAGAGAGTATGCTCAGGTAGTATCACATGATCTCAAATCTCCATTAAGGAATGTAAATACACTTATTAATTGGATAAAAGAAGATAATACTAACTTGGATAAAATGACCAGTAGTAATCTTGATTTGATTAATAAGAATATCGAGAAAATGGATAATTTGATTAGTGGAATTCTGGAATATTCTATTATCGATAAAAAAGAAGGAGTTACCATTTCTATGGACGTACATGAGATCATAGAGGATACTATAGATTTAGTACACGCACCAGAAAATATAACGTTTGTCATAAAAGATAAGCTTCCTGTTCTTAAGGCAGATGAATTGCGCATCAGACAGCTGTTTCAGAATCTAATCAGTAATGCAATTGGGAGTATAGATAAAGAGCAAGGAATTATTAATATTGGAGCAACAGAACAGAAAAAATACTGGAAGTTCTATATTCAGGACAATGGGAAAGGAATTCCTGAGAAATATCATCAAAAAATATTTCAAATATTCCAAAGTGTAGATGATACCAAAGAATCTACAGGGATAGGGTTGTCTATCGTACAGAAAATAGTAGATTTTTATGGAGGTAAAATATGGCTAACCTCAAAACCTGGTGTGGGAACTACTTTTTATTTTACTTTAAAAAAATGATAAAGATGGATGAGAAACCAAACCTTATATATATAAAAGAATTAGCTGCAGGTTCTCAAGATTTTGAACAAAAGCTTATTGCTATTATCAAAAAAGAATTTCCCGAAGAGAAAAAAGAGTTTCTTGACAACTATAATACAGGCCAGTACAAAAAAGCAGCAGAAAATGTACATAAGCTAAAACATAAAATAGGAATGCTTGGTTTTGAAAAAGAATATCAGACTACCATAGACTTTGAGGAAGAATTAAAGGAGAATAATCCCTTATTGTTTTCAAAATTTATGCTAATTTTAGAAGCTATAGAACATTTTCTTACAACACTATAAACCTTAAAAACTATGAATTGCATCATTATAGACGATGAAGAAACTGCGAGAGTAATTATCAAACAACTTTGTTCGCAGGTTGATGAATTAAATACAATAGAAGAGTTTCCTAATGCAATTCACGCCATAAAGTTTTTAAATCAGCAAGAAGTAGACCTTATTTTTTTAGATATTCATATGCCGGATTTTACGGGTTTTGATTTTATCCAGACGTTAAAAAATCCACCAAAAATTATTGTAACGACTTCTGATAAGAATTTTGCGCTTGAAGCCTTTGAATATGACTGTATTGTAGATTATATGGTAAAACCAATTACACTTCCCCGTTTCCTAAAGGCAATTCAAAAAGCAGAAAGCGCCACAGTGGTCACTTCTGTCACAATCCCAACATCTTCAGAATCAGAAAGTATTGCGTCCTCTGCATCTTCTGGAGAAAATGATCTATATGTGAATATTGATCGTAGATTGATTAAAATTGATATTCCAACAATTAATGTGGTAGAAGCCAAAGGAGATTATATTTTAATTAAAACCGAAAAAAAGAATTATACCGTACACTCTACTCTAAAAAAAATTGAAGAAAAACTTCCAGAAGACCTTTTCTTAAAAGTACATCGTTCTTATGTCATCAATATAAAACGTATTATAGATATTGAGGATAATAGTGTATTGATAGAAAAAGATGTTATCCCTGTAAGTCGTTCTAATCGTCCTGAATTGATGAAACGCTTAAACCTTCTTTAAACCATTCATAGTGGTCATTTATCTTTAGTATATGTCTTCTGATCGAATCGTAATGATATACAGAGTAATTATTGATTAATTTTAACTATCTGAAAAAGTTACAATTATGAAAAAATAATGATTCTTATCTTCCTCCTTTATTTCGTTACTCATATTCAAGGATCATTTGATTATGATTTAAACCAAAAAGTTTGGGTTTTATAGCATACCGAAAAAATAGTCAAGATTAAGAGTACAACATATAAATTTTGCAAACAAAACATTATACAATTCTCAGATGATAGTACTGTCAACTGAATCAAAAAGAAATAGTTTTAGTAGGTAATATTATCTGAGAATTGAAATTATACGATTTGTGATTAAAAAATTCGTATAAATTCATTGAATTATTTTTTCTTTATGCAAGGCAAAAAAATCAAGCATAGCTATAGCTACGGTTTATTTTTTAAACGAAGTAGAAAGGAAAAAGAAACGATGAATATGCGAAATTTTTAGTTATAAATCGTATTACTCCAGATGCATGCTTTAGAGTATGTTTAAAAAGAATACAAATTGAAAATCAATAGTTTGAGGTTCTGAGGACACTTCAAATGATGAGAATATCGAGATATTTTAATTATTTGAAGTAAGC
>NZ_VTZU01000007.1 GCF_008370685.1 Aquimarina sp. RZ0
ATCCCTTGAGTTCCGGTAGCGCCCGTTGCTCCAGTGGCTCCTTGTATTCCTTGTGCTCCGGTAGCGCCTATTGCTCCGGTCACACCCTGTATTCCTTGCGCCCCGGTAGCACCTGTTGCTCCGGTCACACCTTGTATTCCTTGACTACCAGTAGCACCTGTTGCTCCGGTTACGCCTTGTATTCCTTGTGCTCCGGTAGCACCTATTGCTCCGGTTACACCCTGTATTCCTTGACTACCAGTAGCGCCCGTTGCTCCAGTGGCTCCTTGTATTCCTTGTGCTCCGGTAGCGCCTGTTGCTCCGGTCACACCCTGTATTCCTTGTGCCCCAGTAGCACCTGTTGCTCCGGTTACCCCTTGTATTCCTTGTGCACCAGTAGCGCCTGTTGCTCCGGTCACACCTTGTATTCCTTGTGCCCCAGTAGCACCTGTTGCTCCGGTTACCCCTTGTATTCCTTGCGCCCCGGTAGTACCTGTTGCTCCAGTGGCTCCTTGTATTCCTTGTGCTCCGGTAGCGCCTATTGCTCCGGTTACTCCTTGTATTCCTTGTGCACCAGTAGCGCCTGTTGCTCCGGTCACACCTTGTATTCCTTGTGCCCCAGTAGCACCTGTTGCTCCGGTCACACCTTGAATTCCTTGACTACCAGTAGCCCCTGTTGCTCCAGTGACTCCTTGTATTCCTTGTGCCCCAGTAGCACCTGTTGCTCCGGTTAAGCCTTGTATTCCTTGTGCACCAGTAGCGCCTGTTGCTCCGGTCACACCCTGTATTCCTTGTGCACCAGTAGTACCTGTTGCTCCGGTTACCCCTTGTATTCCTTGTGCTCCGGTAGCACCTGTTGCTCCGGTCACACCCTGTATTCCTTGTGCACCAGTAGTACCTGTTGCTCCAGTGATCCCTTGTATTCCTTGTGCTCCGGTAGCGCCTGTTGCTCCAGTGACTCCTTGTATTCCTTGTGCCCCAGTAGCACCTGTTGCTCCGGTTACGCCTTGTATTCCTTGTGCACCAGTAGCGCCTGTTGCTCCGGTCACACCCTGTATTCCTTGTGCACCAGTAGTACCTGTTGCACCTGTGATCCCTTGTGCTCCGGTAGCACCTGTTGCTCCGGTCACACCCTGTATTCCTTGTGCACCAGTAGCGCCTGTTGCTCCGGTCACACCCTGTATTCCTTGTGCACCAGTAGTACCTGTTGCTCCAGTGATCCCTTGTATTCCTTGTGCTCCGGTAGCACCTGTTGCTCCTGTGATCCCTTGAATTCCTTGAGCTCCGGTAGCGCCTGTTGCTCCGGTCACACCTTGAATTCCTTGACTACCAGTAGCCCCTGTTGCTCCAGTGACTCCTTGTATTCCTTGTGCCCCAGTAGCACCTGTTGCTCCGGTTACGCCTTGTATTCCTTGACTACCAGTAGCCCCTGTTGCTCCGGTTACACCCTGTATTCCTTGACTACCAATAGCGCCTGTTGCACCAGTAGCACCTGTGATCCCTTGTGCTCCGGTAGTACCTGTTGCTCCGGTGATTCCTTGTATTCCTTGTGCACCAGTAGCGCCTGTTGCTCCGGTTACACCCTGTATTCCTTGACTACCAGTAGCACCTGTTGCTCCTGTGATCCCTTGTGCTCCGGTAGTACCTGTTGCACCGGTGATTCCTTGTATTCCTTGTGCACCAGTAGCGCCTGTTGCTCCGGTCACACCTTGAATTCCTTGAGCTCCGGTAGCACCTGTGATTCCTTGTATTCCTTGAGCTCCAGTAGCGCCTGTTGCACCGGTGATCCCTTGTGCTCCGGTTACCCCTTGTATTCCTTGTGCTCCAGTAGCACCTGTTGCTCCTTGTGCACCAGTTAAATTTATAATTGTAGTTACTCCATTCTCGGCGGTATATGTAAACGTTCCATTTCCATTATCAACCAATGTAGAGATCGTTTCTGAAAAACTTCCACCACCATTTGATAATGTTATCGTATTTCCATTTTGACTTAATATTTGGATTTCATTTGTTGGATCTGAATCTGGATCATTGATTAAGGATGTTAGATCTACTGATCCTCCATTTTGAAGTGTTAAAATATTGGTTGTAGAATCGAATGATAACATTTGATTATCATCACCACTTCCGCCTCCATTGCAAAGACTACTCCAACTATTATTATTGTATTGAAAAATACAATTATCGTCAGTATTATATATTAATGCTCCATTTAAAGGGGTGATGGCATTCATTTCGACAGTTGTGATTCGTGTTAAAACAAATGCTTTATCAATACTTTCTAATTCTAAGATGGAAGAATTGTTTATTTGGTTCGGATTATCACCAACTTTAACCTGAGCTTTCAGATTATGTATAGTAGATACGATAAGAATAAATAGAAGTAATTTTATCTTCATATTTTGTAGGAAATTTCCTTTTAAAAAGAGATTAACCTCTTTTGAATTGGGGTTATACCATAAAAAATAATTGCTATCAAAAATGATAAATAACTTACATAAAGATAGATCAATTGCTAATATATTAATATTTTGTTAACTACAAAAATATATATTTTATTCGATTAAACGCATTTTTTTTCGATAAAATACGATTTATTGAGAAATTTTACTTTTTATTAAGTTATTAATATTCAGGAATAAAAGCTTTTTTGTTTTACGGTTAAGACGCATTTTTAAATTATTCATGAAAATATTTATTCTTATTTTGTTTTGTTTATTTAAAAAAACTAATACTTTTACCAACAGAATATGCGGGAGTAGCTCAGTTGGTAGAGCGTCAGCCTTCCAAGCTGAATGTCGCCAGTTCGAACCTGGTCTCCCGCTCAAAGCCTCATCAATAGAATGGGGCTTTTTTATTTTGTGTTATCTTCCTTTTTGCTTAAGAAATTGTTTTTTTAGTTTATATATTTATCTTTCAAATAAAAAGGCGCATTGAAAAGAATTGGTTTTTGGTTTAAATTTATTGGAGTGATTTTATTTTTTTTAATGCTCTATAAAATTGGTTGGGAGGAAACCTTTCACTCTATTCAGAAAGTTTCTTTTATTCATATATGTATTGCTGTACTTATCCTGTGGGTTGCATTTTATCTCAAAAGTATGAGATGGAAACTTATTTCTAATTCGTATCATATACCGATCGGTAGTTACAAAGCTTTTAAAGTGTTTTTTATAGGGCTTTTTTTGGCAAATGTTACACCTGGAAGATTAGGTGATTTTGGGAGGTTGTTATACATAAAAGAGGAGCTTCCAAATCAAAGAATTGGATGGTCGAGTCTTATTATGGATAGGCTTTTTGATTTAGCTTGCCTAATTGTTTTCAGTTTAGTCGCTGTTATATATTATCAGATTAATTTTGATATTTTAGAATTTCCAAAAAGTTATCGGTCTATAGTATATTGGTTTTCTGGAATAGGGATCTTTTTTTTAATTGCCTTTGGGTTTTGGAAGTTGCTTAAGAATAAACTTCAGTCTTGGAAGGAAGCGTTTCAATCGAATGATTTAAATCTATGGACAACTTTACGCAGTTTTGGGATTACGTGTATGAGTATGGTCTTAATATATGGGGTGTTTAACTATGTAGCTTGGGCTATGAGGATTGAAATTAATCATATAGGTCTGTTTTTAGGAACTTTTGTATTAGGTATATTAAGTTTATTACCCATCACGATTTTAGGAATCGGCGTGCGTGAGATTTCGCTTGCTATAATTTTTCAATTACACAATCTACCAGCAGAAGATGCTATTGGATTATCTCTTATAATATTTTTACTACAACTTATATCTTTTATTCCTGGAGCAGTTTGGTTTTATCTATCTCCCATAAAACTAAATGATCTTAAACAGGGGAAATAAGTATATTATTA
Source organism: Aquimarina sp. RZ0 (assembly GCF_008370685.1). GTDB lineage: Bacteria > Bacteroidota > Bacteroidia > Flavobacteriales > Flavobacteriaceae > Aquimarina. The sequence goes on from NZ_VTZU01000007.1 coordinate 3,845, forward strand.
CTTTGATAATCTCTCATTATCCTGAATATCCATCCACATGGCAAACAAAAGTGATTGGAAACCTGAGATGGTTAGAAAGATAAATATAATGAGATAATCAGTAGGTGTTTTCGTACTAGTGTCAAAAAAATTACGAATCAATTGATAAAGAAAATAAGTGTTTATAATCCCAATAATAAAAGATATCCAGTATAATAAGTATAAAGGATGAAAACTTCTGTATAGATATTTGGTTTGAAGTCGTTTAAAAAAGCAGCGAACTAATAATAATAATATGGGTAACGAAACCTTAATTATATTTAGTTTTGATTTTTCTCCTACTCCATATATAGGTTTTATTTTTACTTCTCTTATTGTACAAAATGCAATATTTAGTTTAACTAACAGATCATTAGGCATTCCGTATCTTTTGTAGATATCATATAGAGGAACTGAATTTAAGGCGTTATTGGATATTGCAGTATATCCACTTTGTGTGTCTGAAACACCCCAATAGCCTGAAGCAATTTTGGTAAGTATACTGAGGATTGAATTGCCCAAAAAACGAACTCTTGGGATTATTACCCAAGCACTTTTGTGAATGAGTCGATTTCCTTTTACATAATCTATTCCTTCTTCCACAACAGGCTTGCATATCGATTCTAATTCTGCCGGATCCATTTGTCCATCTCCTGCCATTACTGCAGTACAATCTATCTGATGATCTTTACACCATTTATATCCAGTTGCTATTGCCGCTCCGACACCTCCATTAGCAAGATGTTTTATTACTATTATTTTTTCTTCTTCTGGATTTTTATTAATTATTTCTGAGGGCGTAAACTTTTGAATTTCATCGATGCTTTTCTGTCTTACTTCTATATCTGCTCGATTATAAATATTTGGGGTAATTTGACCTTTCAGATTTGAGACTAATTTAAGGTTAGAAGAATTATCTGTTAGATGTTTTATTGTTGCACCAACGGTATCATCTGTAGACGCATCGTCGACTACAATTATTCGGTCTACAAAAGAAGGCATGCTATCCAATACCATTTTTATTTGCTGAGACTCATTATAACAAGGAACTACTACGGCAATTGTTTTATTATTAAGCATTGTATGATATTTTGTATTCTTAAGTTAGTTGTTGATATTGTCTTTTGCCCATTTTAAATTATTTTTGGCAAGTTGATAGTTGGGATCTATTTTGAGCGCCATTTCACAGGCTTGAGCACCAAGTTCCCATCTCTTCATTTGATTATAAGCTGCACACATATTATTATAGGCAAATGCATTATTGGGATCTGTTTTTAGAATTTTACGGCAGGTTGAAATGGTAGATTCATAATCTCCGTTTTTATAGTATATAAGACTCAAATTAATATAAGTTTCAACGGTTGGATTGTTTTTTATTATCTCCAATAAGGATTTGATCTCTTCTTCTGGGGAGATTGTTTTTGAAGCTATACTTGCTAATAATTGTTTGGACTGGATGTGATTGGGGCTTTTGTGTAATGCTTTTTTTAAGTAAATTTCTGCTTCTGAATATTTTTTTTGAGAAGAAAGATATCTGCCATAAAAATATTCTGGTGCAGGAGAATTTATGTTCATGTTTACAGCGGATTCGAAATATTTTTTTGCTTTATCATGATTGTTTTGTGCTGCATACAAAACACCAAAATTAATGTGCAAGATATAATAATTAGGAGTGAGCTGATCTGCTTTGTTAAAATATTCTAAAGCGACATCATACTTTCCTTTTGACATTTGAGTTTCTCCGTAGTTCATTAATCCTCTTCCGTTTTTAGGACTTTTTTTTGTGACATCCAGCCATAAAGATTCTTCAGTATTCCATATTTTATTTCTTTGTGTTGTACCATATCCATGACTGGCTAGAATTAATAAAATTAGTATAAAAACAGGGGTAGAAAACTTTTTATTCGAATTTAAGAGTTTATATTTTTTTAATAATAATAATATTCCCCAAGGGATGGCAATAAATAGTCCAATAAATGGAAAGAACATTCGGTGATCATTTGCAATTTGAAACAATGGATTCAGGGTTGTTGGTAATAATGCTATAAAAAACCATGCAATTCCAAAAGAAATGGGTCTCTGTTCTTTTTTGAAACTGCTTTTAACCATTAAGAATAACATTGCAATAATGACTACTAATCCAGACACTATTTTTATATGATACCAGGGTTTTATAATGGTTATATCGGGATCTGCACTTAGATTAATGGGAAGAAGGAAATTACCCAAGTAATGTAAGATTACAAAGCATTGCGTGCTTATATATTCAAATCTTGTAACTATAAAGTTGGTAGAGTCAGTAGATTTTGGAGTCAAGTAATACTGATTAAAAATAAAAAGCAAAGAGGCAATTATTGCTGTAGGAGCTATTTTGATAAAGATCTTTAGGAGTTTGTCTTTAGTATTTTGTGTAAAATCCGTGAGTAATGAATGTTCTTCAAAAAGTAATATATACATAAGAAGTATTGGAAAAAACATAACTCCGGTTTGTTTGGTCCAAATACCAAGTATCATGGTAAATAAATATAAAAACCATTTTTTTCCCAAGGGATGTATGTACAGTAAAAGCGAGGCAACTATACATAGTGTGGAAAATGAGTCAGATCGCGCGCAGATATAATTGATCGTTTCTGCGTTAGCAGTATGTAATGAGAACCAGACAGTTGCAAAAAGGGCAGTAATACCAATCCATTTATATTTTGGAAGTGATATATAGTATATATGTTTGGATACTGTAAATATCAAAATAATAAGCACTAAAAACCAAAAAAAGATATGGTAGTGATAGTAATTTGCTATAAATCCACCAGCTAATGAGTAATCGATAGCATTCATGAAGGTAATCATAGGCCTGTAGGCCCGATTGGCCGGGAGAGCACTAAAAGTATCTGCATTCGTGAAAAAAGTTGTCCAATTGTCCAGCGTTTTTATAGATTCATTTTCCAAAATGGTATGAGTATCATCAAAAAAAAATGGATTGTCAAAATGGTTGAGATATATTAAAAAAGTAATGGCAAGTATTGCTATTAGCGTTTTAATCTCAAATTTTTTTGAAGTAAAGTTTTTGAACATATACCTTTTTGAAATTTTAAAAGTCTCTGGGACATAATTATTTTGATAGCAATTTAATAAAATGCCGCAAATTATATTTTACTCGATAATCGAGATTTAAATGCTCGGAGGCTTGCCTCGAAATCAAAATATTTTTTTCAATAAATGCTTCGTGGGCTTGCCCCAAAGTAGTTTACTGTGTCTATGTAATAGAACTGGGTTTAAATATAGTAGTTTTATGTTGTTTTTGATATTATCAGAGACAAAATTATAATAAATTAAGTCTGGCTAGTTTGGTGTTATTTCGAATACTTAGCAATTATTAAAATTAAAATTCATACATTAAAGTATATTTTTTTAATCAAATTAATACGCTTGAATTATTTTATATTTGATAATTAGAAATTAATAAACTTACCTTAGATATTTTAATGAATACTAATTTTTTTGCTCATAAAACTGCTGTAATTGACGATGAATGTTTGATAGGGAATGGCACGAAAATATGGCATTTTTCTCATATAATGTCTCATGCAGTGATTGGTGAGCATTGCAATATAGGTCAAAATGTTGTAGTGTCTCCCGAAGTTGTTCTGGGAAATAATGTAAAAATCCAGAATAATGTATCTATTTACACTGGAGTAACTTGTGATGATGATGTTTTTTTAGGTCCTTCTTGTGTGTTTACTAATATCATAAACCCTAGAAGTGCTATAAATAGAAGAGGAGAATATGTTAAAACTCACGTAAGTAAAGGTGCTACGATAGGAGCGAATGCAACAATTGTATGCGGGCATGATATAGGTGCTTATGCATTTATAGGTGCAGGGACAGTCATTACAAAACGTGTAAAACCATATGCATTAATGGTTGGTAATCCTGCAAGGCAGATTGGATGGATGAGTGAATATGGTCATCGATTAGTTTTTGATAAGGATCTTATAGCAATATGCCCCGAGAGTAATGAAAAATATGAATTAATAAACGAACATGTTTTCAAGATATAATATATGAAAAACAAAAACTTCGCTATAATGGGAGTTGGAGGTTATATTGCTCCGCGACATCTTAAGGCAATTAAGGATACAGAAAATAATTTGATAGCAGCACTGGATAGGTTTGATAGTGTAGGTGTGATCGATAGTTATTTCCCTGATTCTGATTTTTTTGTTGAATTTGAACGTTTTGACAGGCATATAGAAAAGTTAAAAAGAAGGAAAAATATTCAGTTGGATTACGTGAGCATTTGCACTCCTAATTATCTTCATGATTCTCATATCAGAATGGCTTTGAGAAGAGGAGCAAGTGCGATATGCGAAAAACCGTTAGTATTGAATCCCTGGAATATTGATGCATTAGAAGAAATAGAAAAAGAATCTGAGGGAAGTGTAAATACTATTTTACAATTACGATTACACCCCAGTATCATTGCTTTGAAGGAGAAAGTTGATAAGGGGCCGAATGATAAAATTTATGATTTTGATCTAACATATTTAACATCTAGAGGTAATTGGTATCATGCATCCTGGAAAGGAGATGTTTCTAAATCTGGCGGTATCGCCACCAATATTGGTGTTCATTTTTATGATATGCTTTCCTGGGTGTTTGGCGAGGTTAAAGAAAATAGAGTACACCTGCTTACAGAGGATAGTGCTTCGGGATATTTAGAATTTGAGAAAGCAAGAGTACGATGGTTTTTATCTATTAATTATGAAAATATTCCTGAGGATGTAAAATTACAAGGAAAAAGAACCTATCGATCTATTACTATTGATGGCGAGGAGATTGAGTTTAGTACAGGTTTTACAGAATTACATACCAGAAGTTATGAAGGCATTCTAAAAGGAGGAGGGTTTGGTCTTACGGATGCTAAAACTTCTATACAAATCGTACATGATATCAGAAATGCTGAGATTAGTACATTACAAAATGATTATCACCCTTTTGTTAAAAAAATAAGTTAAATTTAGAAATGCAGTATTCATAAGAAGTAACCCAATAATTTTTGAAGAAGAAAATTGCCATATCCCAATCAAATTATATCCCTTGGAAAGGATATTTTGATATGATCAATATGGCAGATGTTTTTGTGATTTATGATGAAGTTCAATACACCAAAAATGATTGGCGAAACCGAAATCTCCTAAAAACGAAAAAAGGACTTGAGTGGATTACAATTCCGGTAAAACAAAACAATCTTGATCAGACGATTGATCAAACTCAGGTTTTTTTGCCTAAATGGAATATAAAACACTGGAAAACTATACAATCTATATATGGTAGAGCTCCTTTTTTTAAAAACTACAAAGAAAGGTTTGAAAAAATATATCTCGAAATGGATACGCTTTTATTAAGTGAAATTAATAAACAATTTATTTTTGAGATTTGTGATATATTAGATATTAAAACACCAATAATAAATAGTCGTGAGCTTTCTCTTGCAGGAGATGCTAATGAAAGATTGATAGATGCCTGTAAAAAATTAAAAGCTGAAACATATATTTCCGGACCGGCAGCAAAAGATTATATAAAAGAAATACTTTTTAAAGAAAACGATATTACCTTGGAATGGATTGATTATTCGGGATATCCTGAATATACTCAAATGTCAACTCCATTTGAACACGGAGTTAGCGTACTAGACCTTATTTTTAATCAAGGTAATCAGGCAAATTCATTTCTAAAAACGTTTAATCCATGAAAATATCTGTAGTTACTACACTTTATAAGTCTGAACGATTTGTTGTAGAATTCTATGAGAGAATTACAAAAGTTGTTAGAGAACTTACAGATGATTATGAATTAATTTTTGTAAATGATGGATCTCCAGATATTTCAAGCCAAAAAGTTCTGAATATTAGAAAATCTGATACAAATGTCAAGCTGATTGAGCTTTCCAGAAATTTTGGGCATCATAAGGCAGTAATGACCGGGCTAAAATATGCTTCTGGAGATTATATGTATCTTCTTGATATTGATTTAGAAGAACCACCAGAATTGTTGACTGAGTTTTATGCAAGTTTAATAGAAAATAATGTAGATGTCGTTTATGGGGTACAGGAAAAAAGGAAAGGTAAGTTTTTCGAAAAAATAACGGGGAAATTTTTTTACAGAATGTTTAATTTACTTTCTGAAATATCGATAGAAGAAAACATTTTGATGGCTAGATTAATGAACAAAGACTATGTTGACTCATTAAAAGAGTATACTGAAAAAGAATTGTTTTTGGGAGGAGTATTTGCCATGGTTGGGTATAAACAAATTTCAGTCCCTGTTGCTAAAGGTTCCAGGCCAGATACCACATATACATTTAAGAAAAAAATGAGTCTTTTGGTAAATGCAATTACCGCTACTTCTAACAGGCTTTTGATTTATGTATTTTATTTAGGATTGATTGTTAGTGTTACCTCATTTGTGTATCTTGGATATTTTGTAATACGTGCGATATTCTATAAAGATTATTTAGAAGGCTGGCCTTCTTTGATTGTTTCCATCTGGTTTTTAAGTGGTTTGATAATCATGAGCATTGGTGTCCTGGGAATTTATTTATCTAAAATATTTAATGAAGTAAAACAAAGACCTCTAACAACTATTTCTAAAATCTATGATTGATTTTAATTGTTTTTTACTCTTTTTGATCTATAATTTTTAAAGAAGTATATGTCTAGGTACATCAATATAGCGTTTATAAAAAAGTATCATTTTTTTATATTACTAGGATTATTAATGCTGCTTTTCTTTGTTATAAATTTCTTTTTTACGATCAGATTCGAATCCAATGATGACGTTGTTATGGCATTGATATCTTCTGGTGGTTACAGTGGTAGTCTAGATAACCATTTAGTGTTTATTAACATGCTTTATGGATCTTTTCTCAATTTCTTTTATTATCTCTTTCCGGCTTATGAATGGTATCCTATATTTTTTGTGGCTCTAAATATTATATCAGTTACTTTGATTAGTTGGCAACTATTAAAAACTAACAATGATAAAGTAGTTAAATCTATTTTTTTACTATTTTTATTTTTGGTTTTTTTACAAATAACAATACAGCTTCAGTTTACCAAAACAGCAGCAATTGTGTCGATTGCGGGTGTGGTTTTGTTGTACCAATCTAAGAGTAGAATACGATATCTTGGATCAATTTTGATTGTATTGGGTTCTCTTATCCGATTCGAAGCTGCCTTTTTAGTATTACTGATTACGATGCCAATATTTTTTCTTGATTATTTTAAGGACAGAAAATTCTATTTGGATAGCAGAAAGAAGGTGCTAGCGGTTAGTATAGCTATATGCTGTATGTGTAAACTGGTTGATTATGTATATTATTCTCAAAACCCTGAATGGGAATATTTTTTAAAATATAATAAATTAAGAGGTAGTATTAACGATAATCCAAATGCCAGCGGAGTATTTAATAATTTACCAGATGAGATCTCCAGACCAGATTATGACGCATTGCTTTCGTTTTTTCCTGATCCTCAGGTAATGGGATATGAAGCAGTAAAGAAAATCAATTCAGAATTAGATAAGGTTCCTCCATTTACAAAAATGCGGTATGTATTTCGCTTACGGTATTATTTTTTTCCTATCTTATTACTAGTAATTATTGCTTTATCTGCCAGGTATACTAAAAAAAGAAATAGTTCACCTACTATTGGTATTATCCTCATGTTTGGCCTTTTGGCGGGAGCGTTGATTTTTACATCGTTTAATGGAACTGTAAAAGATAGAGTGTTTTTTGTTGCTGTTATAAGTTTTATATTGGTACTGCCTTACTTATTAGCTAATATACCTTCTTCCATTCAAAAGAAGATAATGCTCCTATCTGTATTTCTTTTCACCTATTATTTTTATGAAAAAACAAATAAGACAGTAAAAAATGAAAACTATGCGTTTCAGGTACAAGAAAATCAATCAAAAATTATAGCAGATTACCTGAGTAATGATTCTAAAAAACTAATTCCATATTCTGGTAATTATCGGTTAGAATATATGGATCCATTTGCAGTTTCGGCTGGATTTTATACAGATAAAATATATTTAGGAGGGTGGTTTACAAACATTCCTTTTCATAAAGATAAGTTTCAATCTTTTAAAGCTCTTATCGATAATTATGGAGTGTTAATAAACGAAAATTACTATAAAAAGGCTGTATGGCAAATTACAAATAGCATTTTAGTAAATCAAAAGATAAAAGTAGTGCCCAAAGTAGTATTGAATTATAAGGGGAATTATATTGTTGAGTTTAGAACGGCTCAAAATTAATACTAAAAAACATGGAGGATATAATTTTTTTTAAAAATCGATCTGTAAAATGAAATCTATTATCATTGTTGGAACCGGTAATCTGGCAGAAATTGCGATACAATATCTCCAAAGAGATCTTGACAACGAAATTGTAGCTTTTTCAGTAGAAAAAGAGTATAATATTGCCAAAGAGTTCTGTGGATTGCCCGTAATTAATTTTGAAGATCTATTAAAGAGTTACCCTCCTGAAACTACAGAATTGTTAATTGCTATAGGACCAAATAAGCTTAGTGGTGTTAGAGCTCGCCTATATATAGAGGCAAAAGAATTAGGCTATGATTTAGTAACCTATATTAGCCCCAGAGCCCATGTTTGGGATCACAAAAATATAGGTGAGAGTTGCTTTATTTTTGATGGATGTATTGTAGAACCAGAAACAATTATTGGAGCTAATACAGTGATGTGGTCAGGAAGTATAGTAGCTCATCATTCTGTGATCGGAAAACATTGTTTTCTTGCACCATCTGCTACTATTTCAGGTAAAGTGGAAGTGAAAAATAATTGTTTTATAGGTATTAATGCAACGATAAGAGATCATATTGTTATTGAGGAGAATTGTATTATTGGTTGCGGAGCAATTATAAAAAAAAATACTTTTAAAAATGGCGTTTATTCGGCAAAAGGAACAACAATTTATCATACGGATAGTATGAATACACATGTGTAATTTTATTTAAATAACTAATAGACTGAATTCGATTATTACTATAGAAGATAAAACCATCAATTCGAGTGCTTTGACGAAGGAAAAGTGTATCGAGAATAGGTTTTTGACCCAAAACGCTTGTTTTCTGGAAAAAATTCTTATCAGAATTTCACTCAAACTGACGCGCTTGGGATTAATCGAACTCAGTTCATAAATATTTTCATTTTTGGATTTGATAAAAGAAATAGTATTCAAAAAAATTTCGGCAAAAGGCTTGGCAGTTTTTAGAATTTTTTTTGCGCTCAATTTTTTATTCGAAATTATCTGGATCTTCAGATATCGTCAACTATATTTTGACACACTTCCATATTTAGATGTACATTTTCCAGATGTTACACTATTGCTTCTGATATGGATGGGAGTTGTGGTATGTATCTGTATTGGTTTATACACACGAATAGCAACTATTGTTAATTATATTTTTACTCTGGTTTTTATTTCCAGTATGACCAATTATGAGTATCATATGATCTACACGTATATCTGTGTCAATTTCTTATTAATGTTTTTACCTATTCAGAAAGCCCTCTCTTTTGATATGCTTCGAAAAAAGATCCGCTATTTGAATAAAGGTCTTTTTTATGAGGTTGAAAAAGTATCAAAGGTTACTTATCTGGTACCTGTTTTTATAGCTTTGGGGTTGGTTTATTTTGATGCCGCAGTTGTCTATAAGATGAAATCACCAATGTGGTTACATGGATTGGGTATTTGGTTGCCTTCATCACTTCCGCAAATAACAATGACGGATTCTCAATGGCTTTTAAACCAGGAGATTTTTGTTAAATTCCTATCACATCTGACCATGCTGTTTGAGTTTATGTTTATCTTTTTGTTCTGGAACAAAAAATTCAGAGTTATCATGCTTATTATAGGTGTTGGTCTTCATTTTGGTATTCTACTAATTTACCCAATCCCTTATTTTGCGATTGGTTATATAACTATATATTTATTATTGGTGCCAGTTTCAATATGGGATAAGATTGGTAAAATGATTAATACTAAGCAAAAAAAAAATATTTTATATTTTGATGAGAAGTTATTAGCAAGTTGTAAAATAATGATTTTAATGAAGTTTTTTGACGTTTTTAAAAACATCAATTTTATTACAAAATCAGAGGCTATTAGTTTAGATATATACGATAAAGAGAAACCTGTTTCTAATCTATTTAGTATTGATGCGTATCATAGTAAAATAATAGATACAGTAATTTTAAAAGATATGATAAGACTGGCTCCTTTATGCTATGTTTTATTAAAAATACAGACACTCTTAGATATCAAAGAAAATTTTCTGATCGAAAGAAAAGAAATGGTAATTTCTAATATAGTCCATAAAAACCCAAGAGTACAGAATTATGGATTACTTTTCTTGTTGGGATTAGCAGTGTTTTTACAAATTCATTTAAATCACAGTTTTTTCAAGACAAGTATTCCATTGACAAATTCGATAAAATACGTTGGGTATCATTATATAGGTATTACCGGTCATGGTGTTTTTAAAGATGTCCATTTTAGGGGATATAACCGGGTGTATTCTATACGATATAAAGGTCAATTACTTCCTATATTGGATGAAAAAGGATTGCTTGACAGATATATGGCAGGCGGTACATATGCTTATTGGATATGGAGAGTAAATGGTCCTTATGTTTCTAAGAATGCCCTTTCGGTAAAAAAAGGAATTATAGAATATTCTTCTTTTTGGTCTTATAAGAATAAGATAGACCTTTCTAAAAAGCAAGAATTTGAGATTGTACAGAAAAAAGTGAAGGTTTCTTTTGAATGGGAAGAAAATTTATTACATAAAAATATGGAGTCTCCCTGGGAAAAAATAGGTATTTTGATATGGAATAATAAGACCCCTCAGTTGATATGGGATTAATATATACTATAAATCTAAATAAAATTAGTTAATAACAAATGATGATTCCATTTAATAAGCCTTACATGACAGGAGATGAATTGTATTATATAAAAGATGCAGTAGCTCGAGGTAAAATTTCCGGCAATGGATATTATACAAAAAAATGTCATGAATATTTCACTCAAAATATGGGTTTTAGGAATTGTTTATTAACGTCTTCCTGTACTGATGCACTGGAAATGGCAGCGATACTAATTGATATACGACCAGGCGATGAAGTAATTATGCCATCATATACATTTGTATCCACAGCGAATGCTTTTGTATTACGAGGGGCAAAAATAGTCTTTGCCGATAGTTATGATAATAACCCTAATATTAATGCAGATACTTTAGAGAAATTAGTAAATGTAAGAACAAAAGCTATAGTTGTAGTCCATTATGGAGGCGTTGCCAGCGATATGGATGTCGTTATGGATTTGGCAGATACGTATAATTTATATGTCATAGAAGATGCGGCTCAGGCCATTGATTCTTATTACAAAGGGAAGCCATTAGGAAGTATAGGACATTTGTCTACATTTTCATTTCACGAAACTAAAAATATTATTTCTGGAGAAGGAGGGATGTTAGTAGTTAATGATAAAAATTTTGATGAACGAGCAGAGATTATTTGGGAAAAAGGGACGAATCGATCTGCTTTTTTTAGAGGAGAAGTCGATAAGTACTCCTGGGTTGATATAGGTTCTTCATTTCTGCCGTCTGATGTTACAGCAGCCTTTTTATTTGCCCAGTTAGAGAATTTAGAAAAAATTCAATCCAGAAGAAAAAAACTTTGGGATAATTATAATAATGGTTTTGAAAAATTAGCGCTACATAATTTATTAAAGATTCCGTATATACCTGAATATGCTTCAGCAAATGGACATTTGTTTTATCTGGTGTGCAATTCTATTAATGAAAGAAGTGAACTTATCTCATTCTTAAAAGGGTATGGTGTTCATTGTGTGTTTCATTATTTGTCATTGCATAAAAGTCCTTTTTATATAAAGGATAATCATTCTAAAGATTTAATCCATTGTGATAATTTTTCAGATTGTTTATTGAGATTACCCTTGTATTATGAATTAGATATGGAAGATCAAAGAAAAATAATTAGCTTGATTCATGACTTTTATAATAAAAGATAAGATGCTATGAAAAACATATGGATTCCTAAATTTACAGAGCGCACTATCTTTATTTCTACAGCGATTTCTATAGGGCTTATTATGAGTGTTTTAAGTTTTGATTATGGCCCATTAGAAGATGCTCGGATTCATATGGAGCACGGAGAGCGAATACTTGACTATTTTAAAGAGATTAATGAGGTTGCCGCACTTAACCCTATTCTTGATGATGGTACTTTGATAGATGTTGGAAAAAGTAAAGAAGCTGAATATAAAGGGATGAATGGTTTTGGAGGTTTTTTCGATTTACTATCTAGTTTCTTATATCAATATTTTGATTTTTTAGGTGACAATTACAGTTTCAAGAATTTCTTGAATGCAATTTTTGGGTTTTTACTTTTTTTATTTTGTGGATTGTTAGGAAAAGAATTAGGAGGATGGAGAGTGGGGCTGTTGACCTTAATATTTGTAGTATTAATGCCTGTGATTTTTGGGTATTCTATGAATAATCCAAAAGATATTCCTGCAGCTGCTTTTTATATGTTTTCTTTATTTCATATCGTTAAATTATTAAAAGAACTACCTGTTGTTACTATAAGAAGAGCCTTTTTTTTAATTGTAAATATTTCGTTACTTATTAATATTAGGCTTATAGGCTTAATTGTCATTGGATATCTTTTATTAGCTGTTTTTAGTTGGTGGGTTCTCGAAAACTATGAGAAAGGTTTTAAAAATGTTCACCTTAAAGAGACGTTGTTATTAATTATTAAAATTGTAATGATTTGTTTTTTTGCATATATAAGTGTAAGTTTTTTATGGCCATATGCTCAAAAAGACCCGTTATTAAATCCTATAAAGGTATTTAAGGCTGCAAAAGATTTTAGAGGTTTCGAGAATTTACAATTGTTCGAAGGGATCTGGAAAAGTAGTTTTGACGTACCGTGGTATTATGCGATAAAAAATTTGTTTATTATCACAATGCCGCTACATGCTTTTATAGGCTTTTTTCTTATTCCGCTGCTTTATTTGAAGAATACTAAACAAAATATTTTATATGTTTCGATTGTTTTGTTTGCTTCTGTATTTCCAATGATTTTAGTAATAATAGGAAAGCCTAATAGTCATGATGGCTCAAGGCAATTTATGTTTTCAGTACTACCCGTCGTTATTTTAAGCGCAGTAAGTTGGTATAAATTGTTTACAATTTTATCTGCCAAAAATAGGGTAAGAGTAGCATTTGGGGGACTAATATTTTTGATGTTACAACCTTTGTATTCTATGATTAGAGATCATCCTATGCAAGCTTTATATTTTAGTCCGATCATTGGTGGAGTATCAGGAGCATATGGGAATTATGAAATAGATTATTATGGTGTGGGAATTAGACCTGCCATTAACTGGCTGGAAAGTAATGTAGGAAATAGTGAAAACCCTCCTAGAGTCAGAATGTATTATGGAAGTCAGACAAAAATCACTACTTTTTTAGACAAAACAGATAAACTGACCCATGCATTGACAAGAAGAGATTCTCCTGATTGGGATTACTCTATTATTATGTTGGCCGAAGGAAAATACAAACAAGATTTAGATGTAAATTGGTCACCAGACAATACGGTACATGAAATCAAAATTGATGATGTTTCCATTTGTTTTATCGTAAAGAGTGATTATAATGAGGATAATCATATAGCAAAATTAGAAAAGGATCTTATAAAAGTTCCTTCTGCAAGCGGGTATATTAAATTAAGCCTTTTGTATTATAATAAAAATGATAATCTCAAAAGTATAGAAGCTTCAAAAAAAGCAATCTCAATAGATGCTGATAATAGTATTGCCTATAACAACCTATGCTCAGCATATAATAGGCTTAAGGTATATGATTTGGCAAAATTAGCTTGCGAAAAAGCATTATCGATTAATGCTGAATTTGTATTAGCTAAAAATAATCTTAAAGCTTCTGTAAAGGGATTAGAAAAAATTTCAAATAAAAAACTCACTAAAAATGAATATCTTAATATAAGTTTTTATTATTATCGATTAGGTTTTTATGAGCGTTGTATTAAAACAAGTGAAGAGTTGCTTATGATTGATCCAAAAAATGTGGTAGCCCTTAATAACATATGTTCATCATATAATGCTATGAAAAAATATGATATTGCCATTGGATTTTGTAACAAAGCGTTAGAATTGAACCCTAATTTTGAACGCGCAAAAAATAATCTTAAATGGGCTCAGGAATCACTAAAGAAGAAATAAGGTGTATAAAAAGATAAGTATAGATGTACTAAAAGCTCTATTTTGTTGAGTTTTATTAATTAGTTAGAATTATTTTTAATGAGTAGTTGTAAGTTGTTTTTGGCTAACTGAAAATCAGGATCTAATAAAATGGCTTTGTTACAATGTCTTATTCCCTTTTCTATTTTCTTAATTTTCCCGTAAGCATAACATAGATTATTATGAGCTAATTTATTGTTAGGGTTTAAGTCCAGTACTTGGTGGTTAATCTCAATACTTTTTTGGTACTTCTTTTGGTTGATATATTGAATACCCAGATTGATCAAATTATTTTCCTGTTGGACATTCTTATTTTTACGAATAACATTCTTTTGAGATTGTAAAGAAGTATTCTCAATTTTACTTCTATTGCGTGCTGTAATTACAAAAAAGATCACCAATGGTATCATGAGAAAGAAGAAGTACCCCAAAATATTATTTACTTTTTTTCTTTCCATTTAAGGTGTTTTTATTGGTATATAAGAGCTTGTTTACAAACCTTACTTCCTGAAAAAAAAATATTTTAAGAACCGTGAGCTTACTTCAAATAATTAAAATATCTCGATATTCTCATCATTTGAAGTGTCCTCAGAACCTCAAACTATTGATTTTTAATTTGTATTCTTTTTAAACATACTCTAAAGTTAACCTTTTCGATTCTAAAAAAACAGAATATCTAAAAAATAGATAAGCCCGTTAGGGTTGTTAATCTTTCTAGGGCATACATTCCTACTGCTGAGTTTCCTTTTGGATTAAGAAGCGGGCTCCATACAGTTACAGCATATTGCCCGGGATGAATTGCTGCAATCCCTCCTCCAACTCCACTTTTTCCAGGTAAACCAACCCTAAAGCTAAACTCTCCGGCTTCATCATAAAATCCACAGGTCTGCATAATAGCATTGATACGTTTTATGCCAGTTGTAGAAATTACCTGTATATTGTTTGATAACATCTTTCCACCATTAGCATATATCATAAATGCTGTTGTTAATTCATGGCAAGACATTTCTATAGCGCATTGATAAATATATAGATCCAATACAGTCTCTATATCATTTTGAATATTACCAAAAGATTTCATTAGGTTTAACAGGGCAGCGTTTCTATGACTGAACTTCTTTTCAGATTCAAAGACTTTATCATTTACCCTGATAGAATCATCACCGGAGATTTTATGAATAAAATTAAGAAACTCTTTTTTAGGGTTTTCTAAATTAGAGACCAATACATCTGCAATTACTAGTGCTCCTGCATTGATAAAAGGGTTCCTGGGAATTCCATTTTCATATTCTAATTGAACCAATGAGTTGAAAGGATCTCCTGATGGCTCTACATCTACACGACTAAATAATTTATCTCCAACCAGATTCATTGCCATGGTAAGAGAAAATACCTTAGAAATACTTTGGATAGAAAATTTTTCTTTTTCGTCGCCAAACCCATAATGTCCAGAATTAATGCAGTATAAATGCATTCCAAGTTTATTCTGGTCAATTTTAGCCAATTCAGGGATATAAGAAGCTATTTTTCCGGATTTTAGTTTTTTGGACAACTCGATTTCAATCTCGTTGAGTATTTCCTGATACTTCATATATATACTAATTTATATGCGATAATGAACTTTTTGGATCTATTTCATAAGGAGTTTTGTTTTGTTGAAAAACGCGAGCAGATAAATTACCTTCTAGTATAATTTCATTCTGATCGACCCGTAACCAGCTTCCTTCACGTAATCCTATAACAGGTTGAGAATTGATAGTGTGAAATTCTTCAATTCTTGTTTCTCTGGTTTCTCCCTTGTGAGTAGAGTTGGGATCAGGATCAAGATAATGAGGATTCAGATTAAAAGGAACAATACCTAATGTTTTAAAACTAGGAGGGTGTACTATCGGCATATCATTTGTTGTTTGCATAGTCAACCCACAGATATTACTTCCTGCACTAGTTCCCAAATATGGGGTGCCGGATTTTATACTGTTTTTTAGAGGTTCCAATATCTTATTTCGATATAACTGATCTACTAATAAAAATGTGTTTCCTCCACCAGTGTAGATACCTTGCGCATTTTCTATTGCTTTTTGAGTGTCCTCATAGGTATGTATACCTACTATATTTTTACCAATTTTTTTAAAAACAGTTTGCACCTTTATAGTGTATTCATCATGAGATATTCCACTGGGGCGGGCATATGGGATAAAAAGTATTTCGGTACAGTTTGCATACAATTCAATTAAAGCATCTTCTAGGTATTCAAGTGTTTTACTTCCGTGGATAGCAGAAGTACTGGCAATTACACAATTTTGCATCAATTTATTTTTTTAGTAAAGGTAGTTTAACATTTTCTTATACAGAAATGTATTAAGGTATATAGAAAAATATAGTATCTTGAAAGAAAACAAATTTAATCAGCCTTGTTATGAAAATAAAATTATCAATACTTTTTGTCCTCTGTAGTATAGGGTTTTCTATTGCCCAGATCACGTCGAGAGTTATTGTGGATGGTAAAATTAACGCTCCTATCGGAGATGATGTTGAAGGAGTTGTAATCTATAACCGAAGTACGGATAAAGGTACTGTTACCGATAATGAAGGTCATTTCCATATGCGTATTGGTATTAATGATAAAATAGAGATAGAAGCCATGCAATATCAAAATTTTGTTGTCTTGGTGGATAAAGGAGTGATAAATAGCAAAAAGCTCAATGTTTTTTTGAACGAATCTGTAAATCTATTAGATGAAGTCATTGTAACTCCTTATGATTTACTAGGAAATGTTTCTGTAGATGTAAAGAAAGTAGCCGTGTCTATCGGGGGAATTGATGAGGTTGCAAGGCTCACTGCATCAAGAATTAATGATGCAAATTATGCAGATTGGAAACCTGATGAACTTTCTGAAGTAAAAAATAATGCTTATCTAACGAATAGAACAGTTCATGAACTTAATTTTGTTAATCTTTTCAAAGCTGTTTTTCAGAGTAAAAATAAAAAAAAGGATAAAAAAGATATTGCAGATATCGATGTGAAGGTCAGAAAAATGTATGACGACCAGTTTTTTAAAACAAATCTGGCGCTAGAAATGGATCAGATAAATGATTTTATCTTTTTTGCAGAGAATAATGGTTTGGATAAAACCTATCTGGAAGGAGGAAAAGAATTAGAATTAATTCAATTTCTAGTATCTCAAAGTAAGCTGTATAAGGATCGCAGGTAGAGAAATTAGCTGCAACATTTTTTTTAGCTTTTAGTCTTTCTATTTGTAAGACTAAATCTGTTAAGTGATTGTAAATGAATCATGAATAATTAAAATCTCTTGTATGATTTTGGTCATTAAATGAATATGCATGACCAGATTTCTATCATTTTTATTTCTTCTTTTTGTTATTTTCAAAATTTCTGGTCAATCCCAAAGTTTGAAAGGTAGTATCGTTGCAGATTCTCTAGAAGGTTTTGCAATTAATATTGTGAATTATACTAAGAAGCTGGGAACCACAAATGATGCCAATGGATATTTCGAAATTCCTGCCAGGGTTAAGGATTCCATAATATTCTCATCTGTACAGTATGAAATTATTTCTGTGATAGTATCAGAAGAAGATTTAGCAAATGAGAATTTTGTAGTGACATTGCATCCCGTCATTCGCAAACTTAGTGAAGTACAAGTAAGTGATATACATCTTTCTGGAAATATAAACAAAGATGCCAAAGATATTGAGGTTTTGCCAGTTGTGAATAATAGAACGCTGGGACTTCCTTTTAAAGATAGAGAACCTCTTACCCAAATTGAAAGAAGAATCTATACTGCAAGATCGTCTAATGGACCGATTCCAGTTGATTTGATCATCAATACAATCTCAGGAAGAATAGAAAAACTCAAAAGAGTAAAATCCATTGAAGAGCTGAAAAAAGTAATACAATTAGGTAAAACAACATTCAATATTTCTTTTTTTGTAGAAGCATTGGGGTTACCAGAAAATCTCATAACAGACTTTATGTATTATTGTGCAGAAGACGATTATTTTGAAGATTTACTGGAGAATTCAAAAAGGTTTTCATTACTAAAGTTTTTTGAACAAAAGGCGAGGTTATATAAAAACCATAAAGAAATAGATTAATTTGTATTATTCTTTGAGTGTGAAGCACTTTTTGGCATAGTTTTTATTCCAAAGTAGTACATTTACTGACTCGTACAAATTATTACCAATGAAAAAAGTTATATTTTTCTTATCAATAGTCTTTATAGCCCTCAGTTCTTTTACAACCCTACATAAGTTCTATGTGAGTGTAACACAAATAGAATATGATGAAGAACAAAAATCACTTCAGATTATTTCCAGAATTTTTATAGATGATATGGAGGATGTATTAAGAGAACGGTATGATGAATCTATAGAATTGGTTTCAGAAAAAGAACCCGATAGATTAGACGAATATATATTTAAATATTTGAGTAAGAAACTATTGATTATCGTAAATGGAGAAGAAGTACGTTTCACTTTTATAGGGAAAGAATATGAGAATGACCTTATTATATGCTATTTAGAAGTAGAAAATATCCCGTCACTTGAGAAGATCGAAGTCTCTAATCAGGTGTTAATGGATTTTTTTGAAGAACAACAAAATATTATTCACGTCAAAAAAGGTAAAAAGCGTAAAAGTCTAATTCTTGAAAAAGAAAGAGATATAGGGGTGTTAAAGTTTAGCAAATAAAGTACTAAACTTTTAAAAAACAATTATTTTGCACTTTATTACACTTAACACAATTGCACTTCAAATGAAAAATATACTTTTTATCCTTACTCTGGCGCTTTTTATATCTGGTATTGGATTGTACGGTCAAAGTAAAGGGGAAAACCGAGAATTAGGTCATACAAATCAAAACAAATTCAAGCAAATGTATGATGAGTTTGCAACTCCAAATATGTATAGAACAGCTTCTGGAGCACCAGGTTCTGCATACTATCAGCAACAAGCTGATTATAAAATGGATATAGAACTTAATGATAAAGAGAAGAAACTTTATGGTAAAGAAACAATAACATATACTAACAATTCTCCTGATAATTTGGAATTTCTATGGGTACAGTTAGATCAAAATATGCGAGCAAAAGACTCCAAAACACCATTAATTCAACCAGGAGGTGTAGATCCTGCCAGTACTCCAAACGGTTTTTTAACTAAGTATCTTTCAGAACCTTTTGATGGAGGTTTTACTATTACATCAGTAAAAGGCGCGAGTGGTAAATCATTGCAATATACGATCAATGGAACCATGATGCGGGTAGAAATGTCAAAGGATTTAATGCCGGGAGAGAAGTTTGTTTTTTCGATTGACTGGTGGTATAATATTAATGATCATGTGAATGGACGAGGAAGATCCGGATATGAAGAGTTTGAAGATGGTAATAGAGCGTATGTGATAGCTCAGTTTTATCCGAGAATGGCAGTATATAATGATGTAGAAGGCTGGCAAAATCATCAATTCTGGGGTAGAGGAGAGTTTGCACTTCCGTTCGGAAATTTTGAAGTTAATATTACAGTTCCTGCAGATCATATTTTAGACGGTACGGGAGTTTTGATGAATAGAAAAGAAGTACTTACCAAGGATATGATGAGTAGATATGAGAAAGCTAAAAAATCATATGACAAACCTGTAGTTATTGTAACTCAAAAAGAAGCAGAAAGTAAAGAGAAAACGTTTTCTAAAGACAAAAAAACCTGGAAATTAAAAGCTGAGAATGTACGGGATTTTGGATTTGCAACATCGAGAAAATTTATATGGGATATGATGGCTGTCAAAATAGGAGAAAAGGATGTGATGGCGGTTTCTATGTATCCTAAAGAAGGAAACCCATTATGGGAAGATTGGTCTACAAAAGTAGTAGCAAGTACGTTGAAGTCATATAGCAGAATGACATTTGATTATCCATACCATAAAGCAATCTCTGTGCATGCAAAGAACCAGGGGATGGAATACCCAATGATTTGTTGGAATTATGGAAGACCAGATAAAGAAGGTAACTATAGTGATCGTACAAAATATGGAATGATGAGTGTTATTATTCATGAAGTAGGACATAACTTTTTTCCTATGATTGTAAATAGTGATGAACGTCAATGGACCTGGATGGATGAAGGACTAAATACATTTGTACAATATGTGGCAGAACAAGATTTTGGAGAATGGTATCCCAAAGCATTAGGAAAGGATGAAAAATATCCATCTCGTCGGGGACCAGCCACAAAGATTGTTCCTTATATGAGTGGAGATCAAAGTTTTATATCTCCTATTATGTCGCAATCTAATAATATCCATCAATTTGGTAGCAATGCCTATGCTAAACCAGCAACGGGTCTGAATATTTTAAGAGAAACAATCATGGGGAGAGACTTGTTTGACTACTCTTTTAGAACCTACTCACAGCGATGGATGTTTAAACATCCGACACCAGAGGATTTCTTTAGAACTATGGAAGATGCTTCTGCAGTAGATTTAGATTGGTTCTGGAGAGGATGGTTCTACACTACGGATTATACTGATATTGGAGTAAAGGAGGTGAAGAAATATGTAGTTTCTAAAATTCCAACATTAGAAGCTCAAAAGTTTGCATCTAGTAGTAGAAATTTAAGATTTGCTGATTTCTCTGATCTGGTGGTAATGGTAGAAGAAGGCAGTGATGATTATAATAGAATAAAAGGTAATGGAGGTATTATTGAAGATCCAGTTGCATTAAAAGAATATTTAATGGATAATTTTTCGGTAGAAGAACGTAAAAATATGAAACAGCCTAAGTATTTTTATGAAATTACCTTTAATAAACCCGGTGGATTGGTGATGCCATTGATTGTAAAATACATTTATGAAGATGGTACCTCTGAAACAGTTAAATATCCGGCAGAGATATGGAGAAAGAACGATGTAGCCGTAAAAAGAGCGATAGCCTCAGAAAAAACTATTTCTAAAATTATAGTAGACCCTAATCGAGAGACTGCAGATATTGATACATCAAATAATAGCTGGCCACAAGGAAAAAATCAAAGTAAATTTGATCAGTTCAAAAATAAAGTAAAAGGGCAATAAAGTAAAAAAGGTGGCTATAAACATACTATTAAAGTCGTTCGTGCTTGTGAACGACTTTTTTGTATACATTATTGTCATTATATTTGTAGTCTTATGATAACATCACTTGCATTCATTAGCGGAACCGAAATTGCCTTTATAGTATTTATACTCGTCATGGTTTTTGGTGCAGACAAAATTCCTGAAATAGCACGTGGTTTAGGTAAAGGTATGCGTATCGTAAAAGATGCTACCAATGACATTAAATCCGAAATTACAAAGAGTGCAGAAAAACATGGACTGGATACTGACATAACTACAGATATCAAAAAAGAAGTGAATCAAGTCAAAGATGATATCGAAAAAATTACAGGACCTGTAAAACGTAAGTTTTAAAATTCTAAAATATTTATGAGGTCATATAATACAATATCTCACCATATGGTCTGAAACTTTTCTCCAGAATTTATATTTAGCATAGAATGCCATTGCAAGAGTTTTGTTTTATGAAATAATCAGCAATCATAGAATGCCATTTCTAACATGAAATTACCTGCTAAAATCATTATTTTTTGATTCAGTTTACTCCATAATCGAGATTTAAATGCCGCGTGGCTTGCTTCGAAATCAAAATGTTTTTTTTCAATAAGTGCCCCGTGGATAAGCTCCGAGATAGTTTAAAGTGATTTTATCTAAGAATTGGTGCAATAAACAATTTTCTTCTTAAATTATTAACATCTGTCTGGGGAATTTTGTTTCATTTTTACATTATGCATGCATAGTTTTAGGTTTTGTTTATATGTTTTTTATTATAAAATTCTTAAATATCGAACTTTTTTTTATTAAATTTATATTTATAAGGTATTAATTTTGGTTATTTGGTATTTTTAGGTAGTCTTTATTTTTGCTTTAATAATACACAAGCTCATTAAACTTATACTGCAATGAAAAAAATTATGATTCTCACGATAGGGTTGTTTCTGGCTCTATCCTGTTCCGAAAAAGATTCTGTCGAAATTACAAACCAACTCCAGGAATCTCAAAAAATTTTATCAATTGATGAAATTAATAATTATATAGAAAATCAGCTTAAGCAATATGGTGATGTAGATTGGACAAATGCTCCCGCGAATATATTGTATAGCGCAGTTATTCATGGAGGAGAAGTTTTAACTGTTGGTTTTGGAGAACAAGGACAAAGTTTTGTTCAGGGTAAAAGATCGGCTCAGTTAAATGAAGTTAGAAATAATATTCATGATATTGTACTGAAATCTGAGGGAATGGCAAAATCCAATATGATCGTTTCTGATGATGATATCTTTAATATAACTGATATTAGAATTACCAAATTAGAAACCATTAAAGCATTGCAAACAACTGATGGAATCCGTTATCTGGAGCCGAATGGTTATTCTTTTTATCTTAAGCAGGAAATTCAACAAAAATCTGCGGGATGTAATCAAGAAGACGAATCTATACATAATGAGGACTTTAGACTTATTTCTCCCAATGCAAGATTACCCTGGAATTTTGATATTCATAAAGTACCACAAGCCTGGAATTATAGTACGGGTGAAGGGATTACTATAGGTCTTATAGATACAGGAATATCTGCAAGTCAGAATTTGCTGGATGCTGGATTTAATGATGGTGATTCCAGAGGGAGATCAGTAGAACGTTTTGGAACCTATATTGATTCACCTTGGTGGTGGTCTAATAATATAGATGGTCCTAATGATAAATGTGGTCATGGAACTCAAATGGCTTCGGTAATTGCCTCTCCCCGTAATGATGATTTTATGTCAGTGGGAGTTGCCTATAATGCTAATTTAATTGCTTACAGAGCTACTTCTGATGTGGTTCTAAATGATTATCACGAACGTAAAGGAGTAAGTAATGCATTAAAAGCATTGGCCAATAGAAATGATGTAAAGATTATTTCTATGTCAATTGGATACCCCTGGTCAATAGGAAATGTAAAAGATGCTGTAAGATATGCATACAGAAAAGGTAAAATGATCATTGCAGCAGGAGGAACTTCTACTACATTTACAAATTGGTATGGTGTTATTTTTCCTGCTAGTATGAGTGAGACTATTGCTGTTACGGGATTAAAGGATAATGGATATAATAGATGTAACATATGTCACGATGGTAAAAAAATTGATTTCACTATTGTAATGCAAAGAGCCGGTGATGCAGATAGAACGATTCCTGTATTAGGGTTGAATACTGGTAGTCAGACATATGCTGGCGGATCATCGATTGCTACGGCTACCACAGCTGGAATTGCAGCTTTAGTCTGGTCACGTAATCCTGATATGTCAAGGGATCAAGTATTGAATAAGTTAAAAAAAGCAGGAGAATTTTATCCTAATAAAAACAATGCATTTGGTTACGGCAATATTAATGCGCTAAAAGCAGTAAAATAAACTCAAAATCAATAGATAAAGGAGCATTGTCTAATAGAATTCTCCTTTATCTATCTATGTATTGTTTCGTACTCTACTAATAGTAAGTCCGTCTCGAATGGGTAATAACACCGTTTCTATTCTAGTGTCCTCCACAAGTAATGTATTATATTCTAATAATGCTTTTGTAGAGAAATCTTCTTCAGCTACTTTTTCGATCACTTTTCCACTCCATAGTACATTGTCTGATAAGATAATTCCTCCAGGATTCATCTTGTCTATAATTAAATGAAAGTAATTAGGATAGTTAGGTTTATCTGCGTCAATGAATATCAAATCAAATTTCATAGCTATACGAGGTATAATCTCTGTAGCATCTCCCATATGCTGATAGATTTGGTTGCTATAAGGAGAAAGGTCAAAATATTTGCGTTGAAAATCTTCTAATTCTTCATTAATGTCAATGGTGTGTAATACTCCTCCTTTTTGTATTCCTTCTGCCAGACATAAAGCAGAATAACCCGTGTAAGTTCCTATTTCCAGTATGTTTTTTGGAGCAATTAATTTAGACAACATGCTCAATATACGACCTTGATATGCTCCACTAAGCATTCTAGGTTGTAATATTTTTTGATACGTCTCTCTAGTCAACTTTTGCAGTAACTCAGGTTCTTTTTCTGTATGTTGTACTATGTAATTGTCAAGCGCTTCCGGAATGAAATGCATTTTATTGTTTTTGCAAATCTAGAAGTTTTAAGGCAAAGACTTGAAAAAAATAAAGAGTTTTTACTAATGAGTAGAAATTTAAATTCTAAATATTTCAAAAGTTGTAAAAATATTTGCTGTAATTTTGAAGAAAACCACAGCAAATATCCTATATTGATTTTTTTAATCAATAACACAGAAACAACTACCAGTTAGAGGGTTCAATTGAATAACGCCATGGCATACAGCACTGCAATCAGGTAACGGAAATGATGTGCTTCCTCCTGTAACATTCTTTAGTTGATTCTTGTTTAATCTTTTAGTTCCTTTTAAGCTTAGAATTTTGTGTAACATAATTTTTTAGATAAAATTAGATTTCTCCTTGAGCATTTATAGACATTCAAGTTTTATGTCTTTTTATGGAGTGATACTTCCTTATAATTTTAATCAAAAGAAATTACCCCCTAATATATAATCAATGTCGAGAATTAAGATATTGTTACTATTAAAAGTCTATTTTATGATAGTTTTAACAATGCTCTAACTTTCATATTCTTTGAAAATGGTAAAAGTTGTTATAAAATAGTACAGTGGATTAATTTTTATGATCCACGAAAACCTTTTTAATCGATAGTTCTTTATTAACGAGAAGTAGTAGATATAAATTCTATTGAAGTCTCAACAGTAATCTGTATTTTTGAATTAAAATATAAAAATGCAATTCGAGAATAGTAGAGAATTTGCTCAGAAATTAGACCAACAAGATCCATTAGGATCATATAGAGATCAATTCATTTTTCCTAAAGTTAATAATAAGCAGGTCATTTATTTTACAGGGAATTCACTAGGATTACAACCCAAAGTTACCAGCAAATATATAGATGAGGTGATGAATGATTGGGCGGCATTAGCTGTAGAAGGACATTTTTATGCGGATAAACCTTGGTGGGATTATCATGAACGTTTAGCAAAACCTTTAAGTAAAATTGTAGGAGCAAAGACTTCAGAAATCACAGTGATGAATACCTTAACAGTTAACCTTCATCTGTTGATGGTTTCATTTTATAGACCCAAGGGGAAACGATATAAGATTATTTGCGAAGAAAAAGCATTTCCCAGTGATCAATATATGCTACAGAGTCAGGTTAGATTTCATGGATATGATCCTGATGATGCTATTGTAGAAATTAAAAAACGTAAAGGAGAGCATAATTTCAGGATAGAAGATATTCTCTCTACAATCTCATCCGTAGGAGAAACCTGTGCATTGGTTTTAATCGGTGGAGTGAATTATTATACAGGTCAGGTTTTTGATATAAAAACTATTACAAAAGCGGGTCATGAGATTGGAGCTTTTGTAGGTTGGGATTTAGCACATGGAGCCGGTAATGTACAACTGGAATTGCACGATTGGAATGTAGATTTTGCTGCTTGGTGTAGTTATAAGTATATGAATAGTGGCCCGGGAAATGCATCAGGATGTTATATTCATGAACGTTTTCATAATAAAAAAGACATACCTCGTTTTGAAGGATGGTGGGGAACTGAAAAAGAATCCAGGTTTCTTATGAAACCAGAATTTACACCAATGTCCAATGCCGATGCGTGGCAATTGAGTAATGCCTCTATTCTTTCTTTAGCACCTTATCTGGCTTCATTAGAGTTATTTGATGAGGTTGGAATGGAAACTTTAATCCAAAAACGAAATTTGATTGTAGCATATTTGGAATATATTCTTCATAAAATAGATGCAGAGGTAGATAGTACTTTTGAGATCATTACCCCATCAATCCAAAGAGAACGAGGAACTCAACTTTCTGTGTTTTTACACGGGGAAGGGAAAAGGTTATTTGATTATTTAATGAAAAATGGAGTGATAACAGATTGGCGTGAACCTAATGTAATCAGATTAGCACCAGCACCTTTTTACTGTTCTTTTGAGGATATGTATGATTTTGGACAAATACTTAAACAAGGGATAAAAAATAAGAATTAATTTTATTCTATATCCAGTTGTTTTATATATGTAGATGGGTTTACTCCTGTATATTTCTTGAATTGTTTACAAAAATAAGAAGGATCATTAAAACCAGATTTATATACGACTTCTATAATAGGTATGTTTTTGTTTTCAAAAAATTCTTGTGCCTTTTTTATTCTGAATTCATTAAGGAAATGGATAAAATTCATATCAGTAGCAGATTTAAACATTCTACAAAATGAATTAGGGGTCAATCCTAATTGTTTTGCCAAGGTTTCTGATCTGATTTTTTTGGCATAATTAGTATTGATATACTCAAATACTTTTGATACTCTTTCTAGTGAGTTTTTATTAATTTCTACAGGTGAATTTGATTTTAATAATGTTCTATTGTTTTTAGAAACTGATAATTGATAGAGAATACTTAAGAAATTTAATAATTGTTCCGTACAATTCTGATGGGCAAAGCTTAAGAATAAACTAGCTAATTCCTGCTTGATTTCTTTAGAAAAGAGAATTCCTTTGTTGGACATTTTAATAAATGCTAGTAATTTGTCGAATTCTGGAAAACGACTTAACTTTTCTTGAACAAAATTCTCTGAGAACTGGATTACTACTTCTACATTATTTTTATGTTGTTTATTTCCAAATGGGATATGTGGTATGTTAGGTCCTAGGAATATTAATACCCCATCCGTATAGTTTTCTGTCTTTGAGCTTACCTGGATAGTCCCTTTACCATTTCTAATAAAAACTATTTCGTATTCTGGATGTATGTGCCAGTTTATTTGATTGCAGAGAGTATTGTCTCGGTAACTTTCTATTTTTAATGAGGAGGATTGATCTACATAAATCTGTTCATATGATAATTTCATATAATAAAATTACCATAAAAATATCTTATTAGAGTTAAATGAGAATACTTTGTTTTATAATTTGAATACTTTGTTTTAATGAGCCTGCGTATTTGTAGCTAACTTTGATATTGAACTTTTTATAAATACATATTTTGGATTCATTACAGCTTATATTGACCAGACTACGTTATTTTGGGCCTGCGTGGGTTTTTGCTTCTCTAAATATTATGGTAAGTACCTGGGTACTTTATATCCCACAAATGAAAACCAAACTAGGGATTGATGATGCTCAACTGGGGATTGCACTCTTTAGTTTTGCATTAGGAACATTGACTATGATACCAGTATCTTATAGAATAGTTAATAAACTTGGAGTAGGTAAGACCACTTTTTTTGGAATCATAATATGTTCTCTATTATTTTTAGTTCCTGTTGTAATGACAGATTATATAATGTTATGTATTGCACTATATTTAGTAGGCATATTAGCCTGCTTAACAGATGTATCAATGAACGCATTAGTATCAGAAATAGAACAAGAGGATGCTATTCATTTTATGTCTGCATCTCACGGTTTTTTTAGTTTGGGAGGAGTTATTGGCGCAGGAATCGGAAGCTTTTTGATCAATTATTTTAATGATTCGCTATTGCATATGCTTAGTGTTGCTGTTTTTTGTTCTGATAACCAACGTACTTATTTGCAGTTCATATATATCTATAGAAGGCGAGAGATCTAATAAGAAAGACTGGAGTTCTGGTCTAAAATTGATAAAACCCCTTTTGGGACTTACAATTATTGCGTTTTTGATTATGGGTAGTGAAGGCGCAATAGAGCATTGGAGTAAACTTTATATGCAGGATATTGTACAAATATCATCAGAAAAGATTTCTGGATTTGGATTTGTTTCTTTTTCTGTGATGATGACTCTAGGCCGCTTTTTTGGAGATATGGTAAGTAGGCGTTTTGGGTCTATATCAATAATTATGGGAGGATGTTTGATTAGTTTCTTTGGTTTTTTAGGCATACTTAATTCTCAATTAATAATTACTGTCATTGGATTTGGATTTGTTGGTTTCGGATTTTCGGTTATTATACCAGAATTGTTTCGTCTCGCAGGTAAAACTAAAGGTGTTTCTCCAGCAGAAGGAATATCTTTTGTCGCAGGATTTGGATACCTTGGCTTTTTAATAAGTCCTCCATTTCTGGGATTCTTATCTAAAATTGAAAGTTTAAAACTTAGTTTTACAGCCTTATTAATTGCAACACTACTAGCATTGGTGATTGCAATTTTTATTTCTAAAAGATTTAAGAAATAAACTTGATCGCCAACCTGTTCTGGAGTGGATACTATTGATGTTTTGAAATATACAATACCCATTGTGCATTTTGATATTTTTGAATTCCAAATTCATCAATTCGATTTCCAGGATATTAGGAGTAGGAAGGAGTGTATCGGGATTGACTCGATAATTGAGATTTAAATGGAGGCTAGCCTCGAAATCGAAATGTTTATTTCAATACATGCCTCGGCTTGTCCCTAAGTAGTTTACTATAAAAAAAACACTTCTGGCAATTTTTATAGTATCAGTTTTAAAATGCAGAAAGAATATTATAGTATAACGTATTATTTTAGATTATTCGTTAATTACTTTAATATTAGTAAAGTATACCTTGAGAGAACCTTCTTTGTTTATATGAGTTTTAGCAATTTTGATACCATTAAAATCGGTATAATCCTCCCAGGTAGTTATCATAGAAGGTTCTGGAGTATTTGATTTTCTAAAAACCCACTCTTTAATACGAAAATCAGTATCATAGTAAAAATCATAGGCATCGCCAGGGGTGTAACCTCCTTTGTCATTATATAGAATAGTGAGTTTTTGTAATCTCTCTTTACTGATAGGTGCTGTAGCTATATCTTTTGTCGTTATTTTGGTTCCTGTATCCCATACCAAATTGTAAGGAGCTAATAGCCAAAATTTGTCATTAATAAACTGTTGATCGGCATCAATCAGAATACTATCCATTTCGGATCTGTTATAAGAGATTGTATCTTTTGTTGAGTATAAAGTTACATCCTTGGTTTTTGGTTTCCATTTCCAGGAACGCTCAAAATGGTCTTTACCGCGATCAACATTAAAAGTAAACCTGATTTCAGAAACTTTTTTCCAAAACTCAAGACCATTGGCATATGCAATACTTTCTGCCACAGTCAGTTTTTTATCTATATTTTGTTTTTCAGAAGGGGTTGTCACCTCTATTGTAGTACTATTTTTTGTAACCTTTACTTCTTTTTGTTGGCAAGAAAAAAATAAAAAGCAATAAGTAATCCAAATTAGTGTGTTTTTCATATTAGGAGTTGTTTTTTGGGCAAACGTAGATAAAATTGATTTTTCTCTTTTATTTTTTAACAATACTATAATTTTAAATTGTTTTTTGAAACTTGTTGTAGCCTAGACAATAAATGAGGCATTAGTATACTCTAAAGGTCGATAAGGTCTGAGTTGGGAAATATTAATTGTTTAATAGTAAGGAGATCCGCTGTTATTGGTTTAAATGATGAGTAACAAAATAACCAATAATTTTGATGTATACCTTAATCCATTTTCTATAATAAATGAAGCGGTAATACTGTTTCATCTTAAAATAAAGGAAATTTCTCAATTAGTGCTATATGATGTTAAAGGTAGTATAGTTTTTCAAGAAAATACAGGGAAATTGAAACCAGCAAATCATTCAAGTGATCTGAGGATCTTTCACAACTAAAAAGTATCAAAAAGACTCTATTTGTTAAAACCTATGGTCGGAGGTAAAGTACTGAATGAAAAAACATCATTAGTACTGTAGATTTAGCTCTAATTGATGGATAATTTAAATCGGAACATGGTAGTACTAATTAAACTTGGTCTCAATACAATTTCTCTACGCTACTATTATGAAAAAAATACTCACCGCAACTTGAGTTTCTTATTCACATAAAAAAAACCTCCGACTATGGAGGTTTTTTTTCTTACTATCTATAGATGATTACTGAACAATCAGTTTGTATTGTGGAGTTTTATTTAATGGACAGAAATAGTTATATTCTCCTTTTTTTAGTGTTACTGTTTTTGAACTTTCTGTCTTACCGTCCGCAACAACTTTAGTTACATATGCCTCTTGTATATGATTTTTAGGATCAGAAGCATCTTTTCCAGCTGGTATTAATACAAAACCAACATCCGTTCCAACACTGTTATTAGAAATGTTGAAAACATAATTCCCTTCTGACAAAGTAATTTGCTTTTGAGTAAATTCTCCTTTTGTCTGTTCTAATGATACTGTTTTTACTTCCTGAGCAGATGAGCTAAATGCTATTGAGAAAATAAATGCGAATAATGTGATTACTTTTTTCATGATTTTTAAATGTTTGTATATTAATGGTTTAAATGTATACTAATTTATGTTAAAAGAAGAGAAAGAGAAACTATTTTAGTGTTTTTTCTCTTCTCAGAGTTTAATTTTTGAGGGGGTATTACACTGTTGCAGTCTCCAAAGGTTGTGCAACTGGAAAATCAACTGGTACTTGAGTGGTGCTATGTATATAATTAGAAATCGTTTTATCTCCTACCAATACAATGGTATCTATCAAATTACCTTTATTATACCCCGCAGCGAGAAAAGTATCTACAACATCCTGATCCGCGCGACCTCTATTTTCCGTAATGTTTTTGGCAAGTTTTGCCAGAGCATCTAGTTTAGAATCAAAAGAAGCGTTGCCAGCTCTTAATTCCAGTATCTGTTCTTCTGTGAATCCGTTCATTTTTCCGATCGCTGTATGAGCTGATAAACAATAGGTGCAATTATTTACTTGACTAACAGCTAAGTTTACTACTTCTTTTTCTTTTGCTTTTAAGGACGTTTTTGCATTAGAAAAATTTAAATAATTCTCTAATGCAGTATCGCTGTGCGCATACGTTGCATAAAGATTCGGAACAAAGCCCAATGCTTTGGTAAGATTATCAAAAATTGCTTGGTTCGTAGTATTTACTTCTTCTCTTGTTGGTACATTTATTGTTGCCATTTTTTTTAATTTTATATGTTCTTAATATTTTTTTTTAATTTTAAGGTATTCTAAATTAAAGGTGCAAATATCTTATTAAAATATAAGTGAGGTAATGTTTGTTTTTCCCTACAACTTGTCAATTTTTCCTTTTTATAATTTTTCTGCAGAAATAAAAGGCCTCTCTGCATTACAATAAAAATCGTGATGACTTCTTTGATCACAGTGCGTTTTTGGGCTGATACTATTAATAATTTTTTTTCTACTGGCACTAAATATTTCTATTAAATTGAAAATTGATTTATTTTTTGTCATCTTTTTATATTTTAAAATTACTGATACAAAGATGCATCAGAAGGAAAGCTTGTAGAATGGTTATTTTTCCTTTCAGTATGTATATTCTTCCTTACTTCAAAAAAAGACTGAGATTTTTCGAGTTGCGAGGTATAAAAATAGTATACTATGAACTCATCTTAACTTTTTGTTTTAACCGAAAATGAGATGAAATTTGTACAGATGAGGTGCTTTTTGTAGTCTATAGTAGCACTACAGACAAAAAAAAGTAACGAAACACGAACGGATTTCAGTTATTTTTTGAGGAATAGAAAAAATGCGATGAATTCAATAAAAAAGAGTAGTAAGTACTATTTTATAGTATGCAATAAAATGATTTTTGCCAAGATGAAAGAAAAGTTGGAAAATATATTAAAATCTTTTAGTGAGTTTTCAGAAGATGATATTATCAGAGGTCTGGATTGTTTTGTATTTAAATCTTTCAAAAAAGATGAGATCTTAATTGAGGCTGGACAAACCTGTGATTGGATTGCTTTTATCTGCTCTGGCATTGTAAGGAACTATTATAGCTCCAGTAAAGATGAAGAAGTTACTTATTGCCTGACATTTCCTAACAAATTTATTGCAGCGTATTCTTCATTTATATCAGGAAAAAAAACTTTTGAGAATATCCATGCTTTGATCGACACAGAAGTGCTAATCATCAAAAAAAATCAATTTTCTGAACTCACTAATACTAATAATAACTGGCTTAAATTCTCAAATTATTTTGCTGAGCAATCTTATGTTTTGATGGAAAATCGTTTACTGGCTCTTCAAATGGAATCTGCTGAGAAGCGTTATAAAGATTTGATTATTAATCACCCTGAATTCATACAACTAGTGCCATTAAAATATATCGCCTCATACCTTGGGATAACGCAAAGGCATCTTAGTCGGCTAAGAAAAAAAAATTCTTTTTAGACATTTGTCCTTTATGAGCTCTTTGTTGGTCAATACTTTTGTAAAAAATAAATTGATACTATAATGAAACTTAAAAAGGTGCTACTCATAAATGGTCATCCCGACAAAGAAAGTTTTAATTTTGGATTAGCAGAAGCTTATAAGCAAGGAGCAGAAAACTCAAATGCAGTAATTGATGTTATTAATATAAGAGATTTAGACTTCGATCCGAATTTACAATTCGGGTATCGAAAAAAAATTGAACTTGAACCAGATTTATTAAATTCTATTGATAAAATAAAAGAAGCAGATCACATTGTTTGGCTTTTCCCAATGTGGTGGTATGGCTACCCCGCAATTATGAAAGGCTTTATTGATAGAAGCTTTCTCCCTGGAATTACTTTTGATTATGTTCCGGGAAAAGCATTGCCTAAAAAGCTTTTAAAGGGAAAAACAGGTAGAATTATAATAACCGCCGATACTCCAAAGTGGTACAATAGCCTATTTATGAAGAATCCTGTAATTAATCAATTTAAAAGAGGCACATTACAATTCTGCGGGATTAACCCAGTGAGGATAACCTACATTGCTCCAGTAAAAGGTACTACAGAAGAATTCAGAAATAGGTGGTTAACCAAAATTAAAAAACTGGGAAAGGAAAACAAATAATAAACAATCCAAGAGAATATACTTCTTATATCATTTCTCAAATAAAATCATCGTAAAATGAAACAAAACGAAATGATTTTAGCAGGTAATTTTATTTGAGAAATTCTGTTACATCAAGAGCTTAGATGTTCTACAAGGTAAGTAATCTATATTTTTTACGTAAGATTTATCTGACCTAGACAGGTACTTAGTTAAATAAATTATTGGTTGAATTAAAGAAAACTGGGTAATGCATTGATTTTACCATTAAACGTGTCTTTTCTAGAAATAAAATACAATTCTTCTAGGTTGTTGTCGAGAATAAATTGATGACCAAGTTGTGGCAAATTATTTTTTAAAAAAATCTCAAATGCTTTAGGATTCGTACTCCTGTTGGCAGCTTTTCTGATAGTCACTAGATACGAAGGAATGATTAATTTGATTGTACTTTTATTTGACGAAAATAATAAGTATTCATTTTCTTTCTTTGCAATTTTTATTTCTTTTCTGAAATCGATTTTTTTTGAGGCAATTAGACTCTGGTTATAATTACTGAAGGTATTTTTATAAACAATTTCTTTTGTATCATTAAGATATACAGTCTCTAACTGGCTTTTATATACTTTTCCCTGTGTATATCCCAAAAAAAATACGAAAAGGAAAACAAATAATGTTGTAATTCTGATGTTGTGTGGCTTTTTCATATCTCTTTATGTTTTAATCCCGAAATATAATATCAGGATTTATTTGTTGCTATTTTATAGTACAAAATTGAGGCAAAAATAAATATAATAAAAGAACATTTATTCCTTCTTTATTGTCAATAGTTCCCAGCTACTTCAGTTTTAAGCTGTTTCTTAAATTCTGACGGAGATAACGTTGTATGTTTTTTAAACATTCGACTTAGATGAGAGGCATCATCAAAACCAACTTCATATGCTATTTCCTTAGCAGTCTTATCCGTATATATAAAAAGTCGTTTTGCTTCTAAAATTATACGATCATGAATAATTTGTAACGGACTTTTTTGAAACCTGGCAAAACTATTAGAAAGTGTCTTAGGAGATTTGAACAATTTTTCGGCATAAAACGCTACAGAATGTTCTTTTTTAAAATTAGATTCTACTAAAACATTAAATTCTCGTATTATATCTACCTGTTCATTATATACATTTTTGAATCCACTTTGTTGTTTTATAAGTCTGGTGGTTGTTATAATAAAACGCGCCATCAACATTCGTAACATTTCAGCTTGTATTGTATCAATTGTGTTTAACTCATCAAGAAATACCTGATGTAAAAAATCTAGTTTTTTTTGATTTTCTGAATCAAGTTTTATAATTGGGATTGTATTATTTCCATAAAATAAAACTCCCATACAGCTTACCTCTTTATCATGGTCTTTTATACAATAAAACTCCTGATTAAACTGATATACTATAAGATTTTGCCCTTCTATAAATTTAAGATATTGATTCGGGGTAAGAACAATGATACTATTTTGCTCTAAGCAGAAGGATATTCCATCAATCTCTAATAAGGCAGAGTAGTCCCTAGCCCATATGAATGTAAATAAATTAACACTTTTTGATTTAGTGTAACAGCATAAAAATTCTTCGTCAGCTATTTTAAATCGAGCATCTGTAGAAAATTCTTTGAATTCCTTTACCATACATGTATCTGTCGTTTTTATATTAATAACATTACAGAAGCAATAGGCAAAAATTTAATTTTCTACTATATGCATCATGTATCCAATATCAATTATAAATTTACATATTATTTCATTAGAAGTATGTTATAAAAAGGCTAATTAAATAATGAAATTTTTGTCGTTATCGAATCAAATGCAATAAAATTTCAATACCTAATACTCTTACTAGTGAATTCAGGAATTAATTGATTTAAATACAGTTAGCTCAACTATAGAGTATACTATTTCTAGTTTATAAGTACCATTAAAATTTGCTCTTTTTTGACCAAATAAGAAATTGCTGCTTGCTATTTGATTTGAGTATTTTAAAACAAGAATTGATTACACTATTTAAGCAATGATTTGGTTTCTTGATCAGGTTGCGCATATTGAAATCTATCCACTAATTCGGGCAATGCGTATCCATCTAACCCAATATTGGCAATGGTATCTGCTTTGTCTAATTGTACCCAACCATCTTTATGAAGGATATTATTTTCCAGATAAATATGTTTAATAGTTCCAATAATCAGAATAGTACCATTTTCTTTGATTGGGTACTCATTAGTATATGTACATCCAATTTTGATCATACTATTTTTGACATATGGTGCACGAAATTCATGGAGGTATTCTGGTTCAAGATCTGTTTTGTCAAATTCAGAAATATGTTCTTCATATTTTGCTGCCGTATGATGTGCGGCAGAAATCATTTTTTTGGTAACCAGATTTACTGTAAAAAAACTGTTTTCTTTGATGTTTTTATAGGTGTTTCTGGGGACGGTTGTAGGTCTAAGGATAAAACCTAACATTGGAGGATTACTACCTATATGAACAATAGAATTAAATATAGCAACATTTGTCGTTCCTTGGTTACTGCTAGAAGCAATCAAGGTGCAAGGTTTATACCCAATACAACTATTTACTAGATTAGCGCGATATCTAGAGGATAATTCATTAAGTTGTTTTAATGTAAAGTGATTCATTTTGTAGTATATTTAGAAACTGTGTATAAAATTATATTTAAAAACTAATTTACAGTAGGTAATGTCTAAAGAATTGCAAAAATATTTTGAAACCAATAAGGCCACCTGGAATAAAAAAGTAGGCATACATTCAAAAAGTGATTTTTATAATCTTGACGCATTTAAGAATGGTAAAAATTCATTAAATACATATGAAATTGATGCATTGGGCGATGTCTCTGGGAAGTCTCTATTACATTTACAATGTCATTTTGGACAAGATACGCTAAGTTGGAGTAGGCTGGGAGCCAAATGTACCGGAGTAGATATTTCTGAAAAAGGAATAGAAATGGCAGAAAACCTGAACGCTGAGTTAAAATTGGATGCCAAGTTTGTTCAATGTAATGTCATGGATATTTCTGCGTATATCAAAGATACATTTGATATCGTATATACCAGCTACGGAGTGATTGATTGGTTGCCAGAGTTAAAACCTTGGGGGCGTATGATTGCAGATCGATTAAAACCTGGCGGTGTTTTTTATATAGTAGAATTTCATCCCATTGTTTGGATGTTTGATTATACAGAAGGAAAACCAGCCATTAAGTATGGTTATCATCAAAAAGAAGTAATTTATGAAGAGTATCAGGGAACGTATGCAGATACAAGTTCAACAATGATAAGTAAAGAATATGGTTGGAATCATGGCTTAGGAGAAGTAGTCTCTTCACTTTCTGAAGCTGGATTAACTATAGAATATTTAAAAGAATATGATGAATCGCCATATGATATTTTTCCGGATTTGGTTACAATGGAAAATGGAATGTTTACAAGTTTGAATACATTATTCCCGTTGATATTTGCAATTAAAGCTTTTAAATAACAATTCATTAATAATTTTTTTACATTTGCTGAAGGTTTTAATGCTTGCATACGTTCTTCATGTAGAACAGAATTGTTTTGCCAGAGGACATTAAAGCTCGAATCCATCAAGATTCTTAGCCAACCTCTGGTAGACCGGTATCATAACATTTTTATGCAAACAAAAAATATAGCAATCGTTGGGAGTGGATTAGCAGGTTCATTATTAGCAATTTACTTAAGGAAACGAAACCATCACGTTACTGTTTTTGACAGAAGACCAGATATTAGAAAGGTAAGATTCAGTGGTAGATCTATAAATCTGGCGATGTCTGTTCGTGGATGGAAAGCGCTGGATAGAGTAGGGATAGGCGAGAAGATTAGAGAATTAGCTATTCCATTAAATAAAAGAGCCATGCATGTCAATGGCAAACCAGAATATCATCAGTACTATGGTAATGATGGAGAAGCTATCTATTCTATTTCCAGAGGAGTTTTAAATCGAAAAATGATAACATTGGCAGAAGAAGCCGGAGTTGTTTTTAGGTTTAATGAAAAAGTATGGGATGTTAATCTGGTCGAAGCTAAAATATATACGGGAGAAACAGAAAAAGGAGCCTGGAAAGAGTATCAGTATGATTTGATTTTTGGTTGTGACGGAGCATTTTCCAGAGTACGACATAAAATGCAGCGAAGAAGTAGGTTCGATTATTCTCAAGACTTCTTAAGTGCTGGATATAAAGAACTCGGTATTCCTGCAAATAGTGATGGCTCTCATAAACTTGATAAAAACTCACTTCATATATGGCCCAGAGGAAAGTTTATGTTAATAGCATTACCAAATCTGGATGGTAGTTTTACCTGTACTTTATTTATGCCTCACGAAGGCGAAAATTCTTTTGAGAAGTTAACATCTGATACCGAGGTTTCCGAATTTTGGGAGCAACATTTTCCTGATACTATAGAGTTAATGCCTACCTTATTAGAAGATTTTAAAAATAATCCGACCAGTGCTTTAGTAACCATGAAATGCTATCCCTGGACATATTGGGATAAGGTAGCTTTAGTAGGAGATTCTGCTCATGCCATTGTTCCCTTTTATGGTCAGGGGATCAATGCTGGTTTTGAGGATATTTCTGTGCTAGACGATATTATAGAGGCATATAAAGGTGAAAATTGGCAAGATATTTTTGAATCATATCAGCGTACAAGAAAACCTGATACAGATGCAATTGCAGAGCTTTCTTATCGTAATTTTATGGAGATGAGTAGTAAAACTGCAGATCCGGAGTTTTTGCTAAGAAAAAAAATTGAGAAAAGATTTTCTGAAAAATATCCTGATCTTTGGGTTCCTTTGTATACCAGAGTTACATTCTCTCATAAACCATATGCAGAAGCATTAAAGCTAGGAGATCAACAAGCCAGAATTATGGATGAAATTATGCAACTAGATAATATTGAGGATCTTTGGGGGACTCAGGAAATTGAAGATCAGATATTAAATAAGATTAAAAAAATTACTATTGATTCTAAAAAAAGAATTACGGAGAAGTATTTTTAACTTTATATTATTATAACTTTTAAGAAATAAAATTATAATGTTTGTATATCATAATTTTATTTCTTAAAAATCTAATCAACAGTATTTATTCAAGTTTTTGTTTGTTTTATAAAAATTAGAATTCGAAATAAGGAAGTAATATCAAATGCAAGTGCATATTTAATTAAAATCAGAATCCTCTATAAATTTATCACTACAATTTTCTTCACTTCACTACAAAAGATAGATTTCATGAGGTTTTCTACCATTTTAAAACAAGAATTCATTGATAATTCAATGCTGTTTTAAAATAACCAACATGATCGCCTACCAACTCATTTTATTAAGCCAGTATGTATCTCCATAATTTGATATATAATAAAGTAAATTATACCCTTCTGCTTTTTTTAAAGAATTAGGGAGTAAACAGGGGATAACCCAGTATCTGGGAAGATCCGTTGCTTTAAGTTTTATTACAGGTTTTTTAAAGCCTATTTCCCGTTGACTAAAATAGCTGTTATACGAAATTTGATTCTTGCTATCATTATGAAATAGTCGTAAACCGTCCTCAAAATATAAGGTAGTTATTGAACCTTTTTCTTTTTTTTCATTTTTATATTCTACCGTATCTAATAATGGGGTAAAACTTTTTAATGTGCCTTTGGTATCAAAATTAACCAGAATACTTGCCCCATATGTGTGATAGTAATCCAATTCCATGGTAGATTGATTTCCATTTTTTCTGAATTCGTTTTTGGTAATTTTTCTTTCTCCAATCATATAGATATCATTATCAATAATTTTACAATCAATAACTTCTAAGCTTTTTAGATTGTTTGCTGTTTGTTTTTCTTTCCAGAGATGTTTCCCTAGCAAAGTATGCTCGGATAGATCATATAGAAAAGCGCCATTATTTTCATCACCTTCTCCTACGCTGACAATACTTTTTTTCCCGTGCCAGAAGAACCCTATTAGCATAGGCGTATCGTCTATAGTAATGAGCTTCATATTCATAGGTTGAAATCCATCTGAAGAAAATGTTGTTGTATTTACGCTATTTCCGTTAAATTCTAATAAGTGTGTAGTTCTTGCTTTTTTATTAGCATCCGTAATTTTGCTCAGGTATACTTGTCCTGTATTAGCAACAAACGCTTTCTCATGATATACTTTTTTTGCATCAAATGTTAGTGTCTCCGTCTGTTCCCATAACAAGTTTAGGTTTATATCGTATACCCGGGTTTGTATTTTTTCTTTAGTTTTCTTTTTGTATGGCATACTGGCATATACAGCAATTTTTGATTGATCAGGAGAAACCGTAATTTTATAAAATCCAGATTTGGAGTAGCTTTCAATAGGAAAAGAAGCTATTGTTTTATAAGGATTGATTGTATTTTCTTTTTCCTGATATACTTGTGCGTATACTTCACTTTTTCCGGATTTTTTATCCATTGCTTTGGATATAAAAATAAGTCTGTCTTTTAGCTCTATTACTTTTAGTAAATCTGCGGCTCGTTGCCCTAATTTAGGTAAGTTAAAAAAGCTAGAAGCAATAGGATTAGTAGATTGATCATATTTTGTGAGTTTTATTTCTTTGCGATTATCTGTCATTACATTGTCTAAATGGCTGTAGGTCATAAAACCATAGGCAGAAGGGAATGTAATATGTGTTATTTCCTGATTATTTTTTTTTGTAAAACTAGTACCTGTTTCGGTTTTAAATTCCTGAGAAAACCCTTGGTGTATTGTAAAACCAATAATTATAGCTATGATATTTTTTTTCATGGATGTTCTCATTATAGGGTATATATTTGTTCTTCCAGACTTGTCAGTGTTCTTTTTTGATCATTACTAAGGTCTAAATCGATTAATTTTTCTTGCATCAATTCTAAGGTTTTTTCAGCTTGCTCTTTGTTTTTTAAACTAATATTTACACGCAATAGATTAAAGAAAATTATTTTGGCAACAGCTACATTCATAGTTGCTTTTTTGTCTTTGTAATCTATTTTGGATAGCTCTTCTTTCCAGATTCCTTTTACCTGAATAAGATCTGCTATAAATTTTTCTCGTATTTGAAGACTTGTAATTCTGTTTAATTTTTTATAAATAGTAACGGACTTTATTTTAGTGTTTTCGAGTACATCATATTTTCTTTTTTTATTTTTTGGATACTCAATTTTTATGGTGGAAGGTATTGGGGTGTATCCAAATTGTTCATTTATATATATTGACATATTTTTCATTATTTTAAGCACATTGTTTTTTTCATAATAATCAAAGTTGATCGTATTGCTTGATGTGGCTGTTAAGAACTGAAAACCTTCATCGAATTTTTTTTCATGAATGACTTCCATACCTTGTAATACTTTTAAGTTTGTGGGTTGATTGTAGAATGTTTGTCCACCATTATCCTGAAAAACCATTTTTGTGATATTGATCATAAAAGTCACATCATTGCCTCCTTTTTCATACCCATAAACCATGACTCCATCGGCTAAAACTTTGTTGTCAAAAATCAAGAACTTGGTTAGATCTGGTTCTTTATAGGTGGGTTCGCTTGGTTGTATGTATGTTGGTTTTGAAGGTATACTAAGTTTTGGTTCTTTACCTTGTTCACTTAATGCTAAGCGTTCTATTAATGAAAGTTTTTTAAATTGTTCCATTTCCATTTTGTAACGCTCTTCTATTTTGACTACTTCTTCATCGTGATTTTTTAATCGTTCCTCAAATTCTACGGTGCTTTTTTTTAGCTTATTGTTATAATTCACTTTTTCCTTTTCAAAATCTATTTTAGATTTTGCTTGTACATCTTTTGCTGTTAATTTATAGGGAGTTTCTACAATTACACTATATGTCTTTATAATATTACTTAGTGGTTGTTTGGGAGATTTAATATCTAAATATGCTACAGATTCAGATAATGATTTTTGACAATAAGAATTTGCTGAATATATTAATATGAGCAATGCAAATAATGTTGGTTTTTTCATGTATGAAAATGTTATGTTTTGTTTTT
This sequence comes from Aquimarina sp. RZ0, assembly GCF_008370685.1. GTDB lineage: Bacteria > Bacteroidota > Bacteroidia > Flavobacteriales > Flavobacteriaceae > Aquimarina. The sequence continues at coordinate 45,247 of NZ_VTZU01000007.1, forward strand.
TTAGAAACCATCAGTTTTCTATTCATATAGAACTGATGGTTTTTTTCTAAAACATAACAGTTTCATGGCTAGATTTATACATAAACCTGATAGCATCCAGTAGCTTTAGATTCTAAATAAGAAAAATTTATTTCAGAATATGATACTATCTGTAGAAATGGTTTTTATTAGAAAATTCTATAAAAATCAGGTAAGCTACTTAAGGTCAGAGCCACAAGGCTTTTATTGAAAAAAATACTTTGACTTCAAGGCAAGTCTAGGAGTATTTAAATTTCGATCAACAATTAAAGTCTTTTTAACCATTTTAATTTAGAGCGGGTATATGGAGCATATTTAAGATTTAGTTCTACTAAAAAAGATTTTTGTAATATGCTCTTGTGATGAGAAAAAGCTTCGAATCCAGCTTTACCGTGATAATTACCAATACCACTATCACCAATACCTCCAAATGGGAGACCTTGTTCTATAAAATGCATAACTGCATCGTTTATGGCTCCTCCACCAAAAGAGATTTCTGTAAGAATCCTGTTCTTTATGCTTTTGTTTTTTGTGAAAATATAGCAAGATAAAGGTTTTGATAAGGTCTTAATATCTGCAATTGCCTGATCAATTGAGTTAAATGATATTACAGGTAAAATTGGGCCAAAAATCTCATCTTGCATTACAGGATCTGATAATGTAACATCTTTGAGGACAGTAGGAGTAATAGTTCTTTCGATTTCATTGCATTCACCTCCTATAAATACTTTATCAGGATCAATATATCCTTTTAATCTGTCAAAGTTTTTTTGATTAATAATTTGGGTATAGTTTTGATTTTCAATTTTATAATCAGCAATTTCGATCTGTTTTTTGATAGCTGATAATAATTGATCTTGTATGGATGCTGCTACCATTACATAATCCGGGGCTATACACGTTTGTCCGGTATTAAGAAATTTTGCCCAAACAAGACGTTTTGCTGTCATATCAATATGTACATCTTGTGTGATAATTGCAGGGCTTTTTCCTCCCATTTCCAGAATTACCGGAGTAAGTTGTTTTGCTGCCGCCTGATAAATAATTTTACCTACCTGAGTACTTCCTGTAAAAAATATTTTATCAAATTTTATTTTGAGTAGCGCAGTAGTTTCCTGAACACCTCCTTCAATTACCTTAAAAAAATCAGGGCTAAAATTCTGATTAATAATTTTTGCCATAGCAGCAGAAGACTTCAAAGGGATCTCACTAGGTTTCAAAACTACAGTGCATCCCGCAGAGATAGCAGCTATGGCAGGAACTAGCGACAGTTGATATGGATAGTTCCACGCACCAATAACCAAAACAGTTCCATAAGGTTCAGGGATTATATAGCTTTTTGCAGGCAGATTCGTCAGGCTTGTCCAAACCTTTTTTCTCTTAGACCATTTTTTAATTTTAGATATAGAAAACTCTATTTCATGATAAATTATCGATAGCTCTGATACATAGGTCTCATAGGATGATTTTTTGAAATCATTAAAGATGGCACTATACAGAAGGTCTTCGTTTTTTTGGATACTACTTTTTAATCGTTTTAGTTCTCTAATTCTGAACGAGATATCTTTGGTCGTATTCGTATCAAAAAAACGGCGTTGGTTATGTATGATTTCCTGATAACTCATAGAAGCGGTTTGAACTTTTTTTAATTCACTATAAAAATGCTCTTTTTGACTCAGTTTTTTATCTTTTTCTTACTTCGTAGCACTGCTATGAAGTAAGAAAAATATTTCAATTTATCAAAAAATAACTATTTTTCGCCAGAATCAAAAAAATTAAATCACTTTATGAACTCGTCTTGAGTACTGCTTTGATTACAAAATTTACATTTTGCACGCTAATTTTGTTGGTTTTTTTTGAGTGTAGCCATGGTTACACTCAAAAAAAACTACTTCATTATAGTATAAAAGCCAAACTTTTCGGTTGAAAACCATTACTCAAGATGAGTTCTTTATATATAAAATTAGCTACAGAGCTTATTTACATAAAAAGATAAAATGTTATGCTGTTGCTGCAGCTTTTTTTAATTCTAATTCTTTTTGCATTTGTTTTACCGTGAGTGTACTACCATCGTGACTCCATCCTGGTGGGCCAAAGATATACATGAATTTATGATACCAATTTTTGGATTTTTTAGTATCATTCCAGATATCTTTATACTCATGAGTTAGAATAACCCAGGGATTATATGAATTAGGTGCATGTGTTACACCATATTGCACCTCGATGTTTTCATCCAGTTCTTTCCAGGTGCCAAAAATTTTATCAAAAATATTAAGAAAACCTCCATGATTTTTATCCATATACTCTACATTTTTAGCGTGATGTACCTGATGCATAGTATGTGTATTAAAGATTTTTTCGATAATTCCCATTTTAGGAATGTATACAGAATGTAGCTGAAACTGCCATAACGCTTCTATCCCGAGACAGACAATAACCATATTTGGATCAAACCCAATAGCGGGCATCCACATATAGAATAGTGGCTTATATAATAGGGTAAACCATCCATTCCGGACAGCTGTTCCCAGATTAAAGTTATCTGAAGAGTGATGCACAATATGAGCAGCCCACAAAGCTCTCACCATATGATTTTGTCTGTGAAACCAATAATATGTATAATCATCTGCAAGTTGACAGAGCAGCCATACATACCAGGCAAAACCAAAAGATTCCCATCCCATAATATTGGTGCGAACACCATTTAATTCAGGATTAAAAAAATTATATACAAAATGAAATAGTATAATAGAAAATATTGTTTTGATCAGCGGGCCTAAAATGGCAGATCCAACCCCCATGGTTACACTGGCTCTAAGGTCTTTCCAGTTGTATAAGTCTTTGTGGTTATGGGTTTTGCTATAGGTTAGTTCTACAAGTATCAGTGCTAAAAAACAAGGCACACCATATTTTAGGGGTTCAATAAAATCCATCTTCTTTCTGTTGTATTCTAAATTCGGAAATATAATAAGAATTTCCAGTAAAACTTTGTTAAATCATATTTTTAAATGAAAAAGAAAAACTTTTAACGCTTGTTGAGGGATTAATATCTTTTCTGATTTAAAAATTAGACATTAAAATTGGCTCTCTTTCATAAGGTTTCAAAACTAAAAAGAAACTATAGCTACGTCTTAGTTTTCTTTTTTTCCTAATAAGAAATTCCCGCCTTTTATTTAAGTATTCTTAAAACAAAATTGGGATGACATATTTTGTTTCCTGCAAATCAATATCATTTAATCCAGATGATAGCTCGGCAATTCTTTTGTTGAATAACGCTATTACTTTTCAAATATTTGAGACATATCTCTAAAAGATTTAAATTCTAATGCGTTTCCTGAAGGGTCATAAAAAAACATAGTAGCTTGTTCCCCTATTTCACCCTTAAAGCGAATATAGGGTTCTATCACGAATTGAATATTTTTTTTGGATAACATAGCCGCAAACTGATGCCAAATATCCCAGTCTAAAATAATTCCAAAATGGGGGACAGGCACTTCTTTCCCGTCCACAGCATTATGATGAGGTACCGTCGATTGAGATACTGATTTGTAATGAATAACCAATTGATGCCCAAAGAAATTAAAATCAACCCAATGATCACTGCTACGACCTTCTTTCAGTTCTAAAACAGTACTATAAAAATCTCTGGCTAACTTTAAATTATCTACTGGAATGGCTAAATGAAAAGGGGATAACGTATTCATATGAATATTGAATTAATTTCTTCGATCTTTTCTTTTTCCACCTTCGCGTCTGGAAGTATCTTTTTTGAAGGACTCTTTTCTGCTTTTTGCGCTAATAGCTTTTGAGCTATTAGTACCTCCATTTAATTTATTGGTAACAGAAGCTTCTTCAGTTTTACTAGAATCTCCTGTGTCTGAGTTTATGATGCTTAATTCTGTATCAGTAAGATATCTCCAAGTTCCCACAGATGTATCAAGTGTAATATTCATAATACGAATTCGTTTTAACCGAATTACTTCATATCCTAAATATTCACACATTCTCCTAATCTGACGGTTCAAACCTTGTGTGAGTACTATTCTAAAATCATATTTACTGATCTGTTCTACCTCACATTTTCGGGTTATAGTATCCAAAATTGGAATACCATTTCCCATTCTTTTTATAAATAAAGGACTAATTAGCTTGTTGACTGTTACAATATATTCTTTTTCGTGATTGTTTCTGGCTCTAAGTATTTTGTTAACAATATCTCCATCACTGGTAAGGAGAATTAGCCCCTCACTGGGTTTGTCTAATCGACCGATAGGAAAAATACGTTTGGGATAATTGATATAATCAATAATATTATCTTTTTCATTCTGAGCTGTAGTACATACGATACCTACAGGTTTATGAAAGGCAAGGTATACAGGTTTTTCTTTGGGTTCATTAATGGTTTCTCCATCTACTTTTACTTCATCTCCGGGAGAAACTTTGGTTCCCATTTCAGGAACTTTGTCATTTATAGTAACTCTGCCCTGATCAATGAGCTTGTCTGCTTCTCTGCGAGAACAGTATCCAACTTCGCTTAGATATTTGTTGAGTCTGGTTTGATTAGAATTTTCCACGCTGCAAAGGTGGTCATAAAATTTAATCTTTCAAAAAATCAATAATCATATCATCTACCTCATCAAAAAATAAAGAATGTCCAAAATTTTCTGTAGTAATAAATTTTATGTCTTTCCAATGGCTACTAATGACCTCTGCCCCTTCATATGGTGCTATAGTATCATATTTATCGTGGATGAGCAATCCTGGTTGATGAATGCTCTTAGCAAATTCTGCCATGGAGAATTCTTCAAAATAGAAACCAAATTTATCTTTAAAATATTGACTTAAAGCTTTCATAAACCGATCAGGTAACTTTAGTGTTTCCTGATACCCTTCCATAATAGTAGCTAATTCTGTGGGTGGTGCTAGCACTACTAATTTCTCTATTTCAATATTTGGATATGTATGCTGATGAAAAATGGTGGTCATTCCGCCTACAGAATGTCCGATAATATGATTGGGTCTATAGAGTTCTACCATTTTCTGAAGACATTCTGCATATAAGGGAACGGTTAGGGTTTTACCCGTAGAATTTCCCTGAGCAGGGGCATCAAATGCAATTATATTATAATTCAGCTGATGTAGTTTTTGTATTAGTGTTTTCCAGCGATGCGTATTGCTGTCCCATCCATGAACCATTAATACAGTTTCTCCCATATTAGCCCATCGGTATGTTTGAATATGATTATCTTTTATTAGAATGACTTCATCTTCTGCCTCTTCCAAAAAATATTCCTGATCCGGAAGTACTTTTCCTTTGAGTGGAGTACTAAAAAGAATATATGCTTTGTGCAGTGCTTTTTTCTTATTGAAAAAAAATAGAAACTGCAGACGTTTTCCGACAATAATAGGAGCGTATTTTTTTACTATTTTTTTCATGCTTCTTCTCTGTGTACAGATTCAATAGAAAATGCAGGCAGACAAATGGCGATATACTCACAAATTTCTTCAAAAGGATTAGCGTATTGTACGCGCGTATTTTTTTCTATTTTAATGGATTGACCAGCTGTTAGGATTAATTTTTCTCCATCTACAATGAATTGTTTTTTACCTTTGATGATATACGTATATTCATCAAATTCAGGGGTTTGGAATGGTTCGCTCCAATGTGGAGGAGCAATCATATGTGCTATGCTAACTTCAGTATTACTATCAGAAGCTTGCCCGAAATGCTCTTCTATTAACTTTCCATCGGTAGTCGGAACCACAAAAGGCGCTTTTTGAATCTTATATTTCTTACTCATAGATATTAGTCAAACGTTAATTTTCATCCCAGCTAATTAGAAAATGCTTGATCTTTGCAGAATCAGGTATTTGAGAAGCTTCGATTTTAGTATCTGTATTAAACTTGAGATCAGCGGCTAATTCCTTTTTATCAATAGTCAACGATGCCTGTATACTATCTACAAATAGTACAGCCGAACTTAGCGTATTAGTAATTTTAGTGATGGTATAATGATCCTTAATGTTTTTAAACGTTCCATTGGGTGATAGCCCTGTATCCGTATGATATCGACTGTCAATAAGTTGTATGTTTTTTATGGTAGAATTTATGTCGGATTTTTGTCTGACTTCCAGTATAAGTAGTTTTTTTCCACCTTTTTCGAAGATCGCTATTTCATTGTTCGTATTCAGTAATTTATCACCTGCTATATTTCTTACAATAGAATCATTACTATATATAGAATCTAATTGTTTTAGAGTTGTCTTATGAGTGAGATGTCCGATTCTATTGTTTGAGATCAAAAAAGGATCTTGACTTTTTTCTTCTTTCTGACAAGCTATTATTAGTAAAAAAAGTAAGAATGCGAAGTTTATTGTTTTTAGCATAGTGGCATAATTATCCCTGAGTTAAACAAAAAAAATATTTGCTATTATTAACGTAATAATTTATTTAATATTCCCAATGCACCTCTTATAAATGTAGCACTTGTTAACACCTTGATAACTGCTTTTTCTGTTGTATTTGTTCTTCTGGAACTGGAGCGGGATGAATTTTTCTTTAATTTTTCTCTTTCTTTTTTTGCCGTCTCTTTTGCTTCTGCCGCCTCAGCTTTTTCTATCTTTTCTGTTAAAATTTCATAGGCACTTTCTCTATCGATGTCTTCGTTATATTTTTTGGAAAGAGATGATTTTTCAGATAATGCTTTGAGTTCACTTTTAGATAATATATCCATTCTGCTCATAGGTGCTCTAAGCATGGTTGCCGCTAGTGGAGTAGGGCGTCCTTTTTCATCAAGAACAGATACTAATGCTTCTCCTATTCCCAGCGAAGTGAGTATTTCTTTAGTGTCATAATATTCTGAGATTGGGTAATTTTCTGCAGTAAGTTTGATGGCTTTACGATCTTTTGCAGTAAATGCTCTAAGTGCGTGTTGCACTTTGAGTCCTAACTGACTTAAGATCCCATCAGGAACATCTGTAGGGTTCTGGGTTATAAAATACAATCCAACACCTTTAGAACGTATTAACTTTACAATACTTTCTATTTGATCCATCAGAGCATTGGAAGCTTCTTTAAAAATCAAATGTGCTTCATCAAGAAAAATGACTAATTCAGGTCTCCCGCTATCACCTTGCTCAGGAAAAGTACTATACACTTCTGCCAATAAACTCAGCATAAATGTTGAAAATAATTTTGGTCTATCCTGAATATCTGTTAATCTTATAATATTAATAAATCCTCTGCCATCATTATCCACCCTGCAAAGGTCATTGACATCAAAAGAGCGTTCACCAAAAAAGATATCAGCCCCCTGCTGTTCTAATTCCACTATTTTGCGTAATATGGCACCTGTTGATGCCGTAGATATTCTGCCATACTCTTTTTCAAGTTCTTCTTTGCCTTCTCTAGTCGCAAACTGTAATACTTTTTTAAGATCCTTTAGGTCGAGTAATGGTAGTTTATGATCGTCACAATACTTAAAAATAATAGAAATAATACCGGCTTGGGTTTCTGTTACATCGAGAATTCTGGAGAATAAAACGGGACCAAACTCACTCACAGTAGCTCTTAGTCTTACTCCATCTTGTTCTGATAAGGAAAGAATCTCTACCGGGAAATTCTTTGCTTCAAAGGGAATACCGATTTTTTCATGACGCTCATCAATTTTGGGATGCCCTGGACTGGCAGCAGCAAGCCCACTAAGATCACCTTTGATATCCATTAAAAGTACCGGGATTCCTTGTTCGCTTAAATTTTCTGCAAAAACCTGTAATGTCTTAGTTTTGCCCGTACCTGTGGCACCTGCGATAAGCCCATGACGATTTAGTGTTTTTAAAGGTACTTTTACCTGTGCATCTTTAACGGTCTCATTTTTGTGCATTGCAGCACCCAATGTTATAAAATCACCTTTAGTGGTATACCCCGCATTAATATGATCAAGGAATTCCTGATTCGTGCTCATAATTGATGTAAATTTTGATAAAAATAGGAATCTTAACCATTCTATTGAAATGAATACAGCGTTGTTTTTCTAATAAATCAATAATTTTACATAATTAAGCACACAATGTTGATTTATAGTTTATTTTTAGGATACTGTAAATAGCACACATATATAATATTATTTCCTGATGAAAAACATTCTTGTAATTGCACTGTTGTCTCTGTTTTGTATTAGCTGTTCTCAATCAAATGCTGGAGTTGATGTGGTTTTTCATAAAACTCATGAACCTAAAAAAGCAAAAGCTCCTTTTTCTGATATTGTACAAGTAGGGAATTTATATTTTTTGTCAGGTCAGGTGGGCATGAATCATACAACCCGAAAATTGGTTGAGGGAGGCATAGTAGCAGAGACAAAACAAACCCTGGATAATATTAAAGAGGTGCTAAAGCAGCATAACATGGATATGAATGATGTCGTAAAGTGTACGGTCATATTAGCAGATATACAAGATTTTTCTGCTTTTAATACAGTGTATAAAACATATTTTCCTAAAAAACCAGCGCGTACTACTTTTGCAGCTAAAGGCTTAGCCGTAGGAGCTAAAATTGAAATTGAATGTGTGGCAGCAAAATCAAAATGAATAGTCATTAATATGCGCTAACCAGTGACTTATATTAAAATATATGACGTAGTGAACGGTTCAATCGCTTCACTATAAGATTCCTACCAGGCGAAGGATCATTCTTAATTTATTATCTACCTTTGCACCCTTATGCAAGAAAGAGTAAAAAAACTGGTTGATCAGGGCAGGATGCTTCCTCTTATGGAAGAATTTTATACAATACAAGGAGAAGGATATCACAAAGGAACGGCTGCTTATTTTATTAGAATTGGCGGTTGTGATGTAGGATGTCATTGGTGTGATGTAAAAGAAAGCTGGAATGCAGAATTGCATCCTCCTACAGATACAAATGTCATAATTGATAATGCTATAAAATATAGCAATGTTGTTGTTGTCACGGGAGGAGAGCCTTTGACCTGGGATATGGGAGTACTTACCAAAGGACTTAAAGAAAGAGGCGCGCAAACCCATATAGAGACTTCCGGAGCTTATCTTCTTAGCGGAACCTGGGATTGGATATGCCTTTCTCCTAAAAAAGTAAAGCTACCGGAACCAGGAATTTATAGTAAGGCAAATGAACTAAAATGTATTGTATATAATAAAAGCGATTTTGCTTTTGCAGAAGAACAGGCAAATCAGGTTTCTGATGATTGTGTATTGTATTTACAACCCGAATGGAGTGTAAGAGATAAGATGATTCCCTTGATTGTAGCATATGTGATGAAAAACCCCAAATGGAAGGTCTCTTTACAAACGCATAAGTATTTAAATATTCCATAATAAGCCTCTTTTTATTATGGAATTGACGTTTTTAGTCCAGAATTAGATTTATTTCCTCTTTTTATCTATTTATATATACGCGCTGAATTACAAAAACAGGGGAAAAACCCTGTGACTTTAGATTGTTTTTGTAAGTTAATTCTGTATTAATTTTTTTTAATTATGTTGTTTTGATATTTATAGCGGTTTTTTTTACGCTATGTCTAAAATTGGATGATCGATGTGTTAATTTTTTCATCAAGACTGTTTTGAGTTTTATATTTGTATAACGAATTATAAATCAAATAATTATGAAAATTTTTTACGGTATACTTACAATTGATATCCAAGCACTAAAGAGTTTTTTGAAACAATTACCATCGGCTTGTAGTAATGCAATTCATAGATAGGATAAATCTCACATTCGATTTAGAAATACTATGTTTTAAAATTTAAAAACCTACATATAACAATTGAATTTTTGATGTTTTAGTTAAAAAAATAATAGTATCAGAAAAATTATGTCGGTTTTAATCAGAAAAATTTTGACTTACATCTAAAAAAATAAGCAGCAAATGTTAAAAATGTTGATTTAGAGTTGATTAGGTGTTATATTTGAATTAAATAACAATTAAAATAAAATTATATGGGGCTATTTTACACTAAATTTAGATTAACTTTTAGAATCGTTATGGATTTTATGAAAGAATTACCAGGAGCATCTAGTAATGCAATTCATAGATAATAACCACTTCTCTTAATAAAGTTATATTGAAATAAAAAAGCGAAGATTTACTTCGCTTTTTTTGTTTTTTTAATTTGTTTATATGGCAAAAGGAATTTCTACTTTAGTGGTATCCCATCCCATGACCATATGGTATCCAGTATCCACTTTCTTAAAAGCAATAGAGAAAGCTTCCAGTTCTTTTCCTGTTGATGGAGTGACTTTGATTCTAGCTACATCATTACTTTCATTATAAGAATAAGCACCCCAGATATCTAAGTCAGAATTTATAATAATTGTCCATTCTTTTTCGCCAGGTATTGTGAATAGTGAATACGTACCAGCTTTTACAGTTTTATCACCAATCTTAGCATCTTTAAAAAATTTAATCTCAGTAGCCTCATCTGCTCCCGTTCTCCATACCTTACCATAAGGAACTAATTCACCAAAAATAGTTCTTCCTTTTTTATGAGGTCTGCTGTAAATTACTTTAATCTCAGGCTTTGCATTTCTGTCAGCTTTAGCGTAAGAAATGTCTGTAGGACTTTTTTGGATTCCATCAAATTTTTGAGCACTCATAGTAGCAATGCTTCCCAAAAACATTATCAGTACTAACAAGGTCGATTTTTTCATAATATGTAATTTTATTTTTATAACTACCGTAAAGATATGTACGAACTTGCCTACTATATGTTAATCCTGTCTTTAATTTCTGTTAAAAGGGTAATATAACAACTTGATAGTATATCGATAGTTTTTTAATGATTGTTATTACAAGTTGTATGATATTTGAGTGAATATATTATAAAATGAAACCTTTTAAGGATGTATACTTTGTATTGTGTAACTATAAATAGATATTTGACTTCTGAATTAATAGAAAAAGAAAATTATGTGTGGAATTGTTTGTGCTTTTGATCTGAAAGAAAAAGCAGAGGTATTAAGACCTCAATTACTAGAGATGTCTAAGAAAATACGTCATAGAGGCCCAGATTGGAGTGGGATTTATGCTAATGATAATGTAATTATGGCTCATGAGCGATTAGCCATTGTAGATCCTGTTTCTGGTAAGCAACCCTTATTTAGTGAAGATAAAAAAATAATACTGGCTGCAAATGGAGAAATCTATAATCATAGAGATATTCGCGAACAGTTTGAAGGGAAATATAATTTTCAGACAGCATCTGATTGTGAAGTGATTTTAGCATTGTATAAAGAGAAAGGAACCGCTTTTTTAGATGATCTCAGTGGTATTTTTGCATTTGCTCTATATGATCAGGAAAATGACTCCTATTTGATTGCAAGAGATCATATGGGGATTATTCCCTTATATATGGGATGGGATCAGAACGGTACTTTTTATGTAGGGTCAGAATTAAAAGCCTTAGAAGGTGTTTGCACCAAAATAGAGTTATTTCCTCCAGGGCACTTTTTGGATAGTAAAACTGGTGAACTAGAAAAGTGGTATATCAGAGATTGGACAGATTTTGATGCCGTAAAACAGAATCAAACCAGTATAGATGAATTAAGAGATGCATTAGAAGCTGCTGTACATAGACAATTAATGTCTGATGTGCCATACGGAGTATTATTATCAGGAGGACTTGATTCTTCTGTGACCTCTGCGGTTGCCAAAAAATATGCAGAAAAAAGAATAGAGTCTGGTGATACTAAAGATGCCTGGTGGCCTCAATTACATTCTTTCTCTGTAGGATTAGAAGGTTCTCCTGACCTGGCTGCTGCTCAGAAAGTAGCAGATCATATAGGAACCGTACATCACGAAATTAAATTTACAATACAAGAAGGGTTGGATGCTATTAGAGATGTTATCTATAATCTGGAAACCTATGATATTACCACTATTAGGGCTTCTACACCTATGTATTTAATGGCTCGTGTCATCAAGTCTATGGGGGTAAAAATGGTACTTTCTGGAGAAGGTGCTGATGAGATATTTGGTGGATATCTGTATTTTCATAAAGCGCCAAATGCTGAGGAGTTTCATGAAGAAACAGTGCGTAAACTAGATAAATTACATATGTATGATTGTTTACGCGCCAATAAATCTCTTGCAGCTTGGGGGATCGAAGGTAGAGTTCCTTTTCTTGATAAAGAATTTATGGATGTGGCAATGAGAATTAATCCGCAGGATAAAATGATTAATGGCGAAAGAATGGAGAAGTGGGTGATCCGCAAGGCATTCGAATCCTATTTACCAGAAAGTGTAGCCTGGAGGCAAAAAGAGCAATTCTCTGATGGAGTAGGGTACAGTTGGATTGACACGCTAAAAGAAGTAGTGGATGCAGAAGTAACGGACGAACAAATGGCAAATGCACATTTTAGATTTCCTATACAGACACCACAAAATAAAGAAGAGTTTTATTACAGAACTATTTTTGAAGGACATTTTCCTAGTGATGCAGCTGCCTTAAGTGTTCCACAGGAACCTTCAGTGGCTTGTAGTACCAAAATAGCGTTAGAATGGGACGAAGCTTTTAAAAACATGAATGATCCTAGCGGTAGAGCAGTAGCCAATGTGCATGATGAAGCGTATAATTAGTACCATCTGGGTTTTAAAATATTGAAAATAAAATTGAGCCATAGCTACTGCTATGGCTTCTTTATTATAGAGTTTCAACAAAGAAGAAAGTAAACTTTACATAAGGATCTGATAGTTATTAAAAATTGAAATGTATTTATGATACAATTTATTCAAAATTTTATAGTTTCCCTTTTTATCTCTTACATAATTTAACTAGTGTATATGATATTTATGCGAAGACGTTATAAATGCAATTTTTATTTTTTTATATTTGCGGCATGAAGAAAAAATGGTACTTCGGCACTTTGCTGTCTGCACTTGCATTATTTGTTGTTATTCAACAACAAGCTGTGGTACCTAACCAGGAAATTGTATTAGAATTTGTTCACAATGAAGTTAGTTCTACAGAAGCCCAAAATGCGGTTTCTATTGTAAAGAAGCAATTACAATCAATAGGGGTTCAGTATACAAGAATAACAAGAGGTTTTAAAAAAGGCACTTTCAAAATTGCATATTATAGTGATGAAGATGTAGCCTATATAAAAAGAATTCTCTCAGAGGAAGAAAACCTGACATTAGATCATGTTTTTTATGATCACCATCAGGATGAGGATCAATCCCCTTCAGATGAAAAGTCAAAAGAGTATAATCTGAATGTTTATGAAATCCATAAAAATACTGATTTTGACACCAATATTAATAACAAATATGTTTTAGAAGTTGTACCTGAGCAATATGGAAATTCTAATACTAGTTTGTACGGTTTTCTGCCAGAAATTGATATAAATATTACAAATAAGCTCACAAAAACAGCTTATAAAATAAATACGAATATTGCATTAGCAATAGATACTACTTCACATACAATTCCAGAAGTAAGAGCTGGACCCATTACGTAATTAAAATAAATATTTTATATAAATTTTCAAAAAACAGTTACTGTTTTTTGTCAAGTAGCTTATCAATATTCGTTTGATAAAGTTTACACTCACACACTATCAATACATTACTAATTATCAAACCTGAGATAAATTTTATAAATATGAATTATAAAAGGTTTGACCAAAAAATAAACAAATAATGCAAAATAAAGGACTCATTAGGGTATTTGCGATTTTATTCGGTTTGGTATGTTTATACCAATTATCGTTTACGTATTTAACCTATACAAAAGAAAAAGAAGCAGAAAATTATGCTTTAACGAAATACCCGGGAGCTGATGCTTCTAAGGAAAGAGAAATTGCAGAAGGTGCTTACCTGGATTCTATAGGAAAAGAACCAATTTTTGCAAATTTTAGCTACAACGATGCTAAAAGTAAAGAGCTTAATAAAGGACTTGACCTTAAAGGAGGAATCAATGTTATTTTACAAATCTCTGTAAAAGATATATTAAAAGGATTGGCAAATGATTCTAAAGATCCTTCTTTTAATCAGGCACTGGCTGCTGCGGATCAGACACAGAAAAATAGTCAGAAGACGTATGTAGAAGATTTCTTTATTGAGTTTGAAAAAATTCCGGATGCGCAATTAGCTTCTCCAGATATTTTTGCGAATAAAAACTTAAGTGATGATATTACTTATGATATGTCTAATGATGTTGTAAAACCGATACTGAAAAGAAAGATTGATGAATCTGTGATTTCTGCATTTGAGGTATTACGTAAACGTATTGATAAGTTTGGGGTTACACAACCTAATATACAACGTTTAGGAGAATCAGGGCGTATTCTGGTAGAGTTGCCAGGAGCAAAAGATGTAGATCGTGTTAAGAAATTATTACAGAGTACAGCTCAATTAGAGTTTTGGGATGTATTTAATATTAATGAAATGTCCTCATTTCTTGGGGCAGCAAATAATGTATTAAAACAGGATCTTGAAAAATCTAAGAAAGAAGGAAAAGAGGAAGAAGTAAAAAAAGTAGTAGATACTACTCAGGTTGATACAACAAAAACGGCTAAAGACAGTGCGGTTGATAGTTTGTTAAAAAAAGAAGTAGATTCTACTCAGGTAGATACTGCAAAAACGGATAAAGATGATGCCATTGCTGATTTATTAGAAGATGCAGAAGATTCTACGGATGTGGTGGCACAGGTAAATCCAATTTTTGATCTTTTCTCAGAGCAATCCAATGTATATCAGGGGGGACCTATTTTGGGAACAGTTGCTATCAAGGATACAGCTCAGTTTAATAACTATCTTAAACACCCGAAAGTAAAGTCTTTACTATCCGGAGATCAGCGTTATGCTAAGTTTGTTTGGAGTAAGCAGTCAAAAGATGCCAATGTTGTTGATCTATATGCGCTAAAAGGGAATCGTGATAATACCCCAGAATTGAGTGGAGGTGTAATTACAGATGCTACTCAAACCTATGATCAGTTAAATCAGGTGGTAGTATCTATGCAGATGGATGGAAAAGGAGCTAAGAAATGGGAAGAAATGACTGGACGTGCCTTTACGCAAAGAAGTCAGATTGCTATTGTACTTGATAATATTGTGTATTCTGCTCCAGGAGTATCTAAAGGAGCTATTAGTGGAGGAAGAAGTGAGATTTCTGGTGATTTTACTGTAGAAGAAGGACAGGATTTAGCGAATGTGCTAAGAGCCGGTAAATTACCTGCCTCTGCAGATATTATACAGAGTGAAATTGTAGGGCCCTCATTAGGGCAAGAAGCTATAGATAGTGGTATTATGTCTTTTGCTATAGCATTGGTATTAATACTAATATGGATGATTTTTTATTATGGTAAAGCTGGAGCCTTTGCAGATGTTGCGTTAGTGGTGAATATTCTGTTTATTTTTGGAGTATTAGCTGGATTAAAAGCAGTATTAACGCTGCCTGGTATTGCAGGTATTGTATTGACAATAGGTATGTCTGTAGATGCCAATGTACTGATTTTTGAAAGAATCAAAGAAGAGCTCGCAAGAGGTAAATCACAAGCAGATGCTATCAAAGATGGATTTAATAATGCATTATCATCGATACTCGATGCCAATATTACGACAGGTCTTACCGGTTTAATTTTATTGTTAATCGGGACAGGTCCAATTAAAGGTTTTGCAACTACTTTATTAATAGGTATTCTTACTTCATTATTCACGGCTATTTTTATCACTAGATTGTTCATTGATGGATATGGTAAAAATGGTAAAGAATTAGCCTTTTCTACTGCTGCCACTAAAAACTTGTTTAGAGATATCAATATCAATTTCTTAAGAAAAAGAAAGATGGCATATGTTGTTTCTGCTATCATTATTTTGGCAGGTATAGGTTCGCTTATTACTCAGAGTTTGGATTATGGTGTAGACTTTGTTGGAGGTAGAACGTATACGGTTCGTTTTGCAAAGGATGTAGTACCAACCGATGTGGAGAAAGATTTAGTAACAACCTTTGGGAGTGCTCAGGCAAAAACACTTGGTGCTAATAATCAATTAAAAATTACCACAAAATATAAAATTGACGAAGCTGGTGAAGCAGTAGATTCTGAAATCTCTAATAAGCTATATGAATCTCTGAAACCTTATCTTACTAATGGATTGACATATGGTGAATTTATAAATGGAGATGAAGATAAGCAGGTAGGGGTTATGTCTTCTATGAAAGTAGGGCCTACTATTGCGGATGATATTAAGCAGGCTGCTTTTTGGTCGGTTTTAGCTTCATTAATTGTAGTATTCTTGTATATCTTATTTAGATTTAGAAGATGGCAGTTTAGTTTAGGTGCTGTAGCTGCGGTATTCCATGATGTATTAGTCGTATTAGGTATATTCTCATTAACCTATAAGTTTATGCCTTTTAATATGGAAATAGATCAGGCATTCATCGCAGCAATATTAACGGTTGTAGGATATTCTCTGAATGATACGGTGGTCGTATTTGATAGAATTAGAGAGTATTTGAACGAACATACAGGGTGGACATTAGATAAGAATGTAAATGCGGCATTAAATAGTACATTAGGTCGTACATTAAATACTTCATTAACTACTTTACTGGTACTTATTGCAATCTTTATTTTTGCTGAACCATTAAGAGGATTTATGTTCTCATTAATTATAGGTGTGGTAGTAGGTACCTATTCTTCATTATTCATTGCAACTCCAGTGATGTATGATACTGTGAATAAGGTAGGTCTTAAAGAAAAGAAAAAACCTGAAGCAGTAGAGGTAGAAGCATAGATACTATATTTTATCTTAATATATATAGAAAAGCTAGTTGCAATTGTAACTAGCTTTTTCTTTATACACAAGTAATACGATTTATAACTAAAAATTTCGCATATTCATCGTTTCTTTTTCCTTTCTACTTCGTTTAAAAAATAAACCGTAGCTATAGCTATGCTTGATTTTTTTGCCTTGCATAAAGAAAAAATAATTCAATGAATTTATACGAATTTTTTAATCACAAATCGTATAATACAAATTCTCAAATGAAATTACCTGCCAAAATCATTTCTTTCTCTTTCACTCACACTTCAAAATAAAGGGTTTCGATAAGGCTGCTATTTATGAATGTTCTTTCTCGCTTGAATTAAAAAATAATTTGATTCAGTTTGCGATGATTTTATCTAAGAACGAGTCAATGATATTGAAATAATAACCTGAACTCGATTATTAATGTTCAAGATTAAAATTCGTTAATTTGAGACATCCAATAAAATTTTTATTCAGTGTTTAAATTGACAAAAGAAACATGTGTTAAGAATCGGCTTTTGAACCAGAGGGACTTGTTTTTTGTACAAAATTCTTATCAGAATTTTATTCAAACTGATGCGTTTGGCACTAATTGAACTCGCTCCATCAATATAAAGACCGAAAAAAGCTATTTATCAAATAAAATCTGCATAGAATATTACTCGATAATCGAGATTTAAACCCTCCGGCTTGTCTCAACATCAAAATGTTTTTTTTTCAATAAATACCTAGTAGATTTGTCCCGAGGTAGTTTGCTAACTATCAACTAAAAACGCTTTATTTAATTTTTTTGTAAAACATTATATCGAAACTAAGTTTTTAGCTGATAATCTAGGTTGAAATACTATGAGACTTACTCAGAGATATTACCAGTTTGATGAATATTTAACGTAGTCGGATATTACTTCTTTTTATATTTTTTTAAAAGAAATAGAATCTCCAACTGCCAAATTTAATTTGTCAGATAATCCAGCATTGATCTCCAAAACATATTTAGCGGGTTTTCCAGAGGGTAAAGAAGTTTCATCTAATGGTTTTGCTTGTTTCTGAAAACTTACAATTTTAAAATTAGTATCTATATAAATGATATCCAGCGGTATTAAAGTATTCTTCATATAGAAGCTTTGTGGTCTGAATTGCTTCTGAATAAATAGCATACCTTGATTAGACTCCATAGATTTTCTATACATCAAACCAGTTTCTCTCTCATACTCATTATCTGCAATTTCTATATCAATTTTTTTAATCAATGTTGGGATAGTGTCTTTTTTAGTATATAAAGATAATTCTCCTTCTTTAGAGAATAAGATTTCTTTTGTAGAAATATTGGTATTTTCTGATTGTTGCTTGCATCCTAGAAAGATAATTATCCCAAAGACTGCAATTGTATATTTAAGTAACATATTACTTTTTTGGGATAAAGATATTTAAAAAAATAAGTAAATCAAGGTAAGTGCTTATTGCAGTCAAAAAGAACTTGCTATAAAGTAAGCGGGGAAGTGAATAGTTCGCTTCCCCGCTTTTATGAAACAATTTAACCAGATGTTTTATTTATTTTTTAATTATTTTTTTACTGTCAATTTTTTTGTTATCTATAAGCAAAGAATAGAAGTAAATACCAGGGGTCAGTTTTTGATTATTGATATCTAAAAAAACATTTCCTCTTTTGGCCACAGGATATGTGTCTATAGTAGTACCCATATTATCAATTAGTACAATTTTAGCATCCGTGATAGTATCGTCCAGGTATAATTCTATGGTTGAAAACCCTTGCGTAGGATTAGGATAACTTCTTATTAGTTTAGATGATGATGTATTATTAGGATTGTTTGTATTAGTGTTGTTAATCTTTTGTTCAAGTTCTGTTACCTTTAACTGTAAACTTTTGATAAGTTCTTGCTGCTCTTTTAACGCTTCTACAAGAATAGGAGTCATATGCGAATAAGAAATTGATTTTCCTTCTATTCCTTCGACGCTTCTTACGAGCTCTGGGAATACTTTTTCGACATCCTGAGCCAGAAAACCAATCTCTTTCTTTTTGGATGCATCTTTTTTCCAGTTATAACTTACCGCATTAAGTTTGGATAATTTATTGATATAAGAATCATCGATCTCCGTGATATTCTCCTTATCATTTTTGTCTGATCTCTCATATAGTGTTTTAGCGTAGATGTCTATAAAAGATGCTCTGGGAGTATTGAAGAATACAATATATCGTTCTGATTCCAATCTGGGATCTGCCGCAGTTGTATTGATATCAAAAGCACGTCTTCTATAAGGAGATGTATTGCTAAATCGTACTCGTAAAGATCCACCTTCTATATCAAGCTTCTTTCCAGGAGAAGTGGTACCGATTCCGACTCTTCCATTTGAATCAGTATATATTTGAGCGCTTATGTCATTGGTAAATGATAATACGAGTGCAAAAAATAGTGTAAAGAATAAGTTTTTCATGATTTTTTAGTTTTAAGAATTAATCTTGGTTTTAAGGTTAAATTGTTGTCATAGTCTTTTTTAATGTGTGTTTAGGTATTAATGTTATATTCCAAATATATTTTATAAACAGGGATATTTCCCCACCCTTTTCGGGTAGTTTTTATCAGTATTACGTTAAAGGGAGCTTTTTTTGAAATTTAGAAAGAATAGATAACGATTTCTCTATTCGGTAAGTTTTTCATACCATGTTAATAGAAATTAGATAGAATAAATAATAAACCCATTTTAAAGAATGTGTATTGATCAATCATCAGGTTAGTTTCTCGGTATCATAGTATAGATTACTTCAATTTCTAAAAAATCGTTTTTGTAAAATATTTTTGCTATTTGATTTGAGGGAATTTTTAAGAGTATGTTTAAAGGTTGTAATAGTGATGACTAATAGGCAGCAGGGTTTTAAACAGACTCTAATAAAGATTAAGCCAGTACATTGAATTCATTTTAATCCTTATCAGAAAAAAGTTTTACTTACGGACATAAGATACTTTTCCAAAATATATCCGAAACATGGGGTTGATTTTGAAAAAACTACTAACTCTTATTGTACAAAAGGTTAGATCGTTTTTTTACTGTATGATCAGGTTAGTAATTATAATGCAAGAATCGGAAATTTAGAATATAACATTTTTACAAAACTGTTATCGCTGGTTTTGTCTCGTAGTAATCACATTTCCAAAACCGAAGTAAGAAGTCAATATCTTCCAGAATTTTTTTACCATTTTGTGTTTTTAAATATTGTATGTGATCACCATAATTTTCAATGGCATACAATGCTAATTCTGTAGAAAGATTAGAATCCATCAAAAGGTACTTAAAGTCTTCTTCTTCTGTTTCCGGATCATAAAAAGGATTTTCTGATGTAGGGAATGCGCTATTAATATCAAAACCATATTCAATACCTCCATTGGGGTTAAAGAAAAGCAAAGCTCTTTCGTCGGTTGCTGTTTTGCCGGGTTCGAAAGAATATTTTTGATTAGGATCAATTTTATTATTCAATCTATCATTATGGAAGGATATGAATTTTTTATGAAACGAATCCAACGCTCCCGATGGTAAAAATACAATCAGGGAGTTGTTGTTAAACTCCAGAAAGGATTCTTGCATCTTTTTTAAAGTCTCTATATTCTGCTTTTTAATTTCGGGATTTAATGAGTTTACTTTATTGATCTCTATCAGAGATTTTTTTTCTTGATCAACTATTTTTTGATCATACTGATAAGATAAAAAAGATCCGGAAAGCCACCACTCTTCTTTCCAGAATGACATGCCGAAATATAAGATATCGTCTATTTCCTTAGGATAATTGTCTTTAGAAAAAGATTTTTTAGTAAGGTTGAACATTTTTCCTGACGCTATATGTTGGGTAAAAATTGTTTTTTCATCCGCTCCTTTGTAAAAAAACATACCTCTTATTTTTCTGGGAAGTTTGCAAATATCCTGATATAAAGGATGACTGACACCAATAATCTCTAATATCCATTCATCTCCGGATATAGAGAGTAATGCTGTTTTACTTTCATTGATGATTCCATCAATTGCATCATAAAGAACTTGAGGTTTATACCTAGAATCGATAGAATCGTTTTCGATAATAGATATTTTTTGTTCTGTATATCTATATAGAGTGTCTGGAAAAAATAAATAGCTTTTTAGGAGAATAGTTTCACAAAATTTTTTAACCTCATAATATGCATCGTCTTCATTGATTATTGATAATCGATAATACGATTGAAGAAGTGTATTCTCTGGGGCATATTCGTACTCCTCTTCTAAAACGATCATAACTTCATTGGCCAGCAACATTATCAGAGGGTGATTTGATTCTAAAAAAGAATCTCTATCCAGACAATTTATAAAATACCAAATTAAGAAAGCAACATCTTGATGATTAATTTCTTTTTCTATATATTCTGATGTGTCAAAAAATGGTAATGGTTTTCCATACTTTTTTTTATGAAGCGAAATAAAAGAATTCCAGAGATTCGTCTCAGAAATTTGATCTTCAAAATAAGATACCAAAAAACAACATAATGCGTTAATCTCTTTACTAGATAGAAATTTGCTGAGTTCATTATAGCACAGAGGACTGATATTTCTTTTTACTTCATTGCTTAATTTCAGGTAGTATATATCAGTAGTAGTTTGCTTGCTATAGGGTTTAAAGAAACTCCATTCTTTAATATAAATTTTTTTATTCAAAATCGGTTAAATTTGTTTTTTTTCAAAGGCTAGAAACATACTGATTTATTATAAAAAAGTCTTTTTTCGTATCAGAAATAAGACTTTTTAATTACCCCCAATTTTATGTTTTTGTGAGCTGTTTAATATTTTAAGAAAGTTTGTTTTTTGGACTGAATTATTCTCCCCAGTCAATTTTACGAGATATCATCATAATCGTACCTAAAATTAAGAACAATCCGATACTTCCTACAAGCAGCGCATAGTTCTCTAATTGAATAATTACAAAAATAAAAGCATATAGTGCCGCAAGTGATGCTCCTATTAATCCCATAAATTTTAAACTTTTAAGAATTGCTTTGGAGTAGGTTGCTATTAATAGTATTACAGAAGAACCGGCAATTCCATATGCGTATAAAAAGCTAGAATGTTCTGAAATGGATATTAATAAGGTGTAAAACATCGTTAGCGCTAATCCGATCATTAAGTATTGGAAAGGATGAATATTGATCTTGCTTACTGCTTGAATCAGGAAGAAAACCAGAAAAGTAAGTGCAATTACAAGATATCCGTATTTAGTTGCTCGTTCGCTTTTTTGGTATTCATCTACAGGTATGAATAGTTTTACTCCAAAAGCGGATGAGTTTATCTGTGGCAGTTCTCCGTAGAATTCTTGTTCGAATTCTCTGTTGATTTCTAATACTTTCCAATTGGCTTTAAAACCATCTTTAGAGATGACTTTAGTTTTTGTATCTGGTAAATAATTACCATAAAAACTTGGCGAAGCCCAGTTAGAATTCATAGAAACATTGGTTTCGCTACCCACAGGTATAAAACGTAGATGTTCACTGCCGTTAATTTTTAAATCCAGATTAAAATCTATTGTATTTTCTTTTGGTAGCGAAGCTTCTTTTAGAAAGGTTGTTTCCAGCGTGTTTGTATATGAATTCTGAGTATAACGAGAACGCAAGGGATAATGTTCTGCGCCTAACTGTAATTGCAAATTGCTTTTGATTCCTTTTAGGTTTGTAGAGTTTATAATTACGGTTGCTTTATTCCATAAAATATCCTCTTTAGGAATATCCTGAGTTTCAAAAGTTGGAATAGTAAAAGTGCCTTTTATTTTCATGGTAGCAGTATATACAGCAGATTTATAGATTCCTCTTTTCAGATTTTTAGCATCCACATCGATATTAGAATCAATATTTAATGTATTAGGAAAGAAAAAAGCAGTATGTACAGAAATAATATCTTCTTCAGTATACGATTTGGTCTTCTCATCCCAGGTTTTTTTGAGTGCATGGGTTTGATATGGAATCTTAAGAACTGGGCCATACAGTAATACCTCATTACCCCATTTCTGATTAATTTCGCTAACAACTTCTTTTTGTCTAAAAGAGCGTTCCTGAATTAAATTCTTTATGTATGATAATGGAATAAGTAGCACCAGAATTAATATTCCAACCATAAGCATGCGGATTGTAATCGATGTTTTTATCCATTGACCAAAAGATTTTTTTTGTTTCTGTGATTCCATAGTTTCTGTTATTTATAAATATTTTTTTAATTGTTTTCTTTTTGATAATACTGTATGAACTGATATGTAATGATTAAGAAACATCCAAAGCCTATAGTAAATGCCCAGGTGTTTATATGTTCAATAGGGAATAAAACTCTTTTAGCGATATCTCCTATGATATCCAGCGGACGCGTTAGTATATCCCAGCTATTCCATCTAAGGACTCTCCCTAGGTAAATCCCGAATCCGCAAAGAAGCAATACGATGTAGATAATAAGAGTTACTGTTTTTACAGAAAATCGCTCCAAAAGAAGGCTTTGCATAGTACGTAAAGAAGCAAAACCTACGATAAGCCCATTAATGGCGAATGATAAAATCAATAATACATCAAACCATACTGATTGTAGTGTGCTTAATCTAATATGTTGTAAATCTGTTATTATATACGGAGCATTAGGTAGGAAGCTCAACCAGACGGTAAATCCAAACCAGAATAACCATCGATTTTTGTGGATCTTTTTAAAACTTAATAGTAGTGTAATACCATAAGGAATGCTCGCCAAAAAGAGATTCCAGATCAGAAATGAGAAAAATAAAGAGTCTGTTTTAATTATTCTGATGAGTAATAATACACTACTAAAAGTGACAGCAATAATGAATTTCTTGACAAAGGAAATATGTTTGTATACAGTATCCATTAGAATTGGATGTATTGAAGAGGATTATTAATGACAATAAACAGATACCCGACAGTAATCGGTATATTGAGTAAAAAGATTAAAATAGTAGTTAAGTTTTCTCTGTAATAGTGATAATTAACAACTGTATTGGCAAGTAAGCCAACAAAAGTAATTCCGTTGAGAACAGTTGCTATGAGTACATAAAATATTCCTAAGAATACTAATTGATCCCAACCGGTAATAAGATGTGATAATAATAGTATAGTGCCTAATAAAAAGCTTATTGTCGCTATGATAAGGGCATTTTTGTTAATTGATTGTATAATTTTCATCTGTTACTATTTATTGGTTTTATTAGAAAAGTAGTACGTATCGTATCTATTGAATGATCTAGTAGTTTTTTGTAATCCAGTTTATGAAAAACAAAAGCGTGCCTTCCGTTTTGAAAAGCTTCCCTGAATAATCGAAATTTATCAAGGTAGAGTAGTGTACCAATAAGTATAACTGTATACAAGTAAATGCTTCTTTTGCCATTACCTAAAAGATAGTACTGCATAGATATTTCTTCAGGAACAGTAATTCCTGTTTTGGTTAATACATGAAATACATCGTGGTTTTCCAGTTTGGGTTGTGGTGTAAAATCATGTTGTAATAAAAAACTACCTAAATGAAATCCTAAGCTGATATTAGGATACTGTAATAATTGAGCTATGGAGATGTTCCAAGGTTCTTCTTTTTTAAACCATTTTTGATAGGGTATTTTACTCCACTCATATAACGTCTCTAATACTAATGATCTCATTTTTTTGTTTTAAAAGTACTTTGAAATTCAAAGTAATTGATTAAAAAAATATATTCCTTTTTTCTTTTAAAATATGAGCTGTCTACTATTGTTTCTTTAGTAATTTCTCAATAGCATCTACATGTTTTTTAAAAGCAATTTTTCCTTCTTTGGTAACACTGTATTTAGTATTTGGTTTTCGACCTATAAAAGATTTCTCCACATTTATATATTCTTCTTTTTCTAAAGCTTTGGTATGACTTGCCAGGTTGCCATCTGTGGCGCCTAATAGTTCTTTTAGCGTTTTAAAATCTGCATATTCATTAACCATCAATACAGACATGATGCCTAACCGAATTCGATGATCAAATGCTTTATTTATATTGTCTATTATGTTTTTCATGGCTATTTCCAGTGTGCCTGGAAACTTTTTATCGATCGTGTTTAAAATAAATTAGACTACCGTATATTATATGCATTACTCCAAAACCGGCTACCCAAAACCAAAATCCGTATCCAGGGTAGATAGCGCAGATCAAACCTAATACAATTTCTATATATCCCAAATACTTTACATTACCAATTGTATATTTTGAAGCATTTACTAATGCTAAACCATAAAAAATAAGCATCAAGGAACCTGTGAGCCCATAATGATTACTGAAAATTTTTATCAGAATATAAATTCCACCTGTAATTAGTGGTACTAAAAAGGCGGTTAATAATCTTTTGGAAGTTCCATTCCATAAAGATTCCTTATTTTTTTTAGCTTTTCGATTACTTAATATCGCAGCGGTAAATATGCTCAAAAATGCAACAGCAGCAAGGTCGATTAAGATATAATTAAAGGTCTGACCATCGAGAATTAGATATGCTCTACCACTGATACTTACCAAATAATAGGCTACGGCAGCACCCAGCAAAGCATATATGCCTGCTAGTATACCAGACAAACCGCTTAGAGAAAAAAAGCGAGATGATTTATTCATCATATCTTTAATCTCAGTAATATCTTTTAAATAATCTTCTGTGCTCATTTTTAAAGTACTTTGAAATACAAAGTAAAAATAAAATAATGAGTTATGCAAATAAAATAATGAAACTGGCACAATTTTTTGAATACTATAAAAATTTCATTTAGGAGTAGAATAAGGTAGATTTATTTAGAGATGTAAACTTCATTCTTCAACTTTTTGAAACTCTTTTAAGGAGTCATATTTATAAAAAAGAGTGCTACTAATTAAAGCAGCACTCTTCCTTTCATAACCAAACAAATAAGAAAAACATTATTTTTTAATTAATCTTTTGGTGACAGTAGTGTTACTCTCTTTATCTGTAATATTCAATAAATACATTCCAGATTCAAAGGATGAAACATTAATTTGTAATGTACTATTCAAGTCTGAAGTGTTATTATAAATTCTCTTACCAGAGATATCATATATTTCAATAGCCACGTTGAATATTTGATCTAAACCGCTTCTAAGATTAATGATAGAATTTGCAGGGTTAGGATATACACTAAAATTAGCTGCATTTTCGAATTCTTCAACACTTAGGATGGCATCCCGGGTAATGGTAATTGTAAATGGAGCTGATGGTGTAGATACACTTCCGTCTGATGCTAACACTCTGTGATATAATATTGCAGAGTCACCAATGGCTATTCCGGCATTTTCTAAAATCGTATTGATCTCCTGATTGTTAGACTCAAGACTTAAGCTAGTACCTACTTTAGCATTAAGTAATAAATTGTTGAAATCAGCATCTGTTGCAAGTTGAAAAGTGTATACTAACAGGTCTTCGTTTACATCTGTTGCAGCACTCCAATTCACAGTAAATGGTGTATTTATGTCACCATCAATGATTACAGAAGTATTATCTGCCGGAAATGTTATTGCACTTGCAGCCGGAAAAGCATTATCATCTCTCAATATCTGTCCTCTTAACTCTCCTGCTGCGTTTGTTGTAGTATGAATGTTTACATATACTTGTCCGTTCAACAGGTTTTCTTTTTGAGCATCATCTAGTATAAAAGTATTATCAATGGCATGATAAACACCTCCTTTTAAATCAGGATCAACAGTCGCATTCAATAAGATAGTTACATCTCCATTATTAGCAGCATCTGCAATATGTAGATGAGAACCACCAGCAACTGTAGCGTCAAAATCGCCGTCTAGTCCGCTAAATCCACCTGTAACTACTAATTGATTTCCAGTGATTTCGAATTGAATGTTTCCAATCGCTTCTGTCACTACAGGTTGGATTTCATTTTCACCAGCTAAATTAGTTCCTAAATATGTGTTAGCAAACGGCAATACCTGACCTCTTAACTCACCAGAAGGAAATTCTAAACTGTGAACATTTACATAATATCCTCTACTAAATAAAGTTTCTATCTGCTCTGGAGAGAATGCAAATGTATTATCTGCTGGTAATAATACTGCACTTCTATTATCTGCCGATACTGTTGGAGATAGGACAAAGTCTACACCTGCATTTGTTCCTGCAAGACCAGGGTGTAAATGGATGCCTCCTGCTAGCGCTGTATTCAGATCATCTAATAAGTTATTGAATGAACCGCTCACGGATATGTTTCCTTGACCATCGTGTGTTAAAACGATACGACCTGTTGCAGTAGAGTTTATTGCTGGTACTTCTTGAGCTCCTGTTAATTCTGCTCTGAATATAGCAGACGAAATCGGGGTAATCTGACCTCTTACTTCTCCTGCTCTAAATGCTTCAGAGTGTACATTGACATAATTACCTTGACTCATTAAAGTAGTCATTTGACTGGCATCTAATGTAAAAATATTATTTGCTGCTTCTATTATAGCTCCTCTATTATCAGGATCTAATGTTAGATCTAAAACAAAAATCACACCGCTATTACGACCGGCAACAGCATCATGAATATGAGCTCCTCCAGCTAAATCTACAGCAACATCTCCTGTCAATTCATCAAAAGATCCAGAAACAGTCAATACATTTCCTGCCAGTTCAAAAACCAGGTTACCACTAGCTTCTGTACTAATAGAGGGTACCTCATTGCTTCCTAATAAGTTTGCTTGCAAATATTGATCAGAATTTGGTAATATCTGACCTCTTAACTCACCTCCCGGAAAAGCTTCAGAATGAATATTAATGTATAATTCTCGGGTGTTTAACGCAACTAATTGTTCATTAGTAAGCATAAATGTATTATTAGCAGCTTCATAGGTTCCGCCTCTCAGATTTGGATCTACAGTAGTGTTTAATAATAATTCCACACCTCCATTACGACCTGCAATTGCCTTATGTATATGAGCACCACCAGCTACATTTGCATCAAAATCAGAAGTTAATCCTGTAAATGATCCAGACACAACTAACATAGTACCTGTTAAGGTAGCGCTAATAGTTCCATAAGCTGTTGTCAATGCAATAGGGTTTTCCTGTGTTCCGCTCAATACCGCTGTAAATTCTGTTACTGCAGCCATATTATCTCTAATCACTGTTACGGCATTATCAGAAATATCAGAACAATCAACTGCCTGAAGATCTGCTAACGGACTACCTATAAATGAAGCCCCATTATCAGCAAGTCCTCTATAGGACCATCCCCAAATTTGACAGGTTCCCAATCCTGCATTTTCAAGATCTATAGTTGATGATGGTGTTATATTAAGAATTTCTGAAGCGTCTTCGTTAGTGATTACATATCTGTATGATAAATTTTCTGCTAATGGATTAGAATGTGTTACTTCGATTGGATTACCAATTGCATCACCTACCAGAATCGTTGCAGAATTTTCATTGGTAATCACAGTAGTTCCTCCTGCATTATCTGTATTTGTAACATCAATAGCAACGGTACCTCCGTCTGCTTCTTCGCGAATCACGGTAATGCTGTTGTCTGAGATATCACTACATGGTAGTTCATCTAATGCTGATAATGGCATGCCTACCTGGTTCAATCCATTCCCTTCTACACCTCTGTATGACCATCCCCAGATCTCACAAGTTCCCGCACCTGCACCATCTAAGCTAATGGTATTGGTATTAACGACATTAAGGATTAAACCGGTAGTTGCATCTGTTATTACATATCGATAGGATAAATTCTCTGCTCCTGGATTATTATGAGTAACCACTAAACCATCTGCACGTCCATCGACACAGATAACTGCTTCAGTATCTCCATTAAAAGAAGTAGTGTTATTTGGATTTCCGGTAGCAGCCAGATCGATTGCAACAGTACCTCCGATAGCTTCTTCGCGAATCACGGTAATGCTGTTATCTGAGATATCACTACATGGTAAATCATTTAAGGATGATAATGGCATACCTACCTGGTTCAATCCATTCCCTTCTACACCTCTGTATGACCATCCCCAGATCTCACAAGTTCCCGCACCTGCACCATCTAAGCTAATGGTATTGGTATTAACGACATTAAGGATTAAACCGGTAGTTGCATCTGTTATTACATATCGATAGGATAAATTCTCTGCTCCTGGATTATTATGAGTAACCACTAAACCATCTGCACGTCCATCGACACAGATAACCGCTTCAGTATCTCCATTAAAAGAAGTAGTGTTATTTGGATTTCCGGTAGCAGCCAGATCGATTGCAACAGTACCTCCGATAGCTTCTTCGCGAATCACGGTAATGCTGTTATCTGAGATATCACTACATGGTAAATCATTTAAGGATGATAATGGCATACCTACCTGATTCAATCCATTCCCTTCTACACCTCTGTATGACCATCCCCAGATCTCACAAGTTCCCGCACCTGCACCATCTAGGCTAATGGTATTGGTATTAACGACATTAAGGATTAAACCGGTAGTTGCATCTGTTATTACATATCGATAGGATAAATTCTCTGCTCCTGGATTATTATGAGTAACCACTAAACCATCTGCACGTCCATCGACACAGATAACCGCTTCAGTATCTCCATTAAAAGAAGTAGTGTTATTTGGATTTCCGGTAGTAGCCAGATCGATTGCAACAGTACCTCCGATAGCTTCTTCGCGAATCACGGTAATTGCCTGGTTAGAAACATCAGAACAGTCAGCATCTCTCAAGTCTTGTAATGGACGACCACCAAAAGTTGCAAGAGCACCAGATTGACCTCCTAAACCAGAATACGACCATCCCCATATTTTACATGTTCCTGCACCCGCACCATCAAGGCTAATTTCATTTGAAGAAACAATATTTAGAATAGTTTCTTGTGGACTATTATCTGTAATTACGTATAAATAAGAGCGTGTGGCATCTGTTTGGTGGGTAACAGCAATTGGATCGGGACGCCCATCTACACAGATAGTTACTTCTAATTCTCCATCAATACTGGTTGTGCCATTTACGTTTAAGGTATTGGTTCTATCGGTATCAATAGCTATTACCCCGGCATCGGCATCACCCCAGGCTCCTGGACTTCCTCCTCTGTTACCACCAGTACTGATTTCTCCCGAATTATTTTCTGGAGCGCAGGTAAAAGAAACTGAAGCCGTTTCAAGGTTCCACCTTCCTGAAGTTACCCCTTGTGCAGTTCTAAAATTACTTGTAGTTCCCCAACGTACGTAATCTCTGAGTTGAGCAGGATTACTGCTGCCAAATGAAGTACCTGTAAATAGAATTAATGTACCACTTCCTGTGGTTGGAATATCACTCCACGTTACGTTAATAGAAACTCCCGATGCTAACATGGTACTTTCTGTTGTAAGTGACCCAACAGAATCATATCGAAACCCATCGGTACATAATTGATAATTTCCTATATCAACAGCCTCATTACCAATATTGGTAATAGTGACTTCTTGACTAGAAGGATTCAAAGTAGTAAAAACAGGATCTGCCTGTGCTCTTCCTTGTAATACCGGACATATTATAAGGATAATTAAGGCTAATTTGAAAAGTAGATTCTTTTTCATTTTTTCATTATTTTTTTATATTGAACACAAGATGAGTTCATTAATTATGGCACAAATAAAATGGATGAATAGACCTTAATGCAATTAAAATAGCGTGAAACGGAAAAAAAAGCTTTAAAAAGGAATTTTGATAACGCCTTATTTCATAAGGGTTTTGGAAGATGTGGTTATAAAAATCTCTTTTTTGGATAGTAATATGGAAAATTAAAGACAGGGACTAAAAAAAACAAGAATAGTCATAATATAAAACTTCTTATTTGCATAGATCAAAAGATAATTTCTATATGAGTAAGTAGTCATCGCTATTGTTAATGATGTTATTCTCAATCTAAAAGTACCTATCTAAATTTGCCTCTTTTTCCTGTATACTTCAAAATAAAAAGAGGTCATGTCAATATCTTGATTTTCTTGTATTTATGACTAGACGTTAAATAAAAAATGTAGTTTTTTACGTGAGTATTTCTAAAACAGAATTGGTATTACAGCTGTATATGATATGTAGCATGAAATCCGAAATAGAAGTTTCCATCTCTGAAATTAAAGTTTTGCCCTGTCTGCGTAATAAATGCATCTTCTGTAAAAATCTGATTATTTGTCATTTTAAATTGTAGTAGCAATTTACTGACTTCCCAATTAACTCCTAAAACGAAAGCTCCATAAGTATCTATGGATTCCAGTGGATTTGCAACATAATAATATTCAGAAACAAATGAAACATGATTACTTACTTTGTATCGGGGACTAAATCCTATCGCAAATTGATTGTGATCATCGATATCAAATCGGGAAGAAGTTCTATGTACAAATGTTGGTGAAATTTGAAGCGAAAAATTTCTTGTGAACTTTCGGGCAATTAAGACTTGTGTAGTAAAAGCTAATTTGTCCCCAAAACTATCGCGCTTTTCGATACCGAGAATATTTCTAGATCTATATGTACCTGTTTGTAATAAGGTGATGCCAAAAAGACTCCCTTTGTTATCTGCCCTTTGCTGCATTAGTCGATATTTAAAGTATCCATCAAAAATACCATTGGGATTCCCGGTGCCAAAACCAACCGTTAATTTATCCGAAATTCCATAATCTAAACCAAAACGAGTACACATTCTATCAGCAATAAAAGAATCACTTGTTTCTTCAGGAACATTCCAATAACGACTCATAAAAGAAATTTCTAACGTATTCTTTTTACGGGTTTCTATAGAATGACCTATGGATATACGAGTCCCTTTAAATGTGGACATTACATATTCTCGACTTTCGGTTTCCACATTGCTTATTTTATCTAAAAGACTTTGAGCTTTTATATATGTAGATATACTCAAGAAAAGAAAAAAAACTATACACTTACTCTTCATAAGGAGCATAATTAAAATTGAATGAAACTTCTATTTTTTTTGAAATATTGGGTGATAATAAGGAAGGAACATTAATACTGTAGTCATCTATTAAAACATCTAAGCTACCCTCGATAGTATATCCTATATCAGTTCTTGTAATTTTAGCTTTTATTTCGATTGGTTTTGTTCTATCTTTTAGTGTAAAATCACCCTTAATAATTCTTGTTTGTGTTTCTTTTTGATCTGGATCAAAATCTATAATCGAACCATTAAATGTTGCTTTGGGATATAAATCCGATTCAATATAACTTTCATTAAAATGTTCGTGCATTAATGATTTTTTAAAGACAAAAGCTCGCATTAATATGCTAACTGCTATTTCACTGGTTGTAGGATTAAACAAACTCAATACTTGATTGTTAGTAGCTTGTATGTTTTCGACTGATGTATAAGAGAAAAAAGTTACTTGCCCTTGTCTCTCAATAAATTCTTTATGTTCAACCGTAAAACCAAAACAAATAATAAATGTAACCAAAGATAAAAGTTTATTCATAGATCTCTTTATCTAAAATTATGCAATTTAATAAAATGATGTCCATTAAAAATCCTTTCAGTATACCTTTCAACTTCACATTTTCTCCTGGTTTGAGTTTTGAAATCTTACTATTTTGATCTGCTTGCATTTCGCATAAAATATAAAACTTGTTTTCATTTCCTTTTATAAGTAAAGAATATTTGTGGTGCTTATAGACTATTTCTTTTATTTCTCCTTCTATCTCTATAGCTTTCTCTATTAAGCTTTCCAGATTCAAGTTTTTATGATTAGATTCTAATAATAACTGGTTTGCATGAAAAGCTTTGTAGGTCTGTATTTCTTGAGTTTCCTTCATCTCTCTATCAAAAATCAGATATTTTAACAAAAAACAAATACAAACTAAACTTAATAGTAGGAATAATCCATATTTTATTCTTTTTTTCATTATGACTTAAAGAAAACATTTTTCTGTTTATAAATGTACTAAGTAAGTATAAGTTTTCTAGATTTTAAAAATAGGTATTTCCTATAGTTTTAACTATTTAAAGTTGGCGAAATGGAATTATTAAGGTTAAACCTGAATTTTTATTGGTCGATATTACCTTCAAAGCGTGTTAATAAATTGAGGTATCTAGTATGTACTACGATTTGTGATTAAAAAATTCGTATAAATTCATTGAATTATTTTTTCTTTATGCAAGGCAAAAAAATCAAGCATAGCTATAGCTAAGGTTTATTTTTTAAACGAAGTAGAAAGGAAAAAGAAACGATGAATATGCGAAATTTTTAGTTATAAATCGTATACAAGGCTGCTTGTTGTTATATCGATGCTTTAATTGAAAACATTAGTTAAAAACAGAAAAGCATAGAACAGTTTGTTTAAATTACAACTGGCAAAAGATTCTTACTAAAAAGTTTACTGATTGTAAGTGCTATAAATATCTTGCAATTATTAATTTAGTAACTTGAAAAAATCATTTTTAGAGAATGAAAAAATATAAAATATATTTTTATACTACTGTGGGTTTTGCAATAATATATGCGGTATTAATTACTTTTTTTGTGATACCAACCATTATAAAATTCGGGATCACTTCACAATTACAAAATGAGATCAATTCGGCTAAAAAGGAAACACAACAATTAGCTATTCTAAGTGGAGAAGCCTTATCACAAAACTTAAAAAAAGAAAGCATACTAACTACTATTCAAAAAGTAATCACAGGCAGTGAAAATGAAAACATTTTTCTTTCAGTTTTTGATTGGTCAGGAAAAACAGTCAGTTATCCGGATGTTACCAAGATAGGAGAAAAGGATATGCATAAAAGTAATACTATCTCGAATATAGAAAGTGTGATTACAGGATCTGAGCTATATCAACTATTGTTTAAAACCAAAAAGGAGCAAAACGCACTGATAGATTCAGAAATTATTATGATAAAACCCATTCCTAATTCTGATTGGATTATTGCTGCACATCTGAATATAAAAAACACAAAATTACAAGAAGATGGTTTTAAAAAGCAATTACAAATGGTCTGTCTTGTATTAGGGCTGGCATTATTATTATTCATCTTAGGGATTATCAGAATAGCCTCTAGTTATTACGAAACGATAATTGAACAAAAAACAGCTACATTAGAAGATGGAGTATTAAACCTTTCAAAACTAAATACATCCTTAGAAACCTATCAAAAAAGCTTTACTGAATTAAAAGAAATTAAAAGGGATACCACCATACAGAATACTGATGAAAGTGAAAGTAAAGAGTTACCAAAACAACGATTACTCACGTATATAAGAAATGAATTAAGACCAATTGCAGTAGAGGAGATATCATATATCTATTTAGAAAACTCTATAACATATGTCGTTAGAAAAGATGGGAAAAAACTAACTGCAAGCGAAAGTTTAGATCAAATATATTATTCTCTGGATGAAAAATTATTTTTCAGGGCTAATAGACAGATTATTGTCGCTATTTATGCTATTGACAAGATTATAAAATATGGAAATAGTGCTCTTAAAATTGAAATGAAACCAGTATCAGAAACTGATATTGTGATAGGCAAGAATAAAACATCTGCTTTTAAACAGTGGTTGGATAGGTAGTTTAGTGTGCCAAATAATAATCGAGTTTATCTTATTTGATGGTTGTTAGGTTTATAAAAAAATAATACGCTAAAAATCATGAGTATCAATTTGATAGACCAATTAATTCTAAACGACTTAGTTTGTAAAACAGGTGTATATAATTTTGAGTACATTTGATAATAAGAAAACGATCGTATAGTTTTAAAATATGAAACCTGCAGAAGAATATATTCTAAACCAACCAGAGCCGTTTAGGTCAATATTACTGCACTTACAAGTAATTATTGAAGCGACACTGCCAGAAGTTGAATTACTCTTTAAATGGAGAGTTCCTTTTTATTATATAGGGAAAAGCCCTATTTGTTATCTAAATGTAACCAAAGGATATGTTGATGTAGGGTTTTGGAGTGCGCAATATTTTACAGAATATGTAGATAAGTTAGAAGCCGATAAAAGAAAATATGTAATGTCAATTCGATATAATTCTATAGCGCAGATAGATGAGATCGTTTTTATAAAACTGTTACAACAGGCTAATCTCTATAAAAATGAAAAGTTTATAACGAATTAACAGTTTGTCTGATAGCTACTAAATTACGTAATAATTTTTCTAAATATTGTAGATCTAACATATTAGCTCCATCACTTTTTGCATTTGCCGGATCAAAATGAGTTTCTAGAAATAAGCCATCTACACCGGTAGCAATACCAGCTCTGGCTATCGTTTCTATCATGTCAGGTCTTCCGCCAGTGACACCACTGGATTGATTAGGTTGCTGTAAAGAATGAGTAACATCCAATACAGTTGTACCATACTGCTTCATTGTAGGGATTCCTCTAAAATCTACAATCATATCCTGGTAGCCAAACATCGTACCGCGATCAGTAATCATTGCTTTGTCATTACCACTATCTTTTACTTTTCTTACGGCATGTTGCATCGCTTCGGGACTCATAAATTGTCCTTTTTTTAAATTCACTGTTTTTCCAGTATTTGCGGCGGCAACAACCAAATCTGTTTGGCGAACCAAAAAAGCTGGAATTTGTAAAATATCTACATACTCGGCAGCTATGACTGCGTCTTCATTCTCATGAATATCAGTAACTGTAGGGATTTCAAAAGTTTCTCCCACTTTACGCAGGATTTTTAAAGCTTTCTCATTTCCAATACCAGTAAAACTATCGATACGACTACGATTCGCTTTTTTAAAAGACCCTTTAAAAACATAAGGAATTTTTAGCTCAGAAGTTATTTCTACAACTTTTTCTGCAATGCGCATAGCTATTTCCTCTCCTTCAATAGCACAGGGACCTGCCAAAAGGAAAAAGTTATTGGCATCAAGATTTTTTAATTTTTTAATTTTTGCTAATTCCATAGATTTCTTGTAAAAAAAGCAAAGATACACTTTTCCTGATTTGCTTACCCGGCATATTTTGATTCCAGAAAAACGAATACATATGTTTCTGCTAAAAGAAAAATGAGCTTACAAATTATGGATTTTTGGGTTATAGAATTATTGTTTTAAGATTTTTAGAGCTTTATTATTAGGGATCGTAAGGAAATAAATACCCTGCGGCAAATGATTCAGGTTTACTACGATGTCTTCATTTACCGGGATAGTTCTTTTATAGACTATTTGACCAGTTATAGTTGTAATATTTAAGTCGGTAGTTACCTGAATTTTATTGCTGATATTAATATGTAATTTATCCTTAACAGGATTAGGGTATATTGCCATGCTAGTAGTTGTTGTATGGTCAGTAATAGATAAGGTTTCATCGCCTTTTCCGAAAATCTGAGTCCAATAGTGCGTATACCGTGAGCCATTAACAGCAGCGTGACCGATGCCCATCTCATTATGACCTTTGTTTAGCATATTACTTAAATGTCCAGGACTGTTTACCCATTGTTGAAAAGTAGCTTCTACTGTGGCACCGCCTGCTGCAATATTTTCGCCTTGGGGAAATCCCGTATATCCTTCGGCTATGGCGCGCTCACTAAAATTAGAGCCATTTAACCCCGTATGACTAAAGTAATTATTATCTCCCATATCTTTAGAATGATTAAAAGCAGCTTTATTTAGATTTGTGTTTAATCGTAAAGGTTGCGCACCTTCCTGTGCACGCCTTTCATTGACTAATCTTAACATCTCTATAGCTTCATCATTAGTTTGTGAATATCCATTTTGAAAAATAGTCAAGAGAAATATTGCCAATATAATGGTGTGAAAATTTAATAGTTTCATAATGGTTCATGTTTTCATTAAAGTTTTAAACGAAAACAACCTTTCCTGTAGTACTTTGGGTTAAGTTAAATAGATGTCAATTAAAGTTAATCATATGCAAATGTTTTTTAATTCAACTACGCTTGCTACTTCTGGGCTAAAATCAGAAATGGTTTTAGTCTATTAAAAAAATATTTCATTTCGTTTGAGTATTTTAAACCGGGAGTATTAAAAACAAAACCGTCCAGATTTTTTAATTAATACCTGGACGGATAGAATGATTAGAATAGATTCTTGATGAATACTATTGTTTTATGAATCGAAGTCTCTTTTTTCCTAAAACAGATACAAAATAAATTCCAGGCGTTAGTGAAGTAGCAGAAATTGTTTCATTTTCTGAGGTAGCTTCAAGTTGTAATACTTTACTCCCGAGTATATCATAAATTGTAATCATATCATGCTGATTAAGACCGTCTATAGTAACAAAATCTTTGACAGGATTCGGATAAATTTTAAGTATTTCATTAGCTTCTTTAATATCATCTTCAAACGCTCTTTGAGAAGCGTAAGAGATTACTAATTTTGCAGATGAATTACTGCTATGTTCTTTTGAGGCAAAAGCAAAATCATTTCCTGATGTTAGTCTTAATACTAAGGATAATCTATTTCCTGAAATATCATTTTCTCTAAGATTTATAGTTTCTGTGGCATTCAGCGAATACGTTTTATTTATCGAACCTAATAATACACCGGCTCCGGGTTTATTACCGTTTGATAAATTAGTTTCGCTCCAGTTATTCGAAGTCCCTTTATGTACTGTGAGATTACCATTACCAGCATCGCTAGTGACCTCAAATTTTAATTTTGCATCTGTGATCGCTCCATTGATACCAGAAAGGTCAAACATTAGGTAACCTTCTCTCTTTCCACTTTCTATTCTGATTAAAGTGTTATTTTGATTGTTATTACCTTGCATATAGCTATCGTTAACAGGAGATAGCGTCACTGTTTGAGAACTGTTTCCTCCTCCACTTATTCTTTTTAAGATTATCTTATCTAGGTTCCATTGCCAGGGGTTTGATCCAGAAGCTACTACTCGGACTGTATGTCTGCCAGCGCTTAAGTTTGTAATAGTACTTGATGAAACCAAAGAGATATAATTATCCCATGTACCATTATTTCGTACATTATCTGTAGCAACGACAGTACCATCTATTAATAATTGAATCTGAGCATTATCAGAAGGAGAAGATACCCGATACGAGACATTATAATTACCTGCACTAGCCACATTAATACTATATTCTGACCAGTCGCCACTATTTACATAATTAACCCCCGTACTTGTAGCATTCATACCAAGACCAGGACCGCCGGCACTGGCATCATTAAACGTACCATCAGTATTTGTAAAAGTTTCTGCTTCAATAATAATATCACTTCCTGATGGAGGTGGAGGTGGCGTATTATCATTGACAGTTATTTGGCTTGTAGCTTTTTTGTTACCATCAGCAGTTGTTACGGTAATGGTTGCAGAACCTTCTGATATTGCTGTAACTAACCCATTGGAGTTTACCGTTGCAATAGCATTGTTATTGGATGACCAGCTTACAGATTTGTTAGATGCATTATTAGGTCTTACTGTTGCATTTAAGTCTCTGATCTGTCCTGTATTCAAGGTAACATTACTATCAGAGATACTTACTCCTGTTACCGGGATTGTACTACTGCCATTTTCTAATTTATAGGTACGCACCCAATCCACGAGCATGGTATTCTTTGCGTTATTGTTAAGGTTTTCAACTTTTGGTAATCCTATATTAGGAACACCTGCTTGGGCAAACGGAAAAACTTCTGTATCAAAAACCATCTTAAGGTTTTCGTCAAAAGGAATGCGAGGAACTATTCTCATTACTTGTCTGCCATCATAATAGAATAATAATTCTGTTGGGCTTTTCCACCAGAAGCCATAGGTATGAAAACCATCACGCCCTCTGGTAGGCATTCTCCAGGAAGCTTTTTTATTAGGTTTGCCATTGTGCGGGCCATAATAATGTGTATTTGCTGCATACTCAAAAGGAAGGTCATCCTGTCTGTTGTCTCTGGAAGGATTTCCTATATGTTCAATAACATCTATTTCTGAAAACTGACCTACTCTAAACCAAAATGAAGAAGTCATAGAAAGAGAAGAAGCCTTAAATCTGGCTTCATAGTAATAGCCAGACCTCGCAGTTTTCCCTTTGGATACACAGGCAGCAGAGTTTACCCAAATATCACTAAGCGGATTATTGACAGAGTTTGGATTTCTAAGAAGGGTCGAGCGTAATTTTAAATATCCATCTTCAACAAAGGCATTTCCTTTTTTAAATTTGCTGGGAGGTCTACCTGCCCAGTGCGGATGAAAGTCATCCCATTTGCTGCTATTTATAGAATTACCATTAAATTCATCAGTAAGTTCTGAGACGGCAACCCATCTTTTTCCGTTAGGAGGAGTTGGTGTTTGCGCGTATGAGCTTTGGTAACAATTACACAAAAGTGCGGTTAAAATTAAAAGTGTGAGTTTTCTCATAATGGGTAAGAATGTTTGTGTTGGCTTAGCTATAAATAATTATACTATGAGGTATAACTAAGCGTAGTTAATGTGATTTAACGTTTTAAAAAAAAATGTATACTGCTGTTAAACAATATTTTATATTAACAATAGTTGGTTGTAATAAGTTGTTTCCTTGATTTTTTTTCATAGTAAAAGACCTACATTTGATTTTGTTGTCAAGAAGTCTTCATTAATTAATAAGGAGTTTATATCCTTTTCATACTGTTTCAGAGAATAGTTCTGTTACAAGCAATAACTACTTAATTTAGATATGTACAGCAATAATAGTGATGACTTTAGCACTTAGGTTATCTTATATAAACCTATTAGAGGGGGGACTTAAGAATAAAAGGTTAAAAAAATAATCAAATGAGATCATTAAGTCATTGAAGTTGGTTTCATAGTAATTGAGTTTATGTTATTGTTTACAATAGTAGCGATTTACGTAATAATAAACGTTAGTTTTACATTTATCAAAATCATTGTAAAAATACGAATATTTTCTTATTCGTTAATCATTCGGGGGCTGAGTTTTTATAAAAACCGATATTTGAATTACAAATTAAAGTATCTGAATAATGTTTTTCTCAATAAAAAAGAGGCGTTTTCTTGATAGTATACAGAATACATTGAAATCTAATAAAAAAGTATTTAAAAAAAAATAGAGAGCATAAAAATATTGGTTTTCGATCTTTAACAAAAAAAGTCTGATAATGTGTCATTGGTAATTCATAAGTGGTTAGCATTATTTTAGTTACGGTATTTTTTATGCAATTCTTTGTAAATTCCCATTCTACATACCGTAACTAAATCAAGCGATATGAGTATATAAAAATATCTTCAAAAATTCTTATTAGATTTCTTATCAAAGATGTTTAAATATAACGTACATTTGCACCCTTAAAATCAGGCGTATATGACTGCTATAAAAAACATTGCTATTATTGCTCACGTAGACCA
The DNA here is from genome assembly GCF_008370685.1 of Aquimarina sp. RZ0. Classification (GTDB taxonomy): domain Bacteria; phylum Bacteroidota; class Bacteroidia; order Flavobacteriales; family Flavobacteriaceae; genus Aquimarina. Next base: position 85,383 of record NZ_VTZU01000007.1, read on the forward strand.
CGGTAAAACTACTCTGGTAGATAAGATTATGTATCACTGTCAACTTTTTCGTGAAAACGAAAATACTGGTGATTTAATTTTAGACAATAATGATTTAGAGCGTGAAAGAGGAATTACTATTACCTCAAAGAATGTTTCTGTTACCTACAAAGGAACAAAGATTAATATAATTGATACACCGGGTCACGCCGATTTCGGAGGAGAAGTAGAGCGTGTATTAAATATGGCTGATGGTGTATTGTTGCTGGTAGATGCTTTTGAAGGCCCCATGCCGCAGACCCGATTTGTATTGCAAAAAGCAGTTGATCTGGGTTTAAAGCCTTGTGTTGTAGTTAATAAGGTGGATAAAGAAAATTGTACACCCGATGAGGTGCATGAAAAAGTTTTTGACCTAATGTTTGAATTGGGAGCAGAAGAGTGGCAATTAGATTTTCCTACAGTATATGGTTCTGCTAAGAACAACTGGATGAGTGATGACTGGAAAAATGAAACGGATACAATAGAACCTTTATTAGATATGGTGATGGAGCATATACCAGCTCCCAAGGTTGAAGAGGGTAACTTGCAGATGTTGATTACGTCTTTAGATTTCTCATCTTTTACTGGGCGTATTGCTATCGGACGATTACAAAGAGGAGTGCTTACAGAAGGGATGCAGGTTTCTTTGGTAAAGCGAGATGGTACCATAAAAAAATCTAAAATTAAAGAGCTTCATACTTTCGAAGGTTTAGGAAGAATGAAAGTAGAAAGAGTAGAAGCAGGAGATATTTGTGCATTGGTAGGTTTAGAAGGATTCGAAATTGGTGATACTGTTGCTGATATAGAAAATCCTGAAGGGCTGAAAACTATTGCTATCGATGAGCCTACAATGAGTATGTTATTTACGATTAATGATTCTCCATTCTTTGGAAAAGATGGGAAGTTTGTAACTTCGAGACATATTAAAGAACGATTAGCAAAAGAATTAGAGAAAAATTTAGCTCTGAGAGTTAATGAAACAGATAGTGCTGATAAATTCCTGGTATTTGGTAGAGGAGTATTGCATTTGTCAGTTTTGATAGAAACAATGCGACGTGAAGGTTATGAGTTGCAAATTGGTCAACCACAAGTGATTATCAAAGAAATTGATGGTGTTAAATGTGAGCCTATAGAAGAATTGACGATCGATCTTCCGGAAAGTGTTTCTGGAAAAGCTGTAGAGATGGTTACTTTGCGTAAAGGAGAAATGCTGAGTATGGAAGCCAAAGGTGAACGTATGGTATGCGAATTTATGATTCCGTCAAGGGGGATTATAGGGTTACGTAATCAATTATTAACCGCTACGGCTGGAGAAGCAATTATGGCACACCGTTTTAAAGAATATCAGCCGCTAAAAGGTGATATTCCAGGACGTATTAATGGTTCTTTGGTCTCTATGGAAAAAGGATCTGCTATACCATATTCTATTGATAAACTGCAAGACAGAGGTAAATTCTTTGTAGATCCCGGAGAAGATATTTATGAAGGTCAGGTAATCGGAGAAAATTCTCGAGGAGATGATATGACAGTGAATATTACTAAGACTAAAAAGTTAAGTAATGTTCGTTCTTCTGGGGCTGATGATAAGGCTAAAATAGTTCCGGCAATCAAATTTTCTCTGGAAGAAGCTTTAGAATATATTCAGAAGGATGAATATGTAGAGGTAACTCCGAATTACTTAAGATTAAGAAAAGTGTATCTAACAGAGGTGGAGCGTAAACGAAATAAGATAGTATAGTATATAGTTATTGAAACTATTTCTAAACAAGATTAAAAAAATCCCGAGAATTTTCTCGGGATTTTTCTTCTTAAAATTTTGGGGTAAATTAGGGTTTTGGGGACAGTTCGCTGTTTTAATTTACATTCTATTTATGCGATTTTTTCAATAAGCTGATTACAAGAGTATTTCATAAGTATTGACGGTATATATACTTTTCTAATGCGAAACATTAAAAAACTTTGTTATAGTAATTTTGTGGGTAGTTTGACTAATCTATGAGATGCATACTATTAGTTGTCATTTATAATTTTGAGAGTAATTACTTGTATAACTTTTCTAGTTATTTTCAAAAAAATAAATGTTATCTTTTCTTAAACTAAATATAAGACTTATATTCCACATACTCAAAAAAATTAGCTATTTTAAATTATATAACTGTTTATTTTGCAAGCATATACGATTAAAAAATATCAAAAGTCAAATTATTTTCAATGGAATGATTTTGTAGAGATTTCTAAAAACGGAACGTTTCTTTTTCATAGAGATTTTATGGAGTATCACTCTGATCGATTTATAGATTTTTCTTTATTAGTGTATCAAGAAGGAAGATTGATAGGGGTATTTCCTGCGAATATTATAGATAATAAAGTGCATTCACATCAAGGATTGACTTATGGAGGGCTGATATTGGCAAAGAGTATTGGAGGAAAAAAAGTAAAGGAAATACTTTTAGCCCTACATACTTTTTTTATCTCTAATAAGATTGAAACGGTTTTTATAAAATCCATTCCTATATTTTATCACAAGTATGCCTCTAATGAGTTTGATTTTTTCTTTTCTGATGCAGGTGCTGATTTATATAGAAGGGATTTGAACTTAGCTATAGATTATAGATTTCCATTAGAGATTCATAAAAGTAAACTGAAAAAATTCGAAAACGGGAAAAAAAATAGCTTTACGATAGAAGAAGTGAGTGATTATACTGGCTTTTGGAATCAGGTATTAATTCCTAGATTGAAGGATAAACATGATACAAAACCAGTACATTCATTAGAAGAAATTATGCTGCTTAAAAAGAGGTTTCCTGAATCCATAAAGCAATTTGTTATACTTAGTAATAATGAGATACTGGCAGGGATAACAATTTTTAAAACAGAACAGGTAGTAAAATCTCAATATGGTGCTGTCACCGATCTGGGAGAAAAACTCAGAGCACTGGATTTCCTTTTTATTACGTTGATCAAAAAATATAAAGAAGAAGGATATCGTTTTTTTGATATGGGGACAGTAACAGAAAATAATTTTGGGTTGCTCAAGCAAAAAGAAGAGCTTGGCTGTAAAATATATACTCAGGATTTTTATAAACTAGAGATACAATGATTAGATAGTAGTTTTCCAAAGCTGCTCATATTTTTTGGCAATATGGAGATAATGATGTTCTTTTTTTATAAAATCTCTAGCTCTTTTTCCAATTTCTAAGATCTCATTGGGATTACTAATCAATTGCTCTAATTTTTCTGCAATCAACTTGCTGTCAGGTACTGTGTCTACGGCAACAGTTTCTTGGAGATTGTAATAGTTGGTAAAAGCTGCACCTGCTCCTGTAAAAACAACTTTGCCCATTGACATAGCTTCTAGAGCATTGTATCCCTGATCATGTGCATATGTCTGATCAAGAATAATATGAGCTTGTAAGAAATGTTTAATATATTTAGAATAGGGTAGATCTTTGGTAGTGATCACCTCTATTTTATCAGGATATTTTTGTGTGATAATTTGTAATGCCTCCTCAAAAAATCGATTCCCTTTTTTTATGTAATTAGAACTGTTGATTCCGTGCAGAATTTTAATTTTCCCATCAATAGTCATAGGAACGTATCTAATTTTATCTATATTAACGGGATTCGGTATCATTGATACCGTTTTTTTTGTGTTTTGATATGCTATATTATATTCAATACTTGCTGGGATAACCGCTTTTATATGATTAAATACAAAATTGTGAATTTTTTTTTGTTTAGGTGAAATATATTTTAATGTGCTTTTATATACTTTTTTTAAAGATTTATCATTAAGCAATGGTGTGAGTGTACTGTATCCAAACTTACCAGAAAGAGAATAGGAAATGTAGGTATAGTCATCTCCACAAGCTAGCAAAAAAACATTTTTGTTATGAATGAAAAGAAAGTGTAATAGTTTTTTTTCAAAATAAGGATCTATGTTAAAAGGAGTTTCATTAATTAGTTGTACAACGTCATAATTTGTGAGTGTATCTTTATGTTTCCTGAACTTTATACAAGTTTCTATAGAAGCGATATCAATAGTTGTCAACTTAAAAATGAGATGTCTCATTTTATTTAACAAAAAACTATTTTTTATAAAACTACTATCAATATTAATATCAACAGGATATTTTTTGAAAACATCACCATTTCCAACAAGAGTTACCGTATGCCCGTTTTTAAGTAATCCTTCTTTAAGTGAATTATGTAAGCGACTATATTCTCCTACTAGTAATATTTTCATTAAAATAATATTGAATGTAAATAGTTATGGTTATAAAAAAAAAGCATACCTTCTTTAAGATATCCGAAAAAAAATATCTTTGCCGTAAAGGTATTTTTAATACTTTAATAATAAAAACAGAATCCTACTGAATTCTATTGCTCTGAATTAAGGACATAAAATACAGTAGTAAGATATATTTGAGAATGAAAGATCAGAAGTTATTAATTCCTTTTTTGGATCTTTATAAAATAAACAAACCTTATCATGAAAAACTTAAAAGTTGTTTTTCTGATTTTTTAGAATCAGGGATATATATAAGAGGGAGGGGTGTAGAAAAGTTTGAGCAAGATTTTTCTCAGTTTTGTGGTAGTCGATATTGTGTGGGTGTTGGGAATGGGTTAGATGCACTTACATTAATTTTGAGAGCTTATATTGAGTTGGGTAAAATTCGTGTTGGTGATGAAGTAATTGTCGCTGCGAATACTTTTATAGCAACGATACTATCGGTTAAGCATGCAGGTTTGAAACCTGTACTTGTAGAGCCTGATGAAGAAACCTTTACTATAGACGTTGATTGTATTAGAGAATCTATTTCAGAAAAAACCAAAGTAATCCTTCCTACACACCTCTATGGGCAATTATCACCAGTAAAAGATATTAATAAGCTGGCCAAAAATAATGACTTGTTAGTCGTTGGGGATGCCGCACAAGCGCATGGAGCAAGGGATGTAAATGGAAACATCTCCGGGAACTTATATGATGCCTCTTCATTTAGTTTTTATCCAGTTAAAAACCTGGGAGCATTTGGGGATGCAGGAGCGATTACAACGAATGATAAAAAGCTGTCAGAGGTAATAAGAAGTTTAAGTAATTATGGCTCGTCAGTAAAATATAGAAGCGATTATTTTGGAGTAAACTCAAGGCTAGATGAATTACAAGCAGTTTTTTTGAGAGAGAAGCTTAAAAATATAAGACGAGATAATCAAAGAAGAAGAGAAATTGCACATCAGTATCTTACAGAAATTAAAAATAATAAAATAAAATTACCATTTTGGGATGGTACAGACAATCATGTATTCCATCTTTTTGTAGTTAGAGTAAAGAATCGAGAACAATTTTGTAGGTATTTAGAAAAATCAGGAATTGGCTATTTAATTCACTACCCAATTCCCCCGCATAAACAAAAAGCATTACCAGAATTTTTTCATCTATCTTTTCCTATTACTGAAAAAATTCATGAAGAAGTAGTTAGTATTCCTTTACATATAGGATTAGAAGATGCTGAAGTAAGACAGATAATAAAAACCTTAAATCTATATTAATCAGGTGAGTTCATACTTTGATAAAGTAAAAAACAATGTTTTAATAAAGATTAGCTCTATAAATGCAGTTAGTGTTTTGGTTGTATCGGTCACCGCGTTAATAAGTTCTAAAGTAATAGCTGTTTTTTTGGGAGCAGAAGGAATGGCTTTAATAGGAAATCTTAGAAATTTATTGACAGCTATTCAATCGATTGCTACTTTGGGTCTGTATAATGGAGTTGTAAAATATATCGCAGAGCATAAGGATAATAAAGAAGAGTTGATAGCCATGTTATCTACATCTTATTACATCTGTTTTGTGGTTACCATGTGTATATCTGGCTGGTTATATTTTGACCCTGTATTTTGGAATAATATGATTTTTGGCAAACAACATGATTTTAGTTTTGTTTTTGAAGCCATGGCACTTGCATTACCATTTTATGCAGCAAATATATTGTGTTTGGCTATTATTAATGGATTTTCAAAATATAAAGTATATGTACTGATTAATATAACAGGAAGTATTTTAGGTTTATTGATTACAGTGTTACTAATATGGGAGTTTAGATTAGAAGGAGCTTTTTTTGCAATAATCCTGAACCCCGCAATATCTTTATTGATTACGCTGGTAATTATTATGAATCAAAAGAATTTTGCAAAGCTACTTTTAGCCAATAGAATTTCTTTAAAGTATAGTAAACGGTTAAGTACATATGCGATCATGGCGCTAACCTCTGCTATAGTTTTACCCGCTATCCTGATAAAAATAAGGAATTTTATAATTAGTAATGAAGGAGTTAATGAAGCTGGATATTGGGAAGCGATGCAAAGAATTAGTAACCAATATATGGTTTTTGTAACTACACTTCTCACATTGTACTTACTGCCAAAATTAGCAGGGATTAAAAACAGTAAAGATTTTAAATTAGAAGTATTGAATTTTTATAAAATCATTTTACCAATATTCTTAGTTGGATTTTTATTAATTTACTTTTTAAGAAATATTATTATTAGCGTATTATTCTCAGATAGTTTTGTATCGATGGAGCCTCTTTTTTTATGGCAGTTACTAGGAGATTTTTTTAAAATAGCTTCATTAGTTATTGCGTATCAATTTTTAGCTAAAAGAATGTTTTGGCATTATATTATTACAGAAATTATTTCGTTTACTTTTATATATTTTGTTAGTATGTATTTCATAAAAGAATATGGTTTTGTAGGTGCTTCTATGGCTTATTTTTTTAATTATTTTTTTTATTTCTTAGTACTAATTTTTGTGTTCAGAAAATCATTTTTTGGACCTGATAGAATTATAGAATCAAGTTGAAGCAAAAAATAAAAATAAAAATTTGTTTGGTTGTATCTTCATTAGGAGTTGGAGGAGCGGAGAGATCTAGTGCTATTTTATCCAGAATGCTAGAAGATACAGGCTATGAGGTTACTATTATCAGTATTCTTAATAAAATATCTTATGCCTATAAAGGAAACTTAATTAATCTGGAAGCTTTAACAGATACATATAGAGGACTACACAAACGAATACGCAAGTTTGTTATATGTCAAAACTTGATTAAAAAAGAGAATTTTGATTATATAATTGATGCCAGATCGAGACCTGATTGGTTAAGACAATGGTTTATTAATTTTTTTATATATCAAAAGACACCGGTTGTTTTTGTAATACATAATTATAAATTAGAAGATTATTTTCCTGAAAACAAATTTTTAGCAAGATGTTTATATAGCAAAGCCTATCAAATGGTGGGGGTTTCTAATGATTCTGTAACTCATTTTAAGGATAGATATAAACTGGAAAAAGGCATTTGCATTTATAATGCTTTTGATAAAGAATATTTGGATGAACTCTCAAAAATTAAAACAGATGATATATCGCCAGATACATATGTTTTAATTTATGGCAGGATTGTAGATGAATCCAAAAACTATAGTTTTTTAATCCATGCATATTTCAAATCAAGATTGATTAAAAATGGAGTAAAGTTATATATATTAGGAGATGGTCAGGATAAAGATATGATCCAGAGTTTGGTAAAAGAATATGGGATAGAAGATTTTGTTATTTTCAAGAAATTCTCTCAAAACCCTTTTCCCTATGTAAAAAATGCTTTGTTTACAACACTAACGAGTAATTATGAAGGCTTTCCAATGGTTTTAATAGAATCTTTGGCAATGGGTACACCAGTGGTGTCTGTAGATTGTAAGTCAGGGCCTTCAGAGGTAATTGAAACAGGAAAGAATGGTGTTTTAGTACCATTCCAGAATGAAAATGCATATATTGAAGCCTTAAATAGAATGGTAGAAGATCAGGATTTTTATAAAATGTGTAAGCAAGGAACCAAATCGAGTGTTTCAAAATTTAAAATAGAAAATATAACCCCACAATGGCAAGCAATACTTCCCCCCAGAGGATAGAGATTATAAATACTGTTAAAGATTGTAGAATTATAGAGATTCCAAAAATTATGGATCCGCGAGGCAATATTGCAGTGATAGAGAAAGATGTTATTCCTTTTGAAACTAAAAGAGTCTACTATTTGTATGATGTTCCTAGTGATGCATGTAGAGGTGGGCATGCACATATAAACCTTTACCAATTTTTAATTGCGCTAAGTGGCAGTTTTGATGTGTTATTAAACGATGGGTATAATAAAAAAAATATAACGCTCAATAAGCCTAATAAAGGATTATTGATTAAACCTGGTATTTGGAGAGAATTAGAAAATTTCTCTTCTGGATCTGTTTGTTTAGTACTAGCTTCAGAAGTTTTTGAAGAAAAAGATTATATTAGAGATTTTGATAGTTTTAAATTATTCAAAACTAGATAATTTAAAACCAGCCATAAGAATAAGCTTGTTTTGAATTGTCTTAAAAGATATTAAGAGCGTTCTGGGGAGCCATAATAGTATTTTTTGTTTTGTATTTAAGTTTTTATAATTAATCTCAGTACGATAATTTTTTGCTGTACGATAATCTCCCGCAATTTTATAAAGAATAGATATGGCGTATCTATTTTGGTCAAGATATTTTTTAAGACTTTGATTTATTTTTTCTTCTTTTTTGAATTTATTAAAATCTAAAAAACGTCTTTTAAGAGTGTTTGTATTTGAAATTCTATTAGTAGCATCCAAATTATATGTTGCGGTTATGAAGGTGGCGAGTGCTACCTCAAAATGAAGGGCAATTCTTATCCAGAGATCGGTGTCTTCTCCAGCTCCATGAGTAATAGTATTGTCAAACAATCCAATAGAATCAAAGATTTTGATAGGTATAGCACAGGCAGAAGTCCAGACGATCTGGTCTATCGTATTTGAATCAAAAAAATCATCAACAATTAAAAAGTCTTCACCTTTAGCGTCAATGTTTCTGAAATTAGCAGGAAATGTAGATTTAGAATTATATCTTTTTTCGTACGAAGTTGAATATAATCCAGCCTCAGGAAATTTTAGATATAATTGAAACAATACTTCCAGATGGTTAGGATACCAATAGTCATCTGCATCCAAAAAGGCAATGAACTTTCCGGTAGCTTTTTTTATGCCTAGATTCCTGGCATCAGCAACGCCTGAATTCTCTCTGTAAAAGTATTTTATTCTGGAATCTTTAAAATTTAATACAATGTCTTCGCTATTATCCGTAGAGCCATCATTAATAATTACTATTTCAAAATCTTCATAACTTTGTTCAAGGACTGATTTTAATGTTTTGCAAACACTACACTCTTTATTATATAGTGGTATGATGACAGAAAAAAATGGCACTATTTCTTGTTTTTTTTTAAGCAAAAGTAACCTAAACGATAGAAATCATAGCATAAAATTAACGGATAAGAAGAATTTAAGTTTTTTTTGAGCAGATTCCGGGTTTTTTTAAAAACAAAAAAAACAACTTTATCCAGCCCGATTTTATTTATTTTATAATAAATGTCAGAAACTTTATACCTGTTTTTAGGTAATTTTTTTGTATTTATTAATTCAATTAAATTTTCGATAGCGCATTCTGTTTTTTTTATAAAGGCAGTTGCATCATCCCGAGCATCATGGATTACTGGATTATCTATATGATGAATTGTAATTCCCTTATTGTAAATAGTGTCAAAAAAAATAACATCTTCACATCCATACTTTTTTAAAGATTCATCAAATTTGTTTACTTCAAAAACTTCTTTCTGGATTAAAAAATTAGAAGAACAGATAACAGCGTGTTTTTTAGAATGATTTACAGGTGTTGATTCTCTTTTTTTTGTATACATCCATCTTAATTTAAATGGTTTTTTCGGAGGTTTTTTCAAGCAGGTCATACCACCTGTCACGACTGGATGTTGTATGTTGTCCAGATAAGATTGAATAAATTTTCTGTTTTCAGGAAATGTTCCGGAATCTATAAAGAGTAAGGTGTTGTAGGTAGCTTCTGATGCTAATAAGTTTCTTATGGCACTCCTTCCTATATTTTGGTCTAAACTATTAAATTTGCAATAAGATAAGTTATTAATAGCATTATTTTGATCGATATAGGTATGTGACCCATCATCAAAAACTATTATTTCGAAATTAATACTGCAAGATAATGCTTGACGATGTATTTCCTTAATTAGGGGGAATGCATTATAATTATAAACTGGGATTAAAATTGATAACATTAATATATGTTTTACTAAAAGTTTATAATTATTTTTAGGACAAAATTGTAAATGAATACATGGATAGCTTAGATAGAAACGAAATTGCCAATTTAATTCTTGTAAGGCTCAAAGATAATAAAGATGTTTTAAAAAAACATTTTGATGCCACAAGCCATGGTATTGGGTATTTTTATCTAGATGATTTACTACCAGAAAAATTAGCAGAAGAGATATTTTGTAATTTTCCTTTAGTGTCAGATGTGCAGGTTAAAAAAAGTATCAGAGAATATAAGTATGTAGCAGCTCAGATGAATAAGTATCATCCGCTATTAGAAGAAGTAATATATGCATTTCAGGATAGTAGCGTTGTCCAGATAATTGCAGAGATATGTAATTATAAAGGAATTCAGCCTGATGAGAATCTATATGCAGGAGGACTGTCAATGATGGGAAAAGGAAACTATCTAAATCCTCATCTGGATAATTCTCATGATAAAGATATCAAGCTTTGGCGTGTTCTTAATCTTTTGTATTACGTTACACCCAGCTGGGATCCTAAAGATGGAGGAAATTTAGAAGTCTGGCCTAACGGATTAAAAAATAATCCAGTTACAATAGATGCAAAGTATAATAGATTAGTAGTTATGGCAACTCATAAAAAGTCCTGGCATTCAGTTAGCAAAGTAACTGTTGATGCTGTACGATGTTGTGTGTCTAATTATTACTTTTCTAGTCAATCTATAGATTCAGAAAAATCATTCCATGTAACTACTTTTAGAGGAAGACCTGATCAATATTTTAGAGATAAGGTTCTAAAATTAGATTCATTTTTGAGAATGGGGGTTAGAAAACTATTCAAAAAAGGAATTAGAGAGAACCCTCACGTGTATAAAAAAGATAAATTATAAATACAAGACAGCTTTATATAGTACTTATGAACAATAGGAAAAAAGCTATATCTTCCTTGAAAAAAAATTATTTAATAACTTCAATAATGGCTTCTGTTGCTTTTAATCCATAAATATCATTCTTGTCATTATTACTAAATTCCCTGATTTTTATTTTAGCAAAATTAGTAGCTTCTAGTCTTTTTTTCAGATCATGTGCAGAATAGATTCTACAGTGATCCTCTTGTCCAAAATGTTTTAATCGATCTTCAGGAGAAGTTATTGTATCATTCTCATAGGTTTGACCATCTTTGAAAGGAGTTTGAATCAAGATCGTTCCATTAGTTTTTAATACCCTATACAGTTCCTGGATTGCCAGCTTGTCATTTTGGATACGTTCTAAAATATGATAACAAATAATAAAGTCAAAAAAATTATCTTCTACAGGGATTTTTGTAATATCATAGTGATGATCCGCGATAAATTCATTTTCAAAATCACTGCTGTAATATTGTAGTCCTTTTTTTTGCTTTAATCTTCTATATAAACATCTTGATGGAGAAAAATGGAGTACTTTATTACTCAGTTTATACTCATTGCTGAGTAAATTATATAGGCGTCTTGTTCTGGATAAACTACCACAAAACGGACAAAGTTTTTCTTCAGTAGAAGTTACAACGAATCGTCGTAATTGATGATTGTAAATATTGCACTGGTGCTTTTTCCCGAGATAAAATATTCCATATCCAAGTCTTATAGACTCTTCATATGTGTATAAAATATGCTTAGGAACTATTTTTTAAAGTATTTTTTATCGATGTATAGTACATAATTACCCTTTTCGTTGCACCACCTCAAAAACCTTACTGCCTTCACATTTTAGTGTTTTTGAAGGATATTTTAGCAACAATGCATAATCATGGGTAGCCATTAAAATCGTATTTCCATTTTTATTAATATCCCGTAATACCTCCATGACTTCTACAGAGGTTTGAGGATCTAGATTTCCTGTGGGTTCATCTGCAAGAATTAATTCTGGGTCATTCAGCAATGCGCGGGCAATAGCAATGCGTTGTTGTTCTCCTCCGGATAGTTGGTAAGGAAACTTAATTCCTTTAGTTTTCATGCCTACTTTGTCCAGAACATTATCAATTTTGCTATCCATAGCTTTTTGATCTGTCCAGCCAGTAGCTTTGAGTACAAATACTAAATTATCTTTTACAGTTCTGTCATTAAGTAATTTAAAATCTTGAAAAACGATACCTAATTTTCTTCTCAAAAACGGAATTTGATTTTCTTTCAGGGTACTTAGATCAAAATCTACAATGCTGCCTTCGCCTTTTTGTAAAGGGATGTCACCATATAATGTTTTCATAAAACTACTTTTACCAGTACCTGTTTTTCCTATTAGGTATACAAAATCTCCTTTGGTAACTTCTACGTTAACATCAGATAGAATTAAACTTTCTCTTTGATAAATGGAAGCATTTTTAAGGCTAAGAACCAGATCGGACATAATGTGAAAATCAGAATTTGTTAATTTTAGTAAAAGTAAAAAGTTTACTCAAATATGTATTTATTAAAATTGTTTTTTTATCTACGTTGATTTTGAGTATTTTTCCAGCGAATTTATATGACTATACATTTTGCAATTTAACACTGTCGATTTTGCTGTATTTTTCCCAATTGTATTTGTACTTTATTGGTTTGTCTTTAATAAGTCTGTAAAAATTCAAAATGTTTTTTTGATAGCAATCAGTTATCTGTTTTATTCATTTTGGGATTGGCGTTTTTTATCATTAATTTTTCTAAGCTCTGTAATAGATTTTTTGGTTGCTAAATCGCTGAAAACAGCTACAGCTCCAATAAGAAAATTGTTATTAGGGATTAGCTTGTTTTTTAATTTAGGAATACTTTTTTTGTTTAAATACTTTAACTTTTTTATAGAAACGTTTACAGAATCCTTTTTGTTATTAGGAAAACCTATTACTTCTAATTCATTAGAGCTGGTTTTACCTGTGGGGATTAGTTTTTATACTTTTCAGACATTGAGTTATACGATCGATGTGTACAGAAAGAGGATAAAAGTGACAGACGATATTTTTTCTTTTTTTGCTTTCGTTTCCTTTTTTCCTCAACTAGTTGCGGGTCCTATTGAGCGGGCATCCAATTTGATTCCTCAGTTTCAGAAACGCAGATTTTTTGAGTATTCTAAAAGTGTTGATGGTTTACGCCTGATTCTCGGGGGGCTATTTAAGAAAATGGTAATCGCAGATAATTGTGCCTTGATCGTTAATAACTTATTCGAAAATTACAATGATTTCAATGGGAGTACATTACTATGTGGTGCTATATTTTTTGGTTTTCAGATTTATGGAGATTTTTCTGGCTATTCTGATATTGCAATAGGTACATCCAGATTGTTAGGTTTTGATTTAATGAAGAATTTTAATTTCCCATATCTATCAAAGAATTTGATCGAATTTTGGAGACGTTGGCATATTTCACTTTCTACCTGGTTTAAAGATTATGTGTACATCACTCTGGGAGGAAATCGAGTATCAGAAGTTAGATTGGTTTTTAATATTTTGATTGTTTTTTTAGTAAGTGGTTTATGGCACGGGGCGAATCTGACCTTTGTGTTCTGGGGGTTACTTCACGGAGTCGTATTGGTTTTTACTGTTTTTATAAATAAATATACAAATGCAGAAGAGTTCTTCAAAAAGCAACATCATATATTTGTTGATCTTGTTAGAATGGGAACTACTTTTTTTATTGTTACCGTCGCCTGGATTTTTTTCAGAGCAGAAACAATTACAGAAGCTTTTAAGTATATAGATAGGATTTTTTCTAATTCGTTATTTACCATGCCGCAAGGAAACAAATGGTTTTTATTGTTTTTGATAGGATATATGGGTATTGAATGGCTTCAGAAAAAGAATGAACATCTTTTGGATATTAGCGATATTTCATCAAAGAAAATTCGATATCTTATTTATTACACCACTACATTTTTGGTGTTTTATTACGGAGGGGATTTACAAACATTTATTTATTTTCAATTTTAAAGGATGAGGGGTTTTCTAAAGAACGTAGCAATTTTTCTAGTCCCATTAGTAATCGTTTGGGGAGCTTTAGAATATTTCTATCGCGCTACAGAATCTAATTACTCCTATAAGCATCAAAAAATTATTGAAAATTATAATACTATAGAAACACTGGTCTTAGGAGATTCTCACGCTTTATACGGTATTAATCCAGAATATCTAGATTCAAAAACATTTAATTTGGCTAATGTGAGTCAATCTATTTATTTTGATGAATTACTTTTTAAAAAACATATTGATAGTCTTAAAAACCTGAAACATATTATTATAACGATTAGTTATTTTAATCTGAGTCAAATAGAAAATACGAAAGAAGATATTTGGAGAAAATATTTTTATACGAATCAAATGGAACTGGAAGTACCCATTGTTTCTAAATTTAATATTAAGGAATATAGTTTATCACTTACTCGTCGATTTCATAGCTCGATAGAATTTATTCATTATTATAGAGAGCGAGGTACCTTGATAGGATGTACTAGTGATGGATGGGGAAACCTTTATACAGAAAGCCAGGATATAGATCTTTGCAAAAACGGAATTAGCAGGGCAAAAAGTCACGAGGACGGCTCGCAGGACTTTACCGAAAACTTATTAAAAATTCAATCCATAATAGCATACTGTAAAAATATTGGTTGTAAGGTGTATCTGGTTGATATGCCAGTGCATAAGTGTTATATCAATGCTTTGAACCCTGATAAATGGAATAAAATCACAACCTTCTGTAAAAATCTGGAAGAGCGCGCTATAAATACAACTTATATAAATCTCAGAGAAGATTCGAGATTAGAAGATACTGATTTATACGATGCAGATCATTTGACACACAAAGGCGCTAAAAAATATACGAAAATCATAAATGAAATTATATCTGCTCCAAAAAATGACGTGTCATGTAATTATCTCTAAAATATTTCGTTATTATGAGGAAGATTAGGGTATCTTTAACACAAAATTTATTCACTAGAAGCGATATTTACTTTAAAAATTACGGGTCAAGGTTTACCTTGAAATTTCTATTAAACAGTTATTCTGGTAGTATCCAGGGTTTTAACTCTAAAAGGAATATTTACATGAACAGATACATCTCTTTGATGCTTTTTGTCGCAATCTTGTTTTCTAAGATGTCTGCGCAACAATCTGCAATCTATACAAATGAGTTAGTACTCTTTAATCAAGCATTAGAATTGTACAACAACAAACAGTTTCTAGCAGCGCAGAACCTATTCGATAAAGTACGTGATGCTGTAGATGATGAAAATATAGATGCAGAATGCACTTATTACATTGCTAATTGTGCTGTATGGCTTAATCAGAAAGGAGCCGATAATCTGATGGAGGATTTTGTAACACAATATCCTACTAGTATTAAGCGTAATGCCGCCTATCTGGATGTTGCTAATTATTACTTTGACAATGGTAAATATGCATATGCCCGCAAATGGTATGACAAAGTAGATGAAGGGAACATGAGTCGTTCTCAAAAAGAGAAATATAATTTTAATAATGGATACGCATATTTTAAGATCCAGCGTTTTAATGAAGCCAAAAAGTTTTTGAACAAAGTTGTAGAATCGGATGAATATGGAGCGCAAGCAAAGTACTACCTCGGTTTTATTGCTTATGAAGGGGATAATTATCAAGAGGCAGACAGACTCTTTGATGAAGTAAAAGATCTGGAGACATACAATAAAAATTTGTCGTATTTCCAGAGTGATATGAATTTTAAGTCAGGAAAATTTCAAGAAGCTATTGATGAAGGAAAAGCGCAGCTTGCTAGCTCAAAACCTTCAGAAAAATCAGAACTTAATAAGATTATAGGTGAGAGTTATTTTAATCTGGAGCAGTATGACAAGGCTATCCCGTATCTAAAAGAATATAAAGGCAGAAAAGGAAAATGGAATAATACCGATTATTATCAATTAGGTTATGCTTATTATAAACGAGGAGAGTATCCTAATGCGATTTCAGAATTTAATAAAATAGTAGATGGGCGTAACGCTACAGCCCAGAATGCATATTATCATCTGGCAGAATCCTATCTTAGGTCTGATCAAAAGCAACAAGCATTGAATGCTTTTAAAAATGCATCAGAAATGGAATTTGATGCGGATATTAAAGAAGATGCCATGGTCAATTATGCAAAACTAAGCTATGAGATAGGTAATTCGTATGAAGGAGTATCCAAAGTATTATTAAGATATCTGGAGCAATATAATAATCCAGAGCATAAAGAAGAGATAGAAGAGCTATTGATCAGTTCTTATATAACCTCTAAGAATTATAAAGAAGCTATGGATCTGCTGGAAGGCAGTCGTAATTTTGAGGATAAAATTATTTATCAGAAAGTAGCATATTTTCGAGGTATAGAACTATATAATGAAGGGAACTATTCTGAAGCAAAGGTGTATTTTGATAAATCATTGGCCAAACAGACTGATCCCAGATTTACTGCCAAAGCAATATACTGGAAATCAGAAAGTGATTATTTACAGAATAATTATGACGATGCCTTAATAGGTTTCAAACAATTTAAGGGGAGTACAGATGCTGCTAAAACAGCAGAATATTTACATATTGATTATCATCTGGGATATACTTATTTTAAACTAAAGCAATATCCGCAAGCGGCAGATTTTTTTGATAAATATGCAAAGGGGAATGTAGATGAAACACGATTAACAGATACGTTTTTGAGATTAGGAGATAGCCATTTTATTTCTAGCAAATATTGGCCGGCAATGGAGGCGTATAATAAGGCGATCAAAAATGGAGGTGTAGACTCTGACTATGCACATTATCAGAAAGCAATCAGCTATGGTTTTGTGAAAAAAAATGATAAAAAAATCAGTGATTTAGAAATGTTTCTTAAGCAATATACTACTTCTACTTATAGAGATGATGCTATGTTTGCATTAGGGAATACCTATATAGCAGAAAACAAAACGCAGCAAGGTATCGAGGCATATGATCGATTGATTAGAGATATGCCCAGAAGTTCCTATGTGCCAAAAGCATTATTAAAACAAGGATTGATCTTTTATAACGGAGATCAGGGGAATAGAGCGTTGTCTAAATTTAAAAAAGTAGTTGCAGAGTATCCCGGAACAGAAGAATCGATACAAGCGGTAAATACGGCAAGATTAATCTATGTAGATCTGGGTAGAACCAGTGAGTATGCAGATTGGGTAAAAGGATTAAGCTTTGTAGATGTTACAGATGCAGATTTGGATAATACATCGTATGAAGCGGCAGAAAAACAATTCTTAGAGAATAATGAAGATGAAGCAATAGTAGGTTTTCAGAAATATCTGAATGAATTTCCCAGTGGTCTTCACGCGCTGAAAAGTAATTTTTATTTGGCAGAGCTATATTTTAAAAAAGGGAATAAACAAGATGCAGTCCCGTACTATGAGTTTGTGCTGCAACAAGATCGTACAGAGTTTACAGAGCAATCTTTAGCAAGATTATCACAAGTATATTTAGAAGATCGTACGTATGCAAAAGCAATTCCGATATTAGAACGATTAGAGAAAGATGCAGATTTTCCTCAAAATATTATTTTCGCACAATCTAACCTGATGAAATCTCACTATCAGTTGATACATTATCAGAAGACGATCCAATATGCCGAAAAAGTATTAGAAAATCCTAAAATCCAAAATGATGTAAAAAGCGATGCACAAATATTTATTGCTCGCGCCGCATTACAAACAGGCGATGATACCAGAGCAGAAAAAGCATATACAGAGGTTAGAAAAATTGCCACAGGAGAGTTGGCGGCAGAAGCACTATATTATAATGCCTATTTTAAGAATAAAGAAGGTAATTATAAAATCTCTAATGAAATTATACAGAAACTCGCCAAAGATTATTCAGGATATAAATTATACGGAGCAAAAGGTTTAGTCTTAATGGCTAAAAATTTCTATGGATTAGAAGACGCCTATCAAGCTACTTATATTTTAGAAAGTGTGATAAAAAACTTTGTCGATTATAAAGATGTAGTTGATGAAGCACGATCCGAGCTTAAGAAGATCAAAGCAGAAGAAGCTAAAACAAATTCATCCATCCAAACCGAACAGTAATAAATAGTCATAAACCTGTTATATATGTCTAGATATATTAAGAAATTAATTCTGCTTACCTGTATTTTTATGGGTTGTTGCACAGTACTTTTTGCACAAGAAAAAGAAGAGGAAGAAACGATTGAAACAGAACGTGTGGTGATTGTTAAGGCATATACGCCCACCATTAGTGATGCTTTCAAAGTGAAATCTACACCAATACTAAATGATTCTGTAACTCAGAAGAAAAGAGAAATACGATATAGCATTTTTTCTGTTCCTGTGGCCTCTACATTTACCCCGGCAAAAGGTAAAGCAGCAAGTGTCGATAAACCAAAAAAAATACCATTATACGATAACTACGCCACCTTAGGATTTGGTAATTTTACTTCTGTATTAGCCGAGTTTTATAGTAACTTTCAGATTGATCGTACAGATAATATAGGATTGTATTTACATCATAATTCATCACAAGGAGGTATTGAAGATATACCTTTGGATGATAAGTTTTATAATACCTTTCTTGATCTTAATTATACATCAAGAACCAGGGATTTTGTTTATGGGATGGAGATCGGCGCAGAACATCAACTATATAATTGGTATGGTCTCCCGGAAATACCCGTACTGACTAATGAACAAATTGATTTGATCGATCCGACTCAAAATTATGTTGGAGCAAAAATAGGAGGGAAGTTTGAGTTTAAAGATCTGTATTTTAAAAAAGTAGCAGCAAGCTATCGTTTTTTTGGAGATGCGCTGAAATCAAAAGAGAATCATTTTAAAGTAACTCCCACCCTGGAATTCGAAATAGGAGATGAATTGATTACCACTAATTTTAATGTAGATTTCCTAAAAGGAAATTTTGATAAGCAATTGCAGTTAGGCGTAGGGAATGATTATCAAATTCTAAACTTAGGCATACATCCTAGTCTCTTGGTATTAAGAGATAATCTTACCGTCAACTTAGGAGCAGAAGTGGTTTATAGCGTAGATAGTATAGGAGAGGATAACGATTTTTTTATCTACCCAAAGGTTACCGCATCGTATAGGTTGTTGGATGAAGCCGTTATTGCCTATGGAGGATTAGAAGGAGGGTTACGCCAAAACACGTACAGAGATGCAGTACAAGTTAATCCATATGTATCGCCAACGCTCCGATTGACTCCTACGCACAATCAATTTGATGGATATATAGGGATAAAAGGAAAATTGTCTGATGTGGTGAGTTATAATTTTAGAGCAAACTATATATCTGAAAATGATAAACCATTATTTGTAAATAACAGACCAGAGATAATACCCATAGAAGGATATGATTTTGGTAATTCATTTTCGTATCGATATGATGATATAACCACATTGGCAGGATATATTGAGTTGAATTTTAATATTAATAAAAAATTTAAGCTAGGAGGCTCTGCAGAATATTTTAGCTATAGTACCGACAATGAATCAGAAGCCTGGAATTTACCAGATTTAAAAGTATCAGTCTTGTTTGATTATCAGATTACAGAACAATGGTTTGCTGGCGCTCAATTGTTTCATGTAGGCGAACGTAAAGATATAAATAATGAAGTATTACTGACACCGGCAACGCCGGAGGCAACCATTACTTTGGACACTTATTTTGATGCTAATATTAATCTGGGATATCGATTTAATGAAAAATTATCTGTCTTTATTAAAGGAAATAACCTCGTAGGAGAAAATTATGAGCGATGGGCTCACTTTCCCGTTCAGGGAATTCAAGTACTGGGAGGAGTTACATATAAGTTTAATTATTGATAGAGAGCTAAAATTTATATTGTAGAGAATTATCTACTCCAGTTCAGATTTTAGAAAAATATATATCACTATTTTTAAAAACGTTTTCCTGACCAGTTTTAGAAAAATAAGTATACAGTTGATTCACGACAGGTGAAATAATAGATTTCTGTATACTTTTTTTAATTAATTTTCGTTTACAACTGGGATAAGTATGATTTATGTTTTCATTTTACAATGAAGCGGTTTACACTTTTTTGATCAATTAAAGTGTTTTTATGTACTTTATAACAACCTTGTTATGTAAGAAAAATACGAAAATTGATTACTAAAGAACATCTTAATGACAAATTGAGAAAAATGTATACGACTTCAATAAAAGGAAATTGAGTTTTTTATTTATGTGAAAAAACTGTACAGTTGTAGTTGTTTTTTCTGAAACATAGAAAAAAAAGAGTGTCTTATTTCAGGAAATTATATGAATCTTTAATTCAGGGTTTCATATAGCGCAAAAGTCTTGTAGAAAATTCACATAATTTTTTCTTTATGGTAAGTTCGTTTCCAGATAAAAAGTTAGAATGACTTCAAGGTAAATTTGAATATAAAACATGCTTGTTAAAAATTTAATTTAAAAAATGCTGTAAAACTACACAAACCTTCAAAGAACTAATTTTTTAGTATAGATTATTGTTTCGTTATTACTCAATATTTTGACTCTTTGTTGCAATTTAAGTTGAAGCATTACAATTGTCAGCTATGAAAACAAACAAACACTCAAAAACTATTTTTTTTATTCTATTCTGCTCACTCGTTAGTGTAAATCTTATAGCAAATACTATAAATGTTACCAAAAGAGGTGTTATACCAAATGATAATATTGATGATGTAGATGCTTTGAATATCATTTTCAGAGGACTCAATGATGGAGACGAAGTATACTTTCCGCAAGGAGTATATGATTTTAGATTACCTACATTTGTTAACCTTGCAAATAAAAAAAATATTCGAATTTATGGAGATACCAGCGGAAGCGGAGTAACACTTCGAAAAATTGGGATTGATCCTACAATAATTTCGAATCAATACAGTCAATCCATATTTCGTTTTGTTAATTGTGAGAATATTCGGCTAGAAGGAGTAATGATAGATTTGGACAAACCTTACGGGATTAATGGAGAAGTTATTAGAAAAGGGAGTGATGAGATGGGGGCTTTTTATGAATTACTACTCCCAGATGAATTTGATATTTATGATACTGTTATTGAAAAGATAAAAATAAAAAATGAGTTGAGTTATGATAAAGATGGTACACCTAACTATCATTTAGGAACTTCATACAATACACAGGGCGATCTTAGTAAACTGCCTAAGGTTGTAAAAGTCAATAATGAACGTATAAAAATTTATAATAGTGACGGCTATTTAGGTAGACTTGTCGTGGGTGATTTAATGAACTTAAGGCTTGGTCGGGATGGAGCTCCCGTAGTACAAGTTTTAAATTCAGATGATACCTTAATCAAAGATGTTACAGTCTGGGAATGGTATGGTTTTAATTTCTTTTTTGGAGATAATTCAGTTAGAAATTCACATTCAAAAAATGCAACTTTTGATAATTTTAATATTAAAAGAAAACCTGGTTCAACAAGGCTGTTGATAAGTGGTGCTGATGGGATACATGTCAAATCACTTACAGGTAAGTTGATTGTAAAAAACTCAACCTTTGAACGATTAGGGGATGATGCTATAAATGTTCATAACAGAGTTGGTCTGATAAGTAGTTTTGGTCAGAATCAAGCAAAACTCATCAATCTTTTTGATGACAAGGGTGTTGGGAATAAATGGGCAAGGATTGGTTCAAAAGTTAATTTTGTTAATAAAGAAAGTGGCTTGATCATTGGATCATCTGTAATTGTTGCCAACAAAGGAGGAGATACCTATGCTTTTGATAATATTCCTACAGGTATAAAAGTAGGTGATTTTGTAACGAATGTTAGCAAGACACCCGAAGTAGATTTTATGAATTCAACAGTTAGATATTCCAGAGCTCGAGGCTTAGTTTTACAAGTGCCAAAATTAAGAGTAATTAATTCTGTATTCGAAAATATATCAGGCCCAGGAATATTGATTACTACAGGTTTTGACAGATGGGCAGAAGGCCCAGGAGTTACTTCGGCAGTCATTAGAAATAATAAGATAAGAAAATGCGCTAATTACCTAAATTCTTTAGGAGCAATATTGATTTCATCCAATCACGACAATGCTAGAGGTACAGAACGATCTCCAGGAGTACATAGAAACATAAGAATCGTCAGAAATGATATTAGAAATACCAATTCCTCAGCAGTTTTTGCATCTGTTACCGATAAAATTAATGTAGTCAAAAATACTTTTGTAAATGTAAATCAGCGCCCAAATTCACTTTTTGCTGGGGCTGTTTTTATGAAGAATTGTAAGAATGGAGTGATTAAAGATAATTCGATTTCATCAAGCGGTAAAAAAATTAGTTTTGAACATTCCTATAATATTCGGTTAGATAATACAATACATAATCCAATAAAATATAAAGATACAGATGTAATTGCTGTATATAATTTTGAAGATCCTATTCTACGAGAAAATCACGTTTTTGAATCAGACAACAGCAATAATAACATAAATTTATCGCGAATGATTGCTAACAGTACTTCAAATGAAGTTTTTTCGGTAAATGGTCCCACTAATTTTGGGAGTGCCATAAGCTTGTATAAAACAAACAATTCTTCTTTAGAATCAGACAAAATTAAGACATCAAACATTAGTCTTACAAATAAAGTTTCAATGGCGACGTGGTTTAAAGTTTCTAATGATTTGGAGAACGGACAATTAATTAAATTGGTAAACTTAACGAATGCCAATCAAGATGAATTATTGTATGTAGGATTAAGACGAAAAAATGATGGAGTTTATACCATTGCAGTACCAGGAAAAATTGCAAATAGCAATTTTAATACCTATACTACTTCTTTGAAAATTAATACCTGGAATCATCTGGCAGTGAACGTTCAGGATGGTAAAGCAGCACTTTATATTAACGGTCAGTTTAAAACCAGCTTCAATGCTCAGAATGAATTTACAGATGATATCAATATGATTAGAATAGGAGATAACACTGCTGCTACTTCTGTAAAACTTTCAATAGATGAAGTACACGTTTTAAAACGAACACTATCCGAAAATGAAATAAAGGATTTGATCACAGCCTCAAATTCACCAACAGTAACAACCGAAATTGTTGAAGGCATTTTTAAAATTCAAAATGATGCGAATCGTCAAAATGTAATTGCTCCTGATTGGAACAATTTCAATTCCCGGATGTTTAGAGATTTAAATGCGAATGACCAAAAATGGGAATTCAAACATTTGGGCGAAGGAACCCATACGATCAAAAATATAGGAACAGGAAGGTATCTCCAAGTTGATTCTCCTATATGTATCAGGAATAATAATGTAAGTACTCAAATCTCTGCAACCGCTGATCATCATAAATGGATTATTAAAAAAATAAAATCTAATTATTTCTTGCGTCCTGTAAATTGTGATAATTTTGCTCTGGATAAAAGTAGTAATAATAACGGGAATGTTAAACTTTGGAGTTTTAATGAAGATAATAACAACCAAAAGTTTAATCTTATTCCCACAAGTGTCCAAAGAGAATTAGATGACGTATCAGCGGTAGAAAAAATTGATGTGTACCCAAACCCTACTCGAGAAACGGTAAATTTTAATCTTGAAAACCATATGGGGGAGAGTATCTCTTATTCAATTATTTCTTTGACGGGGCAACAGTTAATTAATGATGTTTTTCAGAAATCTCATAAATCTGAGGAAACTATTGATTTAAGAAACCTAAGGGATGGCGTTTATTTTATAAATTTCAGAACACCTGATGGTATACATATATCAAAAAAAATAGTTTTAGCTAAGGGAGGTGATTAATCATTCATCTTATGTATTCATAGATTTTTTTTTATCGTTTTAACAAAAAATCTAAATGGATTCAATCAGATTTTTTTAAAATAATATCTAAAAACTAGAAAAGAAATTGATAAAAGTATTTAACTTTTATCCCGAATATTAGATATAGGTTTCATTAAATGATTTCCTAATATTATTCAAAGTTATTATGAGAGTAGTCAGATTACAAAACGAGTAAACATAAACTCAAAATATGATTAATAATTTAAGAAGGTCTCTCTTATAAAAATACTATAAATGCACTTTTTGCGTTACAGAACAAAACGCATACATTATAAACTCAAACTAATGACAATCTTAACCAAAACTTCTATTGTTTTTTTAATACTTTTTTCTTTTTTTAATGAGCATATTCAGGCTCAAATTACGTATGAATCAGCATTTCCCAATGTTGGTTTTGAATTTCCTGTAGAAATACAATCTCCACTTGATGGTACAGACAGAATGTTTGTGGTAGAACAAAGAGGTCGGATTAAGGTATTTCCCAGAAAAACAGATGTCACACCAGCCGAGGTAGATACCTTTCTTGATATTACAAATCGAGTGCGTTTTTTTACAGGACAGGAATTAGGCTTGTTGGGACTGGCTTTTCATCCGGATTTTGATACCAATGGATACTTTTATGTCTATTATACAGCTAATAGCCCTGTACAAGGTGTATCGGTTAGAATGGTCTTATCAAGATTTCAGGTAGGTAGCAATAATCAAGTCGATCCAGATAGTGAATTGGTAATTTTCAGATTTGATAAAAATCAAAGAAATGGAAATCACAATGGAGGTAAAATTGCTTTTGGACCCGATGATTACCTATATATATCCTTTGGAGATGGAGGAGGAGGAAACGATCCTAGGAGAAATGCTCAGAATATAAATAATGTATTTGGTAGTATTTGTCGTATCGATGTAGATCTGGATGGGAGTAATCCTGTAGAGACAAATCCTATTTTACCTAATGGCAATTATGAGATACCTAGTGATAATCCTTTTGTAGGCGTAGATGGATTAGATGAAATTTTTGTGTATGGTATCAGGAATACCTGGAAATTTTCTTTTGATAATACTACAGGTAGAATGTGGGGAGCAGATGTAGGGCAAAATGCTTTTGAAGAAATAAACCTTATCGAAAATGGCAAAAACTATGGATGGAATCGTTTTGAAGCTACTTCTGTAGCGAATAGTAATATTGTGATCAATGAACCTACTACCTTCCCTGTGTTTTCTTATAATCGCTTAGCCGGAGATGTTTCCATAACAGGAGGATATGTGTATAGAGGTTCAAAAATAACAAGCCTAAGTCCAGATATTAATTCCAAATATATTTTTGGGGATTATGTGAGTGGTAGAGTATGGGTGCTGGATTATAATCCTTCTACAGGAGATGCCAGTAGGACATTACTCTTTAAAACTTCTGGAGAATTTATTTCTTCTTTTGGATTAGATAAAGATGGCGAGTTATACTTTAGTGATTATGGAAGTGATTCAAGACTCTTTAAACTGGTAGACGGTACTTCTTCTCCTTCGGCAACAGCCGTGGATGGTATTGGAGAGTGGAGCTCTTTAAACCAGGGAGTCACAATGGGAACAGTACAAGCAGTTGCTACAGATGCAGATGGAAATGTGTATCACGGAGGTACTTTTGATCAGGCTGGTACAATAGCAACAAATAATATTGCTGTGTGGAATGAGACTTCAGGATGGGCAGCATTAGGAACCGGAGCTAATGGCAGTATAAATACATTAAAAATAGCTCCGAATGGAAATCTGTATGCAGGAGGTTCTTTTACAGAGATTGACGGAGTAAGAGCTAATAACATAGCCGTATGGGATGGAAATTCCTGGCAAGCTGTAGGTTCTGGAATCGAGGGAAGTATATTAGCGATGGAAATAGATACAGATGGAAATGTGTATGTGGGAGGTGTTTTTGAAACAATTAATAATGGAGTGACTGCCAGAAATATTGCTTTTTGGAATGGAAATCAATGGTCTGAGTTAAGTGATGCCACAACATCAGATGCAGGAACCAATAATGAAATTAGATCGCTGGCAATCGACGGAGATGGAATCCTGTATGTAGGAGGAAACTTTGATGAAGCCGGAGGGAATACAGCGAATAGAATTGCAACCTGGAACGGTACAAATTGGGGAACACTCGGTGATGGAACCAGTGGATTTGTAGAAGCTATTGCGACAACACCACTTGATGTTTATATAGGAGGAAATTTTGCACTTGCAGGAAATACTACAGTAAATCGCATTGCCCGATGGAATAAATCATCTTCCTCCTGGTCAACCTTAGGAAATGGAGTAAATAATAATGTAACAGCTTTAATTCACGACGGAACCTATTTATACGCAGGAGGAGCTTTTAGTACAGCAGGGATTAGTAGTGGTAATGATATTATAGTTAATAATGTTGCACGCTGGAGCGAGTCAGATAATTGGGAAGCAATGGGTACTGATACTAATGTAGGTGTAGATATTAAGATAAATGCAATGAGCTTTGCTGCAGATAGTAATGCTACAACAACCAAGATATTTGCTGGAGGTAATTTTTCTGAAGCAGGAGCGGGTAATGCTAATAATACAGCGCAATGGATATCTGAGAATACACTCAGTGTAACTGATACCATAAATTCTGATAATACAGGTGCAGTTTTTTATCCTAATCCAACTAGTGGAATTATAAACCTTTCTAAAGAATATGAATGGGTGCTAATAAATGATCTGGGACAGGTTGTTAATACAGGAAATAGTTCTTCAATTGACTTATCCAAATATGCAAAAGGGCTGTATTTCTTAAAAGCAGAAAAGGAAGGGACTACTGTCAAGATTATCAAAGAGTAAATAAAAGAGCATTATAACTATATTTATAGTAACAATTATTCATAGTAAGATTTTATTTCAGGCTGTAAAAAAAGATTTTTGCAGCCTGTTTTGTTTTTTAGAGAACCAACTCATACCATTTTCGATTTTAATATACCCATTATAAAGTTTTCTCTTTTTTCTGTATATTTTAAAATAAAAACAAGTCGTAGCTATGGATTATACCTTGATTTTCTTTTTTTCTAAACAAGAAATTGTTGTTTTTTATTTGAGTGTTTTAAAACCAAAAAAGGAATGACACGATTTGTGATTAAAAAATTCGTATAAATTCATTGAATTATTTTTTCTTTATGCAAGGCAAAAAAATCAAGCATAGCTATAGCTACGGTTTATTTTTTAAACGAAGTAGAAAGGGAAAAGAAACGATGAATATGCGAAATTTTTAGTTATAAATCGTATGACAGGAGCAAATCTTATCGAATAGTTTTAAGATGGAGGGTGGTATCTTAGCAATTATAAAATAAAAACCTTATTTTTTATATGGTAATTGGAAAAAAAATAAGGGATGAAAAGATTTATAGTATTCTTGATAAGTATCTTGACAATATCCTCTTCTGCCCAGAAAAATTTTAAGGTATATTATGAAGAAGGAGAAAAAGGATATACAGTTTTTGCAGATAATGGAGAATATAGCCCTGTTTCTGTAGAGATAAATTTTAAGATAGATAACCTCACATCAAGTATTGGTACTAGTAAAATTATCGTGGTTCCAGCGCAAACAACCAAGTACTATATTGCAGATCTGACAGTGATCGAAATTCGAAAAGCGATTAAATTAGGGTTTGGTGTGAGATATAATCATGGGAATCATTTACAAAAAATATATGATGCAGATTATGAATATCAGTTACCTTTTCAGAAAGGTACGAGTCACGTAGTAACTCAGGGGTATAATGGTGCGATCTCACATAAAGATGAATATGCGTTGGATTTTAGAATGCCAATAGGTACCAAAATTTATGCGGCGAGAGAGGGAGTAGTTGTGTTGGTAGAACAGGGTTTTAATAAAACATGTACCGATGCCAATTGTGCAAAGTTTAATAATTATATATTGGTCTATCATTCTGATGGAACCTTTGCAGAGTATACCCATATCAAAAAAAATGGAGCTGTGGTCAAAGCTGGAGATGCCATAAAAACAGGTCAATTCATTGGGTATAGCGGTAATATTGGATGGTCTACGGGACCTCATCTTCATTTCATAGTTTTTTTACAGCGATTTACGAAACGAGAAACACTACCAACAAAATTTTTAATAGACGCTGGAAAACAAGCGCTGCTATTAGAAGAAAGGAAGGAGTATTCTAGAAAGTACTGATAACAACTGATCCTATTACAATGTCTATATTAAGAAAACGATGTTTGAGTTTAAAAATACTATTGTTTCATTAAGAAAACCTTAACTTAAGTGATGACATTATATGTTTACTTTTAGCTTTAAATTAACTTTTATAGAAATGAGTTTTATTTTTTTTATGCAAAATTGTAATGAGATGATCAAGAGAATATTATTGATAATTTGTCTATCCGCTTTTTTTATTTCCTGTAAAAATGATACTTCAAAAACTGAAAAAACAGTTGTAGTATCACCAAAAGATACCAGTGCAGATTTTAATAAGATGCTGGATGAATATTATGAAGAAGGGTTGAAACTTGATCCTGTACAAGCTACTTTTGCAGGAGATAATCGTTACAATGATCAGTTTCCTAATCCATTAGCAGATGAAACAGTAAGCAAATTAAAAACATATTATCACGCTTATAAAACTAAATTAACAGAATTTGCAGATGTAGATTTATCTGACAGTCAAAAAATGACAAAGAAGATATTACAATGGGAATGTGATATGAACTTGGCTGGGTTTAATTTTCGTAAGGATTATTTTCCTATTGATCAGATGTGGTCTATTAATTTGGTCGTAGGGCAATTGGCTAGTGGAGCAAGTGCGCAACCATTTAAAACTGTAGAAGATTATAATAATTGGTTAAAGCGTCTGGATGGATATTTAGCGTGGATGACATCTGCAGAAACAAAAATGCGAGAAGGAATGAAAAAGGGATTTGTGCTTCCTAAGTCATTGATTAAAAAAGTAGTACCTCAATTAGAAGCACTGACTATTGAAGAGCTGGATAAGCACCTTTTCTATACTCCTGTAAAGAATTTCCCGAAAGAGTTTACTGATGAAGAAAAGAAAATACTCGTTGAATCCTACAATAAAACAATTTTAGAGAAAATTATTCCTGCATATAAAAGCGTATATCAGTTTATGAGTGCGGAGTATATGGATGCCGGAAGGACAAGTTCAGGGATTTCTGAAATTCCTGAAGGAGCCTCTTTTTATCAACATCAAATACGGTTGTATACCACTACAAATATGACTGCAGACGAGATTCATAGTTTAGGACTTTCTGAAGTAGCACGCATTTCTGAAGAAATGAAAAAAATAAAAAAGGAAGTTGGGTTTGAAGGGGATTTAAAATCTTTCTTCGATCATGTTCGTAATAAAAAAGAATTAATGCCATTTACAGAACCTCAGCAGATACTTGATAATTTCAATGCGATTCATGATCGTATGAAACCACAAATCGAAAAACTATTTGATGTGAAGCCCAAAACAGCTTTTGAAGTTCGTCGTACCGAAGCATTTAGAGAAAAATCAGCTAGTGCAGAATATAACCCTGGATCATTAGATGGTACAAGACCTGGTATTTTTTATACGCCAATACCCGATGCTACAAAATATAATGTCTATAGCGATGAATCTTTATTCCTTCATGAAGCAATTCCTGGTCATCATTACCAAATATCGCTAACTCAGGAAAGCAAAGAATTGCCGAAATTTAGAAAAACCTTATGGTATAGCGGTTATGGAGAAGGGTGGGCGTTGTATTCAGAATCTTTAGGCAAAGAATTAGGATTGTATACAGATCCGTACCAATATTTTGGAATGCTTGGAGCAGAAATGCACAGAGCAATTCGTTTAGTGGTAGATACTGGATTGCACGCAAAAGGATGGACACGAGAACAAGCTATTCAATATTCTTTGGATAATGAAGCGGAGTCAGAAGCAGGTATTATTTCTGAAATTGAGCGATATATGGCGAATCCCGGACAAGCTTTATCATATAAAATCGGACAGTTGAAGATTAGGGAATTACGTGCAAAGGCAGAAACTGCTTTGGGGGATAAATTTGATATCCGTAATTTCCATAATCAAGTTTTAGAAACAGGTTGTGTTCCGCTAGCTTTGTTAGAAGATAAAATCAATAATTGGATTAATTCCAGTAAATAATCTTTTTGGATAGGGGATCATCCTTAGATATATTATAATTTCTCTTTGCCTGTTTTTTATACCATTTTTGCTTTAAAATTACCCAAATAAAATACAGTTGTTTTTTCTTTTAGCAAAAAAGAAAAGTTCAGCATAACCCAAGCGGTTAATTTTTATTTTGAAGCATAAGGGGAAAAGAACAAATTTTAATGGGTAATTTTAAGGTAGAAATGGTATTATGTCGATTCTTATCCTAGTACCCTTTTTCATTTTTATAAAACGTGAAAATAATACTTGTTTTGTGTGTCGAATCTAGTGTTATGAAATACATATTATTTTCTTTTTTTCAAGTAATACGATTTACGGATGAGAATTTCGTAAAAATAATGGCAAGGATTTTTCGCTAGATTGATGAATCAAATTAAAGAATAGCCATGGCTATTGTTTCATTTTATGAAGAAAATATAGTAGAAAAAGAATGTCATACGATTTGTGATTAAAAAATTCGTATAAATTCATTGAATTATTTTTTCTTTATGCAAGGCAAAAAAATCAAGCATAGCTATAGCTACGGTTTATTTTTTAAACGAAGTAGAAAGGAAAAAGAAACGATGAATATGCGAAATTTTTAGTTATAAATCGTATCATTAGATGCGAAATTTTTATTCGTAAATCGTATAAAGTTAGAATTGAAGATTTATTTTTTGTAATGAATTCTGGTAATAAAGTAGATTTAGCGGCAGTAGTGTTTTTAGAAATCAAGTAAAATAGTAACGAAGTATAATAGAATAAAACCAGAATTATAGCTATTCTATCTTACCATGTAATCAAGACTCTAAGTTGAAAATATTGATCAAATATATAGCTCCATTTTTAATATTTAGCTTCGGTATAAATATGTTTTGCCAGGAAACTAACTATAGATATGAGGAATTAGAAAAAAGACTAAAAAACATCAATGAACTTAATTATGATGATTTCTATCCGTTAGTCAAATCAATTCTTGCTAATAAAAAAGAGCATGTGAAGGCTTTAAATTATTTAGGAAGATATTTTATGGAGAAAGAAATTCCGGATTCTACAATTTGTTATGGGAATAAGATTTATGAAATGTCAATAAATAAGAAAGATTCATCTTCTTATGCTATGCTGAGTAAAGCCTATAATATGCTGGCTGTGGGCTATGGACATAAAGGTCTTACTGATATAAGAGGGAAATACCACTTAAAAGGACTTGAGCTTCACGAAAAAGGATATGTAGGTAAAGAAGTTTCAGTTCACCATATAAGAGGATTGGCAGATTATTATACAGATAAAAAGGAATATGATAAAGCGATTCCACTCTATGAAAAAAGTATTGCGATAGATAAGAACAACCATACGGTATATTTTGCGTATAATAATTTGGGATATATCTACTCAAAAACGAAACAATATGATAAGGCTCTTATGTATTTACAAAAAGCCTGTAGTGCGCCTATTGAGCATAAGGCAAGAGGATACTGTTATGAAAGTATTAGCGCCTGTTATCTTGATATGGGAGAGTTAGATAAAGCGATAGAATATGGATTATTAGCAAAAACAAATTTTGGTAATAGTAATAGTAATTCAAAGTTTATACTTCTTTCAGAAATTACTATTGGTAAATCATATCACCAAAAAAAAATGTATACAAAGGCTATTTCTATCTATAAGAATACATTAAAAAAGGTTAGAAGTAAAGGATTTATTGATATTGAAATCGAGGTTTTAGAAAATTTAAATACCTCATTTATTGCTCAGCGTAACTATCAGGAAGCACATGCGACTATTATTCAAGTCGTTAGACTTAAAGATTCATTAGTAAAAACTCAAAGAGATAAAGAAAGCAGAGAATTAGAAGTAAAATTTCAAATATTACAAAAAGAGAAAGAGATTGAATTGCTAAAAAAAGATCAACAATTAAAAGAAAATCAGCTTGTGTCAGAAAAGGAGAATAAGCAAATGATGAGTATTGCTTTTTTAATTGTTTTGATACCGAGCATTTTTCTTTTGATTGTATATTACCAAAAACTTACTGCAAAAAACAAACTCAGTAAAAAGCAAGAAGAAATTAGTATAGAAAAAATAAATTCTCTAATACGTGAGCAAGAACTAAAATTAATAAGAGCTTCCCTAAAAATTCAGAACAAAGAAAGAAAACGTATTGCGCAAGAATTACATGATAGTATTGGAGGAAATCTTGCCGCTATAAAATTACAATTTGATGGAGCTAAGGTACAGGATGATGAATTTAATGTCATTAAAAACCAAATCAATGAAACCTATCAGTTAATAAGGGAAATATCACATGATCTAATGCCCGAAAAGTTTTATCATAATAAATTTACAAATGTTATAAGTGAATATTTGAATAATGTTGGAAAAGCCCATAATCTAGCAATTGTTTTTAACGCATTTCCTCCAGACGATGTAAATAGTATTAAAGGTAAAATTCAAGTCGAAATTTTCAGAATTATTCAAGAATTGCTGACTAATACATTAAAACATGCCAAAGCAACAAAAATAGATGTTCAAATAAATTTGTTGAATAAAACGATTCATATTATGTTTGAAGATAATGGTAACGGTTTCAATATCAATAGTAGTACCGGAGGCATTGGATTGCAAAACATTGAAGATAGACTGGAAAAATTTGACGGAAAACTTCAGATTGATTCAGTTGTATCGAGAGGCACCATATTAACTATAGAAATTAAAAATGTACAGGTAAAACCTAGTTTTGTTTAAATCCGTGATCCTATAAAGAAAATAGGGATCAAAAAGGTCTTCTGATATTTATATGGTGAAGTGATATTCGTTTACTGAAGTGATTTAGGCTTTTTTGCTTAATTGAAATGTTTTTTGCATCTCATATAAGTGTTACGAAGTAAGAAAAAGCCAAAAATTGAGTAAACTATTTCGGGGCAAACCCACGAAGCACTTATTGAAAAAATATTTCGATTTCGGGCAAGCATTTAAATCTCGATTATCGAGTCAAAAAAAGCATTTTTTATAGTGAATTTATAAAATGCTATTTGTCAGTATTTTGTGTTTAATCAGAATTAAAGATTTCTGATATAGACTAGATCCCATTGGCTTTGTAATAATTCAAAAATAGTGTGCAATGCAATTGTCAAATAAAATTACCTACTATCATCATTTCTTTTTGTTTCACACTTCCCAATAAAAAGCATCAACAGTACTACTATGTATGAATTTTCTTTCTGGTCTGAATTAAAAAATAATTAGATTCAGTTTATGATAATTTCATCTAAGAATGGCGTAATACGATTTGTGATTAAAAAATTCGTATAAATTCATTGAATTATTTTTTCTTTATGCAAGGCAAAAAAATCAAGCATAGCTATAGCTACGGTTTATTTTTTAAACGAAGTAGAAAGGAAAAAGAAACGATGAATATGCGAAATTTTTAGTTATAAATCGTATAAAAAGCTTAAAAGGAGATTTTTGAGAGTGGTTTCTGTATACATTATTTTGTTAGATAGTATATTTGGAGGGGGGATACCCCTTTTTTAGTTATTTTTACTGGTTAAATAAATGTTAAATTTGTAATTAATCTATTGATTGAAGTATTCTGTCGGTTAACTGGTTAAAAAGCTGTATATGAGAGTATTTATATTAAATTGCTAAGTGATTTTTATTTTTAAAACAAAAGAATATGGCACTTCAATCTCAGTTAAAGATCTTTATAGGCGGTACCGCTATTACGGCTTTTAAAACATTCAGATTACATCAAGAAATTGATAGCCATCATGATTTCCGATTAGTATGCAGAGCAGATGTGTTGGAAAACCTATCGGGAGAGATGGCTTCAGAAACCAAAAATTTTCTGGGAGAGTCTTTTATACTTCAAGTTGGAGCCTTAGGGTTTACAAGCGGATATAAGGAATTAGAATTTAAGGGTGTTGTTACTTCAGTGGATGTAACAAAAGGTTTTCTGCATTCTGGAGGCGATACAATTGCAATCTCAGGAAAGAGTAGTTGCATTATTTCTGATGATGGTCCTCATTATGCTTCTCATAATGATGTAAGTATGTTAGACATATTACAAAAAACATATCAGGGATATGATATCTCTAAGCTAGAGACAGTCTTTAATCCTGTAAAAACCGAAACCATACATTATAGTGTACAGCAAAATGAAAGTTCGTATCAATATCTAAGTAGACTGGCAGCACAGTATAGCGAATGGTTTTATTATGATGGAAAGAAATTAGTATTTGGTAGCGCAGCATATGATGCAGTACCTCTTCAGTATGGAATGGATTTGCAGGAATTCTCTTTAAAATTAGCTCCCAAACCAAATAAGTATCGATATTGTACTAATGATTATATTACAGATCAGCAGCACGAAAAATCAACAAATGAAGTGAATACAGGGGTGAATGGTTTTAATCAATTTACCAGTGAAAAAAGCAATACTCTGTATGCCAAAGAAACCAGCGTATATATCAATTCTTATGATGATGCTCAATTAAAAAACCGACTGGATACCCAGGTAGAACAGCAGACCAAAGCCATAGAAGCAAAACAAGTTATTGTGAAAGGATCTAGCGATAACCCAGGCGTTAGCCTGGGAGATGTAGTGACCATACAAGATGGTCTGACGGGTTATG
Source organism: Aquimarina sp. RZ0 (assembly GCF_008370685.1). Classification (GTDB taxonomy): domain Bacteria; phylum Bacteroidota; class Bacteroidia; order Flavobacteriales; family Flavobacteriaceae; genus Aquimarina. The sequence continues at coordinate 120,227 of NZ_VTZU01000007.1, forward strand.
GTTCTTTTAGAATTATCAAAGTAACCCATACAGTTTCTGAAAACGGAAAATACAACAACGAGTTCGAAGGGATTACGGCAGAACTGGATGTGTATCCTAAAACGGATATGATGTCATTCCCCAAGAGCGACACTCAGGTAGCTACCGTAATAGAAAATGTAGATCCAGATGGAATTAGCAGAATACGCGTGCAATTTCCCTGGCAAAAACCGTATGGAGAACTAACACCTTGGTTGCGTGTAGTTTCTCCACATGCAGGAGGTGAAAAAGGCTTTCATTTTATCCCGGAAAAAGGAGAAGAAGTATTAGTAGGATTTGAAGTAGGGAATGCAGAACGACCCTATGTTATGGGCAGTATGTATACAGGAGGCGCACAGCCGGGAGCGTTCCAGAGTGATAATAATGATATCAAAGCTATCCAATCTCGTAGTGGAAATAGAGTGATTATGAATGATAAAGATGGGAGTATTACTATGGCGGACCCCAGTGGTAATGTAGTCGTCATGCAAGGTAATGGAGAAATTGTCATAAAAGCTCCTAAGAAATTGACGTTAATGTCCACAGATATTAATATCCTAGCTGGGAATAGTATTAATATAGAAGCGAAACCTAATGAAGATGGAGGAGAAGGAACGATTGGTATGAAGGCACAAAAGTCTTTTGGATTAAAGGTCGTGGATGAAACAATTGGAGTTAGTGCTAAGAAGGATATTACGCTTACTAGTGAAACCGCAAGCACTAACCTTAATGGGAAAACAGATACCAATATAAAAGGAGAGACTTCTATCAACCTTGATGGTGATAAAATTAATGTTAAAGGAGGTAGCAAAATCAAAGTAGAATCTTCTGATACGGATATTTTCTAAACGAACAGTCTTATGCCAAATGATTTAGAATATATTGTAAAAGATGCACTGATGTTATGTGATAAGGGTGCAGCACCCGCACCGTTTGCTCCTACACATAATACGCATATTAAGATCAATAACTGCTTGGTTACTACGAAGGCAGATAAAATCCCGATGACTAATATTCCAACCTTTGGAGCCTGTACTGTAAAAAATGGAAATCCGTGTACGCCCGCACCTATTGATTGGACAGATACTTATAAGGTAAAGGTAAAAGGACAGGAAACAATCCTATACAAAAGCAAATTACCTTGTGGTACCGGAGGTAAGATAGAGTTTATTACTAGCGGACAGATCAAACTCCCCCCAGAGGAGTATGACAAATTGATAGAAGAACACGGGCAGAAAGAAGATGAAGGTGGCTGGGGCTGGTGGGATACGGTAGAATTAATACCAGTAATAGGGAGTATTGTAGGAGCTGTACGAGAAGGAGCTAAAGGAAATTGGGGGATGATGGCAATGAATATAGGTTTTCTGGTATTAGATGTTGCTGGATTAATCAGTTTTGGTGCCACTACTGCAGCATCGACAGCTGCTAAAACAGGAATTAAGGCAGGGATTAAAGCCACTGCAAAATCTGCTGCTAAAGGAGTAGCCAAATTAGGAACCAAAGCCGGAGCCAAACAACTGGCTAAAGGAGCAGGAAAAGCATTTGCCAAAAGCGCAGCTAAAGCAGTAGACAATATTGCTCTTAAAACAGGAAAAGTATGCGTCTTTGCCTGTTTTACCGCAGGGACCAAAATAGCAGTACAAGACGGACATAAAAATATCGAAGATATACAGCAAGGTGATCTAGTCTGGGCGTATAATGATGAGACAGGAGCGAGTGATCTTAAGCCTGTGCTTACAATCATGCAGCGAGAAATAGATGCGACTATTGAGCTTACACTTGGTACAGAAATTATAGAAACCACTGCGGAGCATCCTTTTTATACCCGCTCCGGATGGAAAGATGCTGCTGATCTTACGAAAGAAGATGAAGTAAAAACAAAAAACGGAAAGTGGCAACGTATAGAAGCTACCAATTTCTTGTATAGCAAAAAGAAAGTATATAACTTTGAAGTAGCGGATTGGCATACCTATTTTGTAGGAGCTTGGGAATGGTTGGTGCATAATACTAAGGCTTGTTTAAAAGTTTCTGCAAAAAAAATCAAAGATGGCGTATATGACCTGACATTAAAATTTAAAGATGACTGGTCTAAAACACAAAAAAAAGTAGCAAAAGAAAAAGCAGAGGCTTTAACTAAAGCGCCAACAAAAGTTGTAAAAAGCCCCGCTAGAAAATCAGGAACAAGAAAAACATTTAAGAAAAAAGGAGGGAAAGTTAAAAAAGGACAAGATGTTGACCATACAGTAGAATTGCAATTAGGAGGTGTTGATGATGTATCAAATATGAAAGCATTGGATAGTAGTGTAAATAGAAGTTTTGGTAGACAAATACAGAATCAAATAAAAGATTTACCTGCTGGGACTATAATAAGGAATGTAAAAATACAATAATGATGTTAAAGAATATTCAGAAAAAATATGTAATCACTCATTTTAATGATAATAATAAAATAAAAAAAAAAGACTTTTTAAATGAATATAATTCATTTGGTTTTGCATATGAATTATTAATGAAAAATGGCGGTGATGTTTTCGAGAATGGGTTATTTCAAATATTAACTTTTCAAAATGCCTATAAATGGACGAATCTTATAACTACAAATTATTTTCCAGAATTTAAGTACAAATTATTTTGCTATGCAATGACTTGGCAAGGTTGTATTTTAGCTGTAAACGAAGAAAATGATACAATATACATATTTGACCCTGCGACCTGTGAATACTTTGCTATGGAAGATACTTCTTTAAATGACTTTTTATCGGAAGAATTTTTAGAAAATGAAGACGAAATAATTTATTCAGATGATTTTAAGCTGTCTCTGAGTTTTATGAATATAGAAGAGTTAGATTCAGCATTTTGTATCGCACATAAAATTTCACTGTTTTTAGGGGGTGAAGATCAAATTGAAAATCAAGAAATTATTGATACAGAAGTTATGTGGGATTTACAAATACAAATAGCGGAAAGTATTAATGAAATACCAGATTGATTATAAAAGTTTTATGTTATATTTTTTATTCTCCTGATATTTCATTTTAGATTAAGATGAATAAAATCTTGAACAAGTTATCTTTTTTACAAATTTTTGTCACGTCCTAAAATACGGCTACAGATTAATATTAAAATTTAAGCGGCACTTTGGTGCACGTAATTAGGTGTTTTATAGTCTAAAGATAAATGTAATCTTTTATAAATTCTGATAATACAGGTGCAGTTTTTTATCCTAATCCAACTAGTGGAATTATAAACCTTTCTAAAGAATATGAATGGGTGCTAATAAATGATCTGGGACAGGTTGTTAATACAGGAAATAGTTCTTCAATTGACTTATCCAAATATGCAAAAGGGCTGTATTTCTTAAAAGCAGAAAAGGAAGGGACTACTGTCAAGATTATCAAAGAGTAAATAAAAGAGCATTATAACTATATTTATAGTAACAATTATTCATAGTAAGATTTTATTTCAGGCTGTAAAAAAAGATTTTTGCAGCCTGTTTTGTTTTTTAGAGAACCAACTCATACCATTTTCGATTTTAATATACCCATTATAAAGTTTTCTCTTTTTTCTGTATATTTTAAAATAAAAACAAGTCGTAGCTATGGATTATACCTTGATTTTCTTTTTTTCTAAACAAGAAATTGTTGTTTTTTATTTGAGTGTTTTAAAACCAAAAAAGGAATGACACGATTTGTGATTAAAAAATTCGTATAAATTCATTGAATTATTTTTTCTTTATGCAAGGCAAAAAAATCAAGCATAGCTATAGCTACGGTTTATTTTTTAAACGAAGTAGAAAGGGAAAAGAAACGATGAATATGCGAAATTTTTAGTTATAAATCGTATGACAGGAGCAAATCTTATCGAATAGTTTTAAGATGGAGGGTGGTATCTTAGCAATTATAAAATAAAAACCTTATTTTTTATATGGTAATTGGAAAAAAAATAAGGGATGAAAAGATTTATAGTATTCTTGATAAGTATCTTGACAATATCCTCTTCTGCCCAGAAAAATTTTAAGGTATATTATGAAGAAGGAGAAAAAGGATATACAGTTTTTGCAGATAATGGAGAATATAGCCCTGTTTCTGTAGAGATAAATTTTAAGATAGATAACCTCACATCAAGTATTGGTACTAGTAAAATTATCGTGGTTCCAGCGCAAACAACCAAGTACTATATTGCAGATCTGACAGTGATCGAAATTCGAAAAGCGATTAAATTAGGGTTTGGTGTGAGATATAATCATGGGAATCATTTACAAAAAATATATGATGCAGATTATGAATATCAGTTACCTTTTCAGAAAGGTACGAGTCACGTAGTAACTCAGGGGTATAATGGTGCGATCTCACATAAAGATGAATATGCGTTGGATTTTAGAATGCCAATAGGTACCAAAATTTATGCGGCGAGAGAGGGAGTAGTTGTGTTGGTAGAACAGGGTTTTAATAAAACATGTACCGATGCCAATTGTGCAAAGTTTAATAATTATATATTGGTCTATCATTCTGATGGAACCTTTGCAGAGTATACCCATATCAAAAAAAATGGAGCTGTGGTCAAAGCTGGAGATGCCATAAAAACAGGTCAATTCATTGGGTATAGCGGTAATATTGGATGGTCTACGGGACCTCATCTTCATTTCATAGTTTTTTTACAGCGATTTACGAAACGAGAAACACTACCAACAAAATTTTTAATAGACGCTGGAAAACAAGCGCTGCTATTAGAAGAAAGGAAGGAGTATTCTAGAAAGTACTGATAACAACTGATCCTATTACAATGTCTATATTAAGAAAACGATGTTTGAGTTTAAAAATACTATTGTTTCATTAAGAAAACCTTAACTTAAGTGATGACATTATATGTTTACTTTTAGCTTTAAATTAACTTTTATAGAAATGAGTTTTATTTTTTTTATGCAAAATTGTAATGAGATGATCAAGAGAATATTATTGATAATTTGTCTATCCGCTTTTTTTATTTCCTGTAAAAATGATACTTCAAAAACTGAAAAAACAGTTGTAGTATCACCAAAAGATACCAGTGCAGATTTTAATAAGATGCTGGATGAATATTATGAAGAAGGGTTGAAACTTGATCCTGTACAAGCTACTTTTGCAGGAGATAATCGTTACAATGATCAGTTTCCTAATCCATTAGCAGATGAAACAGTAAGCAAATTAAAAACATATTATCACGCTTATAAAACTAAATTAACAGAATTTGCAGATGTAGATTTATCTGACAGTCAAAAAATGACAAAGAAGATATTACAATGGGAATGTGATATGAACTTGGCTGGGTTTAATTTTCGTAAGGATTATTTTCCTATTGATCAGATGTGGTCTATTAATTTGGTCGTAGGGCAATTGGCTAGTGGAGCAAGTGCGCAACCATTTAAAACTGTAGAAGATTATAATAATTGGTTAAAGCGTCTGGATGGATATTTAGCGTGGATGACATCTGCAGAAACAAAAATGCGAGAAGGAATGAAAAAGGGATTTGTGCTTCCTAAGTCATTGATTAAAAAAGTAGTACCTCAATTAGAAGCACTGACTATTGAAGAGCTGGATAAGCACCTTTTCTATACTCCTGTAAAGAATTTCCCGAAAGAGTTTACTGATGAAGAAAAGAAAATACTCGTTGAATCCTACAATAAAACAATTTTAGAGAAAATTATTCCTGCATATAAAAGCGTATATCAGTTTATGAGTGCGGAGTATATGGATGCCGGAAGGACAAGTTCAGGGATTTCTGAAATTCCTGAAGGAGCCTCTTTTTATCAACATCAAATACGGTTGTATACCACTACAAATATGACTGCAGACGAGATTCATAGTTTAGGACTTTCTGAAGTAGCACGCATTTCTGAAGAAATGAAAAAAATAAAAAAGGAAGTTGGGTTTGAAGGGGATTTAAAATCTTTCTTCGATCATGTTCGTAATAAAAAAGAATTAATGCCATTTACAGAACCTCAGCAGATACTTGATAATTTCAATGCGATTCATGATCGTATGAAACCACAAATCGAAAAACTATTTGATGTGAAGCCCAAAACAGCTTTTGAAGTTCGTCGTACCGAAGCATTTAGAGAAAAATCAGCTAGTGCAGAATATAACCCTGGATCATTAGATGGTACAAGACCTGGTATTTTTTATACGCCAATACCCGATGCTACAAAATATAATGTCTATAGCGATGAATCTTTATTCCTTCATGAAGCAATTCCTGGTCATCATTACCAAATATCGCTAACTCAGGAAAGCAAAGAATTGCCGAAATTTAGAAAAACCTTATGGTATAGCGGTTATGGAGAAGGGTGGGCGTTGTATTCAGAATCTTTAGGCAAAGAATTAGGATTGTATACAGATCCGTACCAATATTTTGGAATGCTTGGAGCAGAAATGCACAGAGCAATTCGTTTAGTGGTAGATACTGGATTGCACGCAAAAGGATGGACACGAGAACAAGCTATTCAATATTCTTTGGATAATGAAGCGGAGTCAGAAGCAGGTATTATTTCTGAAATTGAGCGATATATGGCGAATCCCGGACAAGCTTTATCATATAAAATCGGACAGTTGAAGATTAGGGAATTACGTGCAAAGGCAGAAACTGCTTTGGGGGATAAATTTGATATCCGTAATTTCCATAATCAAGTTTTAGAAACAGGTTGTGTTCCGCTAGCTTTGTTAGAAGATAAAATCAATAATTGGATTAATTCCAGTAAATAATCTTTTTGGATAGGGGATCATCCTTAGATATATTATAATTTCTCTTTGCCTGTTTTTTATACCATTTTTGCTTTAAAATTACCCAAATAAAATACAGTTGTTTTTTCTTTTAGCAAAAAAGAAAAGTTCAGCATAACCCAAGCGGTTAATTTTTATTTTGAAGCATAAGGGGAAAAGAACAAATTTTAATGGGTAATTTTAAGGTAGAAATGGTATTATGTCGATTCTTATCCTAGTACCCTTTTTCATTTTTATAAAACGTGAAAATAATACTTGTTTTGTGTGTCGAATCTAGTGTTATGAAATACATATTATTTTCTTTTTTTCAAGTAATACGATTTACGGATGAGAATTTCGTAAAAATAATGGCAAGGATTTTTCGCTAGATTGATGAATCAAATTAAAGAATAGCCATGGCTATTGTTTCATTTTATGAAGAAAATATAGTAGAAAAAGAATGTCATACGATTTGTGATTAAAAAATTCGTATAAATTCATTGAATTATTTTTTCTTTATGCAAGGCAAAAAAATCAAGCATAGCTATAGCTACGGTTTATTTTTTAAACGAAGTAGAAAGGAAAAAGAAACGATGAATATGCGAAATTTTTAGTTATAAATCGTATCATTAGATGCGAAATTTTTATTCGTAAATCGTATAAAGTTAGAATTGAAGATTTATTTTTTGTAATGAATTCTGGTAATAAAGTAGATTTAGCGGCAGTAGTGTTTTTAGAAATCAAGTAAAATAGTAACGAAGTATAATAGAATAAAACCAGAATTATAGCTATTCTATCTTACCATGTAATCAAGACTCTAAGTTGAAAATATTGATCAAATATATAGCTCCATTTTTAATATTTAGCTTCGGTATAAATATGTTTTGCCAGGAAACTAACTATAGATATGAGGAATTAGAAAAAAGACTAAAAAACATCAATGAACTTAATTATGATGATTTCTATCCGTTAGTCAAATCAATTCTTGCTAATAAAAAAGAGCATGTGAAGGCTTTAAATTATTTAGGAAGATATTTTATGGAGAAAGAAATTCCGGATTCTACAATTTGTTATGGGAATAAGATTTATGAAATGTCAATAAATAAGAAAGATTCATCTTCTTATGCTATGCTGAGTAAAGCCTATAATATGCTGGCTGTGGGCTATGGACATAAAGGTCTTACTGATATAAGAGGGAAATACCACTTAAAAGGACTTGAGCTTCACGAAAAAGGATATGTAGGTAAAGAAGTTTCAGTTCACCATATAAGAGGATTGGCAGATTATTATACAGATAAAAAGGAATATGATAAAGCGATTCCACTCTATGAAAAAAGTATTGCGATAGATAAGAACAACCATACGGTATATTTTGCGTATAATAATTTGGGATATATCTACTCAAAAACGAAACAATATGATAAGGCTCTTATGTATTTACAAAAAGCCTGTAGTGCGCCTATTGAGCATAAGGCAAGAGGATACTGTTATGAAAGTATTAGCGCCTGTTATCTTGATATGGGAGAGTTAGATAAAGCGATAGAATATGGATTATTAGCAAAAACAAATTTTGGTAATAGTAATAGTAATTCAAAGTTTATACTTCTTTCAGAAATTACTATTGGTAAATCATATCACCAAAAAAAAATGTATACAAAGGCTATTTCTATCTATAAGAATACATTAAAAAAGGTTAGAAGTAAAGGATTTATTGATATTGAAATCGAGGTTTTAGAAAATTTAAATACCTCATTTATTGCTCAGCGTAACTATCAGGAAGCACATGCGACTATTATTCAAGTCGTTAGACTTAAAGATTCATTAGTAAAAACTCAAAGAGATAAAGAAAGCAGAGAATTAGAAGTAAAATTTCAAATATTACAAAAAGAGAAAGAGATTGAATTGCTAAAAAAAGATCAACAATTAAAAGAAAATCAGCTTGTGTCAGAAAAGGAGAATAAGCAAATGATGAGTATTGCTTTTTTAATTGTTTTGATACCGAGCATTTTTCTTTTGATTGTATATTACCAAAAACTTACTGCAAAAAACAAACTCAGTAAAAAGCAAGAAGAAATTAGTATAGAAAAAATAAATTCTCTAATACGTGAGCAAGAACTAAAATTAATAAGAGCTTCCCTAAAAATTCAGAACAAAGAAAGAAAACGTATTGCGCAAGAATTACATGATAGTATTGGAGGAAATCTTGCCGCTATAAAATTACAATTTGATGGAGCTAAGGTACAGGATGATGAATTTAATGTCATTAAAAACCAAATCAATGAAACCTATCAGTTAATAAGGGAAATATCACATGATCTAATGCCCGAAAAGTTTTATCATAATAAATTTACAAATGTTATAAGTGAATATTTGAATAATGTTGGAAAAGCCCATAATCTAGCAATTGTTTTTAACGCATTTCCTCCAGACGATGTAAATAGTATTAAAGGTAAAATTCAAGTCGAAATTTTCAGAATTATTCAAGAATTGCTGACTAATACATTAAAACATGCCAAAGCAACAAAAATAGATGTTCAAATAAATTTGTTGAATAAAACGATTCATATTATGTTTGAAGATAATGGTAACGGTTTCAATATCAATAGTAGTACCGGAGGCATTGGATTGCAAAACATTGAAGATAGACTGGAAAAATTTGACGGAAAACTTCAGATTGATTCAGTTGTATCGAGAGGCACCATATTAACTATAGAAATTAAAAATGTACAGGTAAAACCTAGTTTTGTTTAAATCCGTGATCCTATAAAGAAAATAGGGATCAAAAAGGTCTTCTGATATTTATATGGTGAAGTGATATTCGTTTACTGAAGTGATTTAGGCTTTTTTGCTTAATTGAAATGTTTTTTGCATCTCATATAAGTGTTACGAAGTAAGAAAAAGCCAAAAATTGAGTAAACTATTTCGGGGCAAACCCACGAAGCACTTATTGAAAAAATATTTCGATTTCGGGCAAGCATTTAAATCTCGATTATCGAGTCAAAAAAAGCATTTTTTATAGTGAATTTATAAAATGCTATTTGTCAGTATTTTGTGTTTAATCAGAATTAAAGATTTCTGATATAGACTAGATCCCATTGGCTTTGTAATAATTCAAAAATAGTGTGCAATGCAATTGTCAAATAAAATTACCTACTATCATCATTTCTTTTTGTTTCACACTTCCCAATAAAAAGCATCAACAGTACTACTATGTATGAATTTTCTTTCTGGTCTGAATTAAAAAATAATTAGATTCAGTTTATGATAATTTCATCTAAGAATGGCGTAATACGATTTGTGATTAAAAAATTCGTATAAATTCATTGAATTATTTTTTCTTTATGCAAGGCAAAAAAATCAAGCATAGCTATAGCTACGGTTTATTTTTTAAACGAAGTAGAAAGGAAAAAGAAACGATGAATATGCGAAATTTTTAGTTATAAATCGTATAAAAAGCTTAAAAGGAGATTTTTGAGAGTGGTTTCTGTATACATTATTTTGTTAGATAGTATATTTGGAGGGGGGATACCCCTTTTTTAGTTATTTTTACTGGTTAAATAAATGTTAAATTTGTAATTAATCTATTGATTGAAGTATTCTGTCGGTTAACTGGTTAAAAAGCTGTATATGAGAGTATTTATATTAAATTGCTAAGTGATTTTTATTTTTAAAACAAAAGAATATGGCACTTCAATCTCAGTTAAAGATCTTTATAGGCGGTACCGCTATTACGGCTTTTAAAACATTCAGATTACATCAAGAAATTGATAGCCATCATGATTTCCGATTAGTATGCAGAGCAGATGTGTTGGAAAACCTATCGGGAGAGATGGCTTCAGAAACCAAAAATTTTCTGGGAGAGTCTTTTATACTTCAAGTTGGAGCCTTAGGGTTTACAAGCGGATATAAGGAATTAGAATTTAAGGGTGTTGTTACTTCAGTGGATGTAACAAAAGGTTTTCTGCATTCTGGAGGCGATACAATTGCAATCTCAGGAAAGAGTAGTTGCATTATTTCTGATGATGGTCCTCATTATGCTTCTCATAATGATGTAAGTATGTTAGACATATTACAAAAAACATATCAGGGATATGATATCTCTAAGCTAGAGACAGTCTTTAATCCTGTAAAAACCGAAACCATACATTATAGTGTACAGCAAAATGAAAGTTCGTATCAATATCTAAGTAGACTGGCAGCACAGTATAGCGAATGGTTTTATTATGATGGAAAGAAATTAGTATTTGGTAGCGCAGCATATGATGCAGTACCTCTTCAGTATGGAATGGATTTGCAGGAATTCTCTTTAAAATTAGCTCCCAAACCAAATAAGTATCGATATTGTACTAATGATTATATTACAGATCAGCAGCACGAAAAATCAACAAATGAAGTGAATACAGGGGTGAATGGTTTTAATCAATTTACCAGTGAAAAAAGCAATACTCTGTATGCCAAAGAAACCAGCGTATATATCAATTCTTATGATGATGCTCAATTAAAAAACCGACTGGATACCCAGGTAGAACAGCAGACCAAAGCCATAGAAGCAAAACAAGTTATTGTGAAAGGATCTAGCGATAACCCAGGCGTTAGCCTGGGAGATGTAGTGACCATACAAGATGGTCTGACGGGTTATGGTTCTTTTAGAATTATCAAAGTAACCCATACAGTTTCTGAAAACGGAAAATACAACAACGAGTTCGAAGGGATTACGGCAGAACTGGATGTGTATCCTAAAACGGATATGATGTCATTCCCCAAGAGCGACACTCAGGTAGCTACCGTAATAGAAAATGTAGATCCAGATGGAATTAGCAGAATACGCGTGCAATTTCCCTGGCAAAAACCGTATGGAGAACTAACACCTTGGTTGCGTGTAGTTTCTCCACATGCAGGAGGTGAAAAAGGCTTTCATTTTATCCCGGAAAAAGGAGAAGAAGTATTAGTAGGATTTGAAGTAGGGAATGCAGAACGACCCTATGTTATGGGCAGTATGTATACAGGAGGCGCACAGCCGGGAGCGTTCCAGAGTGATAATAATGATATCAAAGCTATCCAATCTCGTAGTGGAAATAGAGTGATTATGAATGATAAAGATGGGAGTATTACTATGGCGGACCCCAGTGGTAATGTAGTCGTCATGCAAGGTAATGGAGAAATTGTCATAAAAGCTCCTAAGAAATTGACGTTAATGTCCACAGATATTAATATCCTAGCTGGGAATAGTATTAATATAGAAGCGAAACCTAATGAAGATGGAGGAGAAGGAACGATTGGTATGAAGGCACAAAAGTCTTTTGGATTAAAGGTCGTGGATGAAACAATTGGAGTTAGTGCTAAGAAGGATATTACGCTTACTAGTGAAACCGCAAGCACTAACCTTAATGGGAAAACAGATACCAATATAAAAGGAGAGACTTCTATCAACCTTGATGGTGATAAAATTAATGTTAAAGGAGGTAGCAAAATCAAAGTAGAATCTTCTGATACGGATATTTTCTAAACGAACAGTCTTATGCCAAATGATTTAGAATATATTGTAAAAGATGCACTGATGTTATGTGATAAGGGTGCAGCACCCGCACCGTTTGCTCCTACACATAATACGCATATTAAGATCAATAACTGCTTGGTTACTACGAAGGCAGATAAAATCCCGATGACTAATATTCCAACCTTTGGAGCCTGTACTGTAAAAAATGGAAATCCGTGTACGCCCGCACCTATTGATTGGACAGATACTTATAAGGTAAAGGTAAAAGGACAGGAAACAATCCTATACAAAAGCAAATTACCTTGTGGTACCGGAGGTAAGATAGAGTTTATTACTAGCGGACAGATCAAACTCCCCCCAGAGGAGTATGACAAATTGATAGAAGAACACGGGCAGAAAGAAGATGAAGGTGGCTGGGGCTGGTGGGATACGGTAGAATTAATACCAGTAATAGGGAGTATTGTAGGAGCTGTACGAGAAGGAGCTAAAGGAAATTGGGGGATGATGGCAATGAATATAGGTTTTCTGGTATTAGATGTTGCTGGATTAATCAGTTTTGGTGCCACTACTGCAGCATCGACAGCTGCTAAAACAGGAATTAAGGCAGGGATTAAAGCCACTGCAAAATCTGCTGCTAAAGGAGTAGCCAAATTAGGAACCAAAGCCGGAGCCAAACAACTGGCTAAAGGAGCAGGAAAAGCATTTGCCAAAAGCGCAGCTAAAGCAGTAGACAATATTGCTCTTAAAACAGGAAAAGTATGCGTCTTTGCCTGTTTTACCGCAGGGACCAAAATAGCAGTACAAGACGGACATAAAAATATCGAAGATATACAGCAAGGTGATCTAGTCTGGGCGTATAATGATGAGACAGGAGCGAGTGATCTTAAGCCTGTGCTTACAATCATGCAGCGAGAAATAGATGCGACTATTGAGCTTACACTTGGTACAGAAATTATAGAAACCACTGCGGAGCATCCTTTTTATACCCGCTCCGGATGGAAAGATGCTGCTGATCTTACGAAAGAAGATGAAGTAAAAACAAAAAACGGAAAGTGGCAACGTATAGAAGCTACCAATTTCTTGTATAGCAAAAAGAAAGTATATAACTTTGAAGTAGCGGATTGGCATACCTATTTTGTAGGAGCTTGGGAATGGTTGGTGCATAATACTAAGGCTTGTTTAAAAGTTTCTGCAAAAAAAATCAAAGATGGCGTATATGACCTGACATTAAAATTTAAAGATGACTGGTCTAAAACACAAAAAAAAGTAGCAAAAGAAAAAGCAGAGGCTTTAACTAAAGCGCCAACAAAAGTTGTAAAAAGCCCCGCTAGAAAATCAGGAACAAGAAAAACATTTAAGAAAAAAGGAGGGAAAGTTAAAAAAGGACAAGATGTTGACCATACAGTAGAATTGCAATTAGGAGGTGTTGATGATGTATCAAATATGAAAGCATTGGATAGTAGTGTAAATAGAAGTTTTGGTAGACAAATACAGAATCAAATAAAAGATTTACCTGCTGGGACTATAATAAGGAATGTAAAAATACAATAATGATGTTAAAGAATATTCAGAAAAAATATGTAATCACTCATTTTAATGATAATAATAAAATAAAAAAAAAAGACTTTTTAAATGAATATAATTCATTTGGTTTTGCATATGAATTATTAATGAAAAATGGCGGTGATGTTTTCGAGAATGGGTTATTTCAAATATTAACTTTTCAAAATGCCTATAAATGGACGAATCTTATAACTACAAATTATTTTCCAGAATTTAAGTACAAATTATTTTGCTATGCAATGACTTGGCAAGGTTGTATTTTAGCTGTAAACGAAGAAAATGATACAATATACATATTTGACCCTGCGACCTGTGAATACTTTGCTATGGAAGATACTTCTTTAAATGACTTTTTATCGGAAGAATTTTTAGAAAATGAAGACGAAATAATTTATTCAGATGATTTTAAGCTGTCTCTGAGTTTTATGAATATAGAAGAGTTAGATTCAGCATTTTGTATCGCACATAAAATTTCACTGTTTTTAGGGGGTGAAGATCAAATTGAAAATCAAGAAATTATTGATACAGAAGTTATGTGGGATTTACAAATACAAATAGCGGAAAGTATTAATGAAATACCAGATTGATTATAAAAGTTTTATGTTATATTTTTTATTCTCCTGATATTTCATTTTAGATTAAGATGAATAAAATCTTGAACAAGTTATCTTTTTTACAAATTTTTGTCACGTCCTAAAATACGGCTACAGATTAATATTAAAATTTAAGCGGCACTTTGGTGCACGTAATTAGGTGTTTTATAGTCTAAAGATAAATGTAATCTTTTATTGTTATATAATTTGATTGCGTT
>NZ_VTZU01000073.1 GCF_008370685.1 Aquimarina sp. RZ0
CTCTTGCCAGTCATAAACTGTTCTAGAGCTTTCTTTTCTAATTCTTGCTGTTCTGTCTTTGTCATCTTATCTGAATAATGTATAAATTAAAAATTTAGTATTCAGACAAGGTTATATTTACACTCTCCCGTAGGCTCAGAAAGTATGGTATCCTAACAATATAAAACAAAGTCCTAAAGACTTAATACGGATAGTATCATTGCCTTTATACCTTCCATTCCAAAAATCAAAATCAATACTGAAGTTTCATATTATTTGAATAATGGAATGAACTAGCACTTCATAAATAAATAGGGCTTTTTCATTTAGAAACCTCTTCCCCATCTATATATTTAATTGTTTTTTTCAGCATACCTTTTTTATCATAATCACACCATTCACCTTGCTTCTTACCGTTTTCATAAGTACCTTCCTCTTTTAGAACTCCTGTTTTGTAATAATAGTCTTTGTATTTACTGATACCTTTTGATCCAAAGCTAGTTTGATAAAGAATGTTTCCGTCAGTATCGTATACTTTGTATTTTCCTAGAATAAGCCCGTTATTCCAGTTTTCGGTTTTGACTAGTTTGCCTTTGTAAGTGGTTTTCAAGAGTCCTGTTTTGTAGCCTTTATGAAAAGAACCTTTATCTACTATATACTTTGAATCGAGAAGTATTGGTGTATCTGAAAAACTGACTTTATCTAAAAAGACTTCATATGAACCTTGTAATTCTTTTTCAGTTATTTTTGAAGAAAAGGAATAGTTCCCATTCTTGATTGTACTTTCTATTTTGCTAATAGGAATTTTAACCGCTGGTTTGAGTATTTTTTGTGCATTTAAAAAAATACTGATTGATAAACACGTTATTAAGAATATTATTTTCATTCTGAATAAAATTTAGAAACTTCAGATTACATAATATCCCATTGGTGTTTCCAGAAATATTTTCTAGTATTATGATCAATCGCTCTAATTTATAGTTTTTAAGATATCTTCTGCAGGAACGCACATAGAGTTTGATAAGTAGAATTTATAAGTTTCCATAAAAAACCTTTGTTCTAATTTACACGGAATACAAGATACATCTGAAAGACTCTTCTTGATATCTTCTTTTGAAGAGTACTTATTATCAGATTTTGTATCATTATAAAATAAAACATCAAGTTCGTATTCAAATTTTTTAATTTTATTTAAAGTCTCATCATTTCTAAGACTATCAACATCTTCATAAGTACTTTTGCTTTTAAAATAACCCATTAACCGAATTTCAGCATTATCAATATCTTTTATTTCAAAGTCAGCTTTATTAGTTAATAAACAAGTTAAATGTGGAAAATCTGCTTTTTCAAAAACTTTATCACTTATTGCTATGCTTGATGAGAATTTTAGTTTGTAAATATCTACTCTGTCATTCTTCGTATTTGATTTTTTAAATTCTATAAATTCAAGATCTGCCTTAGGGATATCGTTATCTCTAAAACAAGAAATGAAAGAAAGATTCGTTATAAAAACAATTAAAAATATTACTGTTCTTATTAATATTTTTTTCATAATCTTTTTTCTAAAAATTTAGATATGGCTGATGATAAAATACTTGATGCTGAAATTGTTTTCTTTGCCAATATTTCATTAAACATTTCTTTTGCTTTACCATGATTACATTTTATAATATGATTCACGTGTGGTTTATTTTTTCTTGGTATCCATTGTCCTCCGAGATCAGCGATTAAATCATCGGCTCTATAATCTTTAGGATCTGTATGAATATTAACCCAGAAGTCGGCTTTAGGAGATGGAAATAGTGTGTGTATATCTGAAATAATTGTTACCCCTCCCCCTTCTCCAACAGGGTCTAAAGTAATCAAAGTATTTACTATATATCCTTTATTAGATAAAATATTAGATAAATGCGCGCCATTCCAACCACCTAAACTGTGACCTACAATATTTATTTGTGTTCCATCTTTGTTAAAAATTAGGTCTAATACATTATTTTTTATATCCTTTTCCCCTTTTACTTGATTATAACCTAAATATTTAGATTGATATTGTAAAAAACCTATTTTGACATTAAAACTTGATTCAACATCTTTCATAATTCCTGTTACTCCTGATCCATAAAAAGACGCTTTATCTCCTGCACCGCCAATAAAAAAGGTGATTACCTGTTTATAAGTTACTGTTGTAGATAAATTACTATTCGGATTTCCTGTGTGAGCATATATAGTAGCAGACTGTTTGCCTTTACTTATTTTGATAGCTGTTTTTAATATACCATCTTCATAATCGCCTCCAGTCGTAAGGTTTTCATTCATACTTATTTCCTGATCATCATAGGTTACAGACCACTGTACTTGATCTAAATCATCTCCTTCTTCGTAATTTTTTAAAGTAACATGATAATAATACTTGTGTATTGGGCTGATATACTTAACTTTATTACCTGCCTCATCGAATGGTCCTTTTACATTTGATACTCTTATCGATTCCTTCTCTTCTCTAACGGTGGGTGTTACATTGTTTTCTATAAATGGATTGCTGGGATTTACCGTAGACTCATAAATAGAATTCCTGATTTTCATAATCAAAGCACTAAATTCTACATCCATCAACAAATTTACCGTGCCATCGTGATTAAAACGAGTGTTCGCATTGATAACAAAAGTATTAGCGAATTTGATATCAAAATCTTTTTGCATCCCATCTCGTCTATATACTCTGATATATCCCTGGACCATCTGATCCGGTGAAAACATTGCTTCATAAATACCTGAATCATCTTTGGTAGCGGCAAAGGTCGTGTAAATCTTTCCTCCCGAAGTCCTGCCTTGTGGACGCCCTGAATAATCTACAGGTTGCGCTAAGTTGTAATCTAATTTCAGCAAGGGATATTCTTTATCAAATATAAAAAGAGTAGCTTTAAAAGACATATATTAAATTTAAATTGCAAGCTACCATTTAAACACCAGTATATCAATGTGGTAAATCCGTAAAATAAAACCTCTATCTGCTTAGATAATCTCTTCTAGAACCAGTTGCTGTTTTAATTTACTGGAAAAGAAAAATCAATCATAGTAGCACTCCCGTTTATTTTTATTCGGAAGCTGAGATAAAAAACGAACGGTCTAAAAATGAGTAACGAAGAATCCGTAAATATTAAAAGACTTGAAGAAGGAGACTTGAATAGTTTTGTTGACCTTGTTAAATTGTTTGAAGAGGTTTTCGAGATGGAGAATTTCTCAATTCCTGACACCAAGCACCTTCAACGTCTTTTCAATCAGAATAATTTTGATGTATTTGTTGCTTTTAAGGACAATAAAGTTGTAGGAGGGTTAACAATATATATTTTGGAGCAATATTATTCTGAAAAAGCACTCGCCTACATCTATGACTTGGCAGTGGCTGCGAAGTATCAAAGACAAGGAATAGGAAAAAAATTGATAGAAGAAGTAAAAATTCTATATAAGATGAATGGCTTTGAAGATATGTTTGTTCAAGCAGAGAAGGTCGATAAACAAGCCATTGAATTTTATAGAAAAACGAATCCTTCAGAAGAAGAAAAAGTCGTTTACTTTTCTTATTCATTAAATAAATAAAAAAGCACGAAAACACAAAAATGTGTCCTAATAAGTAAGAGCAAGTATAAACGTAAAACAAAAGGTCAGTATAAAGCTTAAGGTGCGTGAATAGAAACCCGCTACTTCTAATATATGAGACCGTTATCTACAGCTAGAAAATCAATAACAATCTGAAATAAAAGATGAACGAAATTTCATTTGGAAAAGCCAAACTGTCAGATTCACTAAGAATTTCTGTTTTACTCAAAACAGTTTATATTCAGACGTATGCAGTTGACGGAGTAACTTTTGAATTTGCGAATTTTATTACAAAAAGACTCTCTACTGAGTATATCGAGAAAATAATAAAGGAAAATCCAGGTCGATTGATAATTGCTTATTAAAATAGAAATCCAATTGGAGTTGCTGAAATTATTTACAATAGCACTTGCCCAATTAGAAAGGTACCTGTTCCCGAATTAAGTAAATTGTATGTTTTGGAAAGATTTTACAGAAAAGGAATTGGATTCAGGCTTATGAATAAAGCAGAAAAAGAGGTGCTAGAAAATGGATATAAAAAATTTAATCTTGAGGTGTATGTTTATAATGCAAGAGCAATAGCTTTTTATAAAAGACAAGGTTATAAATCGATTGGTACTGCTGATTTCTCTATGGAATCTAATACTTATAAAAGCCTGGTAATGAAATAAAATGCTGGGCTGAAAAAGTACGAACGTACAAGCCTGCAAGAAGGTTTTTTAAATTCATTATAAAAATGCTCTTTTTGACTCAATTTTCAGTTTTTTCTTACTTCGTAACACTGCTGCGAACTACAAAAAACACTTCACTGGCAACAACCAATCTTAGGATGATTTTTAAAACCACACACTAAAAATTTCAACGAAGTTCTTATAAATAGATTCAAAAAAAATATGAGTCTTTAATTCCTACTGATATCAGAGATCTTAAAGCTCATAATACACTAATAAAGCAATATACAGAATAGAACTTACACTTGTATTCTGTCAGGTGTTAGTGTTGAATTTCCATAAGTTTTGTATTTATTTTTTGAAATAAAAAAGGGAAATATCCTATAATTTAGTTTTCATTTTCGCAAAATATTCTCAAACTATTTTGTACATTTAACATACACCAAACCAAAAAGTTATGCATCGAATACTCTGCTACGTCAGCACTACCAATCCAGAATTAAGTGATGCAGAAATACAAGAGTTATTAGATTTTGTAAAACAAAACAACCGCCATCAAAACTTCACAGGGGTTTTAATGTATTCTGATGGAAATTTTTTTCAGGTACTTGAAGGAGAAAAAAAAGAAGTTAGTATTATGTTCGAAAAAATAAAACTGGACTCCAGACATCATAGTATGATTATGATATTTGATCGAGAAATAACCAAATCTTCATTTACTAACTATGATACTGCCTTTATGGTTGTTTCTGACCAGCACCATAACTATTCGGCATTACACGACTATTTAGAGCACGAAAAATCACGTAACCCTAAGGTTTTTAATAATATCTCTTACCTTACTCACAAATTTATGAAGCTTACTTGATCTGATATATAAAACTTAAGTGTTACTTTTGCCCAAAACAACACAATTTTATGACACCTACATTGATTGCTCCTTCGGTATTAGCAGCAGATTTTGCAAATCTACAACGTGATGTAGAAATGATTAACAATAGTCAGGCAGACTGGTTTCATATTGATATTATGGATGGCGTATTTGTTCCTAATATTTCTTTTGGGATGCCTGTATTAAGAGATATTGTAAACCATGCCACAAAAACTATCGATGTACACTTAATGATTATCGACCCGGATCGGTATATCAAAACGTTTGCCGATTTAGGAAGTAATATTCTGACGGTACACTATGAAGCATGCACCCATCTTCACAGAACGCTGCAAGCTATTAAAGACGAAGGAATGAAGGCAGGAGTTGCGATCAATCCTCACACAAATGTAAGTCTCCTTGAAGATACTATTAAGGATATTGATTTAGTATGTATTATGAGTGTAAACCCGGGATTTGGAGGGCAATCATTTATAGAAAATACGTATAAAAAGATAAAACAGCTTAAAGAAATAATCATTCGCAATAATGCACATACCATGATCGAAATTGATGGTGGTGTCACTAATAAAAATGCTCAACAATTAGTCGATGCCGGAGCGGATGTACTGGTTGCAGGTAGCTATGTTTTTAAAAGTAAAAACCCAACACAGACCATTATAGAATTAAAAGAGCTGCTTTCTTAATGACACACAAGGATCTTATCATCATTGGAGGCGGTCCTATAGGAATCGCCTGTGCTCTGGAAGCAAAGAAAAAAGGTATTGAGTACCTAATTATAGAAAAAGGACCGATCACCAATTCATTATATAACTATCCGCAAAACATGCAGTTTTTCTCTTCATCAGAAAAACTAGAAATAGATGAGATTCCGTTTATTAGTAACGAAGTAAAACCTAAAAGAAATGAAGCGTTAGAGTATTACCGAAGAATTGTAACCTCTAATAACATTCATATCCATCTCTTTGAAAAAGTTATTTCTATAAAAAAAAAGGATACAACATTTCAGGCAGTTACAGAAAAAAACAGATATACTGCTTCATATATAATTGTAGCAACTGGTTTTTATGACCTGCCAAAACTAATGAATGTCCCAGGAGAAGAGCTCCGCAAAGTGTCACATTATTATAGAGATCCTCATTTTTTTGCAAAGCAAAAACTGGTAGTTGTCGGCGCCAGTAACTCTGCAGTGGATGCCGCATTAGAATGTTATAGAAAAGGTGCTGACGTAACACTTATTGTAAGAGGACCGGAAATAGGAAAAAGAGTGAAATACTGGGTAAAACCTGATATCGAAAACAGAATCAAAGCAGGAGAAATCAATGTGTTTTTTAACACAACAGTAAAAGAAATTTTACCCGATAAAATTCTACTAAACACGACAAAAGGTGAAGTAACATTAGACAATGACTATGTATTGGCGCTCACCGGATATATGCCAAATTTTTCTTTTCTTAGGAGTATCGGGGTTCAACTTTCTGATGATGAGAAGCTATACCCGCAATACAATAATGAAACCATGGAGTCAAATGTAGAGAACCTATATCTGGCTGGTGTTATTTGTGGCGGTATGGATACGCATGTTTGGTTTATCGAGAATTCCAGAATACACGCAAAAACGATTATAAAAAATATCGTTGCTAAAAAACTAAAATAATTACCAAAAGATCTTTTAGCAATTCCTAAAAAAAATATCAGAAACACAGTAGTATTTCTTCAGGATAACAATACAATAATAGTGCTGGTGAGAAACCTTTGAAATTACCTATTAAATGTGTTCTTTTTTCGTTTATACTTCAAAGTGAACTCATCTTGGCTCTTCATTTTTAACCGAAAATGAGTTGAAATTTGACCAGATGAGACACTTTTTATAATCTATAGTAGCACTACAGGCAAAAAAAGTAACGAAATATAGACGAATTTTAGTCATTTTTTTGGAAATAGAAAAACTCAAAATGAGTTCTACATGAGATATGTTTGTTTTTTTATTATTTTGTAAACAATTCAATGTTTTTCTTTTTTAAACCATATTTTTAAAAGAACTCATCTTGAGTAGTGGTTTTTAACAGAAAAGTTTGGCTTTTGTGCTATAATGAAGTAGATTTTTTTCAGCATAGCCTTACGGTTAAAAAAACAACAAAATTAGCGTGCAAAATGTAAATTTTGTAGATCAAAGCATTACTCTAGATGAGTTCAAAGTCAAAAAAGTTAGTACTTACTTAATAAAACCTAAAGATGCAACAAAATCTAATTCCATCTTTTGATACCTGGACTTCTATATTTTTATTGGTAAGTTCTTTTGGTTTTTTTTTAAGTATTGTACTATGCATTCATAAAAATGGCAGAAAGAATAATCTTCCTATTATACTGCTAATTCTGGGGTTTTCTTTTGTCTTATTATATTATGTATTGATCTGGACTGGTTTTCGTTCGGTATATCCATATTTGTATTTTTTTGATACGAGTTGGTATCTTGTATTTGGCCCACTACTATATCGCTATATTACCCGATTTTACAACCATACTTTTAGAGCACAGTGGTATCATTTTCTCCCATCTTTAGTGTGTTTTTTTATGAATGGGATATACTATATAAAAACACAAGGGCTTCAAAATAAAGAAATGTATACCGATGAATTTTTCTTGCATTTTTTGAGCGTTGTAAACAATCCATGGCTACCTGCTTTATCTTTTATCATTTATTTTATTACTGTAAAAGACTTTATTGCATTTCATAAAAGTGAAAAAAAATCCGAATATGAAGCTACCAGAAAAAAATGGACTACCCTTCTCTTACATCTATTTTCTGTTTTTTCACTGGCATATATAAGTTATTACATATTAGTGAAATTTTCTTTTTTTAGCATTCATTGGGATTATGCCATTTCTTTTTCTATGTCTATTGGTATGTATGCAATCGGATTTATGGTCTATAAAGAACCTTCTATTTTTAATGGAGAATTATTATCCCATTTATTCATTAAGGAAACAGGTCATCCAGCATTCACTGATAAAACTACAGAAGAATTCTATACTAAACTTTTAAATCATATTACGACCAACAAATCCTATCTGAATAATAACCTTAGATTAGTACAACTAGCAGATGAAGTGGGGTTTTCCAGCCATACACTGTCTAAAATAATTAACGAAAAGGCGCATAAAAATTTTAATCAATTCATCAATGAATATCGATTGCAGGAAGCAGAAAAATTATTGCGGGAGCATACATCTCCCAGCATCAAAACAATATATTATGAAGTAGGTTTTAATAACAAAGCTACGTTTAACAATGCTTTCAAAAATAAGCATCATTGCACTCCATCAGCCTATAAAAGAAAATATCTACAGGTACAAGATCCCTAAAAGTGGTAAAAAATTATAATTATAAACCACTTCTCATCTGGTTTTACAGAATTTTGATTTTGAAGTGATTTAAACTTTTTTGATCAGTTAAAATGTTTTGGCACGTCATAGCGGCGCAACGAACTAAGAAAAAGCCGAAAATTGAGTCAAAAAGAGCATTTTTTGGCGAATTGAAAAAAAGTTTAAACCGCTTCTTTTATAAATCTTAAAACGCAATCATATGAGAACACTTCTATTGTTTTTTTGTTATTTTCTGACGTTCACGCTCTTTTCGCAAAATTTCACGTTAGTAAAAGATTCCATTAACCCTATTGTTTCTGAACCTACTATTTCCGGCACTTATTTTGGCACAGCCTGGACAGACATTGATAATGACAATTTGTTAGATTTATTTTATGCCGGATCTATCTATAGAAATCTTGGTAGTGGAAATTTTGAAATAGCGGATACAGGTATAGTAATACCAGCAGCAACATCACTAAACAGTTGTAGCTGGGCAGATTATGAAAACGATGGCGATTTGGATTTAATTTACTCGCGATTTAGTACTCCCGCCACCCTACAAACAAGAATGTATAGTAATAATGGTGCTGGTAAGTTTATTGAGAAGAATACTATTTTAAACACTATTAATTCTGCAACCTGGAGTGTACAATGGTGTGATTACAATAATGATAGTAATCTCGATTTTATTCTCACCTTTGCGGATTTGTTTCTTGGTGCTAATAATCATTTTCCGAATCGTTTATATAGAGGAAACAGTGATGGTACGTTTACAGAAGTAGTAGAAGATTATGAATTTCTTACCAAACTTGCTCCCTATACTGTTTCTAATTGGGTAGACTACGATGCTGATGGAGATACTGACCTGTTTATTGCAAGCGGTCCTGCGGCTGGTCCTACAGGAATTGCTCCTGATTTCATCTATAAAAATTTACAGGTTGAGACTGGAAATGAAGGATTCCAAAAGTTAACAAGTACAGAGCTTTCGTTTGCAGAAGAACTTCAGGATGGGCAGTGCTACAATGCTATTGATTATGATAACGATGGCGATCTGGATATTTGCTTAACTAATTATTCCGGAACAGAAAACAAGTTTTATGTAAATAATAATGGTACCTATATAAAAACCAATACTCCATTCACACAAAATAATACCAGTAACTTGTCCAATGCTTGGGGAGACTTTGATAACGATGGTGATCTGGATCTTATTATTACAGCCTCGAGCACAACGGGTAGTGGATATTTTATCAATAACGGAAATGGCACTTTTACAGAAAGTGGTTCTAATCTTATTAATGCTGCTACCTCTGGTAGTTCTACAGGGGTCACTATAGGTGATTATGATAATGATGGTGATCTGGATTTCTTTGTAGTAGGTCTTGGTATAAAAGGTCTTTTTAGGAATGATCTCACTAGTAAGAATCATTTTGTGAATATCAAATTGACTGGCACCTCATCTAATAAAGCTGGATTGGGAGCCAGATTGGAAGTAAAAGCAAGAATTAATGGTAAAACGATCATTCAGAAAAGAGAAATTTCTGCCTCTAATACTTTTATGGGACATAATAGCTTGCGAGTACATTTTGGCTTGGGAAACGCCAATCGCATCGAAAAATTAACTGTCTATTGGCCTTCTGCAACGATAGATACATTCACTAACCTACGTATAAATCAATTTTATACCATCGAAGAAGGGAAACCACTCCCAAATCAGCCGATCAAAAAAAAAGTAAATAGTATTGATCCTTCTATTATTTTATACCCAAATCCATTAAATAATACAGTACAACTTGCCATAAGCAATATAATGACTACTAAAATTATATCTATTAAAATATCAAACTCAATTGGTCAAATAGTTTTAGAAGATACCTTTAAATATAATAGAGAAATTATCATAGATACTTCAAAATTATCTTCGGGAAATTATATAGTCCATATAGAAACAGGAACAAAAACTTTTATAAAACAGTTGGTGATTCAATAACATGTTTTATCCAAAGAAAAAAGGCAAGTCTGTAATAATACGATTTATAATTAAAAATTTCGCATATTCATCGTTTCTTTTTCCTTTCTACTTCGTTTAAAAAATAAACCGTAGCTATAGCTATGCTTGTTTTTTTTGCCTTGCATAAAGAAAAAATAATTCAATGAATTTATACGAATTTTTTAATCACAAATCGTATAAGACTTGCCTTTTTTTAATTTTTAATTATAAAATCTTTTTTTCCTAATCACTAGATAGTATACTAAGTATATACCAGAATAATAGCATTAGAGACGCGAATAATCCTAATGACGCTCCAACATACTGATCTTCTGAATATTTATGCACCATATTAGAAGTCTGATATAATATCGAACCAGAAGCCAAAATCACCATTCCGGCACTAAACCAAAGTCCTAAATCAAATCCAAAAATCATTCCTGCTATAATCAATCCAATCGCAATAAAAAAACCGATAGTAAGCATTGATTTAAGAAAAGAGAAATCTTTTTTGGTTATTAACACCACTGCCGATAAGCCTGTAAACAATGACAGCGTTAAGATTACTGCTTGATATAAAATATTAGTCTCTCCTGTGACCGCATTTTCAGAAATTATCATTGCCATCCCTATCAAAGGAATAAAAATAAAAGCTTCGGCTATTACATACAGAAGAAGTCCCAAATATTGTTGATTAATATTATGATTCTTATGTGCCATTTTTTCGGCATAATTAGTAACTAGCATAAAACCACCCAGCATAATCAACCATCTCCATCCCTGTGTCATAGAAAAGGCAAAATTTACTAAAGGTTCTATCCGAAAAAACACCCATTCTACAATCACAAATAGCAGTACTGCCATCGCTAGGTGTGTATATGTTTTTTTATAAAAAGCTACTCTTTTGTCATCGGTGAGTGAACTTACCACTGGTGCTACTTGATGAAATTCTTCCATGTTCCTATTTAATATTGTTTGGTGAGATAAATATAATCTAATATCCCTTATTTTTTATTCAAAATATCTAAAATTTAACATCTGCTCTACATACCCATATATATTAGGAAATTGCTCCTTGAGCTTGTCTGGAGACTCCATAAAAACCTCGACCAGCACGGCTATAAATTCAAATTTATCAGTAAAGGCATATTCTCTAAGGATCTTGGTTTCGATAATTTTATTACGAAGATCCACAGAAGACAAGTATTGTTCTAGTTCTAAAAAAGTATCATAAAAAATTTCGGAGCTTATATTATTGCTTTTTAACGCGCTGTAATGAATTGCATGTGTTATTTCGTGTATTCCAAGATTTATTCCATCTTCCTGATGCTGATTACCAATAGTAAAATGTTCCCAGGATAAGACTAATGCCCTGGATCTGGGATTAAACTCTCCATTATTTTGTGTTTTATTAAGAATTGAATAATAGGAAGAAGGATATAAGATTATAGTATTTACATACTCCAACAAATAATTGCGCATCCCAAAGGTTAATTGGATAACCATCATCGTAATTTGCATACGTTTGTCATCATCAACCACCAAACCTTCTCTACCGACAAATTTTGTAGTTGCCAAAAATTTTACAACGCGATGTTCAAAATAACGTTTTCTTTTTTTATCCAAATGAGTATAAAGGCTATTGGTTTCTAACAAAGACCGTAATTGTGGAGGTAATCTTTTGATAATAGGGTAAAAATGTACAAAAAAAGGTTTCTTGTAAAATTTCACATAAATCGTTTCTAAATATCTGGATACATAATATATACATATAGAAACTATACCTATAAACAAAAGAATCCCAAGAGATTTTGGAATCCCAGGTTCTGGCTGTTCCTGAAAGAGTACTACGTATAAATAAAAGTAATTCAAATGGGCTAAGTAGGTTTACAGGTTACAAAATAACCTTTTTGAAATAAAACTTTGTTAAAACAATTAATAAAACGCTAATCCTATCTATATAGTATCAAAAATGACAGCTATATCTTACTAATTCGTAATACTAACTCCTACAGCCTTGATATCCTTAAAACCTCCAGCGATGTCTACAACATTATGTATGCCTCTACTTTTTAGGATAGAGGCGGCAATTACAGAACGATACCCTCCTGCACAATGCACATAAAAAGTTTCTTCTTCTGGGAATTCTGTAAAATGCTTATTAATAAAATCCAGCGGTGTATTATGAGCATTTATAATATGTGCTGCTGCATATTCTATTTCTTTTCTTACATCAAAAATCTGAACATTTCTGGTAAGTCTATTTTTAAAAGTTTCTGCTGTAATAGATGTCAAGATATCATATACCCTATTATCCTGCTCCCAGGTTTTAAAACCTCCATCCAGACATCCCAACGTATTATCGAATCCCACTCTGGAAAGTCTAGTTACCGTTTCTTCTTCTCTACCGTCTGGTGTTACCAGCAATATAGGCTGTAGAACATCACCTATCAGTGATCCTACCCAAGGTGCAAAACTCCCATCCAAGCCAATAAAAATAGAGCGTGGAATATGTCCTTGGATAAATTCGCTTTGATGTCGCACATCTAAGATAACTGCTCCTGTCTCATTTGCCAGAATTTCGAATTCTGCAGGTGAAAGCTTTCGAGTTCCCTGATTCAAAACTTTCTGAATATCTTCATATCCTTCTTTATTCATTTTTACATTTAGAGGAAAATAAGACGGTGGTGGCATCAAACCTTCGGTTACTTCTTTCACAAATTCTTCTTTGGTCATATCTGCTCTCAAAGCATAATTTGTTTGCTTTTGAATCCCAAGTGTACCGATTGTTTCTTTACTCATATTCTTACCACACGCAGAACCAGCTCCGTGTGCAGGGTATACAATCACATCATCTTGCAGAGGCATGATTTTGTTTCGTAAACTATCATATAACATCCCTGCTAATTGATCCTGAGTCATATTTGCTGCTTTTTGAGATAGATCGGGTCTCCCAACATCTCCCAAAAACAAGGTATCTCCACTAAAAATTGCATGATTTTTGCCTTGTGCATCTTTTAACAAATAGCTTGTACTCTCTAACGTATGCCCAGGTGTATGAAGCGCTACAATTGTGATAGCACCCAGCTTAAATTCCTGACCATCTTCTGCGATAATCGCATTAAAAGAAGTTTGTGCCTGCGGGCCATATATAATAGGCGCTCCAGTTTCTTTGGAAAGCGTAATATGACCGCTTACAAAATCTGCATGGAAGTGAGTTTCAAATATGTATTTAACAACAGCTTTATCTTCTGTTACTTTTTCTATATAAGGCTTAATTTCTCTTAGTGGATCAATAATTGCTACTTCTCCTCCACTCTCTATATAATATGTGCCTTGAGACAGGCAACCGGTGTATATTTGTTCAATTCTCATTAGTAAGCTCAATTAATAGCGATTAATTACTCAAAGGTATGACTAATTAAAAATCTTGCAAAAAACAACTGCTTATATCTTCATAATAGTATCTTATTATTTTCCTAAAATCTGATGCCAGACCTAATCAGCACAATTTTAATAACCGATTCAGTTCTGAAATAAGAAAAAACGCACCATAAAGAAAACTACATCAAGCAAGAATATGAAGCTTTTATTTGAAAAAAACATTCCGAATTAGAAGTTGGCCTCTGAGCATTTAAATCTAAAACATCCGGTAAAGCCTTAAAAAACAATGATTTTATCGTTCTATATTGTTAAAAACAGTTAAAATAGTACCTTTTTATACATAGTACTGTAACAAAATTCAAGTCCATACGTCTTGTAGGTATATATCAATTTTAAAAAACATATACAATGAGAACTTTAGAC
This sequence comes from Aquimarina sp. RZ0, assembly GCF_008370685.1. Lineage (GTDB taxonomy): Bacteria > Bacteroidota > Bacteroidia > Flavobacteriales > Flavobacteriaceae > Aquimarina. Next base: position 14,306 of record NZ_VTZU01000073.1, read on the forward strand.
AACAATCAAATCACAAGAAAACTAAAGGAAACCAAAGGAAATATCTGGAATTCTAAAAGACGGTATAGATAATTTATTCGTCCTAACAAAAAACACTTTATACAATTAATTTAAAAAAATAAAAAATCATGAGAACTTTAGACAATAATCAGATTACCAAAAAATTAAAGGAAACCAAGGGAAATATCTGGAATTCTAAAAGGCGCTATAGATAATAGTAAGTGAACTACCTCGGGGCAAGCACACGAGGCATTTAAATCTCGATCATCGAGTAAAACTTCATCAATCAAAAAAAATAATCATTATGAAAACTATAAAATCGATCAAAAGAAGATTAAAAAATGTAACTCGCAGACAGTATTCTTTACTAGATAAAACAATCAGTTTACATTCTTGCGAAGATATTATTTTGCTAAACACAAGACGCTACGCCTATAATGTAGAACGATAAGTAATTTAATTTTCAAAACAAACTAACCTTTCTGAGCTATAAAAAATAACCTGTATTTTACTACAGGTTATTATACGTTTATTATATATTAGTTCTAAAATCAATTATTATGGCTATGCATCTCAGGAATCTACTTCTAGTAGAATACTTGTAATTATGCAGCCAAAGCAATTGTTGGCGTACCATAAACTTCTACAATCGGCTCGTAAACCTTATCAGTAGTTATATTGTTTATATTCTGAAAAACACTATAGTTAAACCAAATAGACACTAATCTATATGGTATTTCTAATGAATCTTTTATCCCCAATTTAGAATCTTCCATATGTACCCATCGCTCTAAAGGTTGTTCGTATATTTTTTGTGAAATTTCGCTTTTCCCAAAATATTTCTTCATTCTTAAAAACATTTCTACATCAAACAACCATCTACTAAAAAAAGTCTGATTAAAAAGTACCGGAACTATATTTGCTCTAAAAACTTTTGCGCCACATTGTGTATCCTCTATGGGTAATCTTAGGATAAAAAAGACCAATAGCTTTACTATTTTAGAAAATAAGGCTCTCATAGCATTTTTCTCAATCCCTTTTGATGCATTTTTTGCTCTGGAACCAAAAACCATACTTAGCCTTCCATTTGTTTTCAACGTTTTTAATAATCCGTTAAAATCTTTAAAATCTGTAGAAAGGTCAGCATCTATAAATCCTATAAACTCTATATCTCCTCTGCTATGAAGGTACCTGGCTCCTGCTCTTACTGCAGCTGCTTTTCCTGCATTTTTTTTAACATCGATGACACTTATCTTATAAGGGTTGGTTTCCTGAATTTCTTTTAAAACTGCTATAGTATTATCTTTACTACCGTCATTAACAAAACATAGGTGAAACTCATTTTCGGTCTGAATAAAGTCTAAAAATGCAGTAACATTCAATCTCTTTTCTTCATTATAGCAAGGTATGATTATTCCAGTTTTCATCTTATTTTATTTTGGGTTATAGTCCAAAAGTAGTATGGATTAGCACCCGAAAATGATGTTATTCGCTGACTAGAATATTGCTATCGCTGAATGGTTTTTATCGATAGATTTACCATTCATCGATATTAAAACCTTTGTTGTATATTGAGGAATGAAATTTCCCTATATTCTAGGAGATTTTTAACTTTCATCTTATTTTAGTGAAGTTCATAAAAAGGCTAAGTTGGATACCGTAACAAAAAGAATCAATAAATATTTAGTCAATGCATTGCTCATTGGGGTAGTTTTTCATGGTACCTGTATATTTTTTACATTAGAATCTACATATGATGCCTTAATTCATCTGTTTTTTGGGAATCACTATGCCACTAGTTGGTTCGAACCCTGGAATTATAGTTGGTATACAGGATTCACTGTTATGGGATATCCACCATTGGTACATCAAAGTATAGCGTTGTTTTCCTATATCGGCGGACTAAAATTTGGATTATTTACTGTTGCCATTATTGGGGTCGTATTATTTATAACCGGAGTATATCGATTTTCTTTACTTCTTACTTCTAATAAAACCGTAGCGGGTTATGCAACTGTTCTGGCAGTATTTTCTTCTTCTTTTCTAGAAACACTTCATATTTTTGGACAACTACCCAGTATTATAGGTGTTTCTGTATTAATGCACGCCATGCCAGAAATTTATCTTTGGATTAAAACAGGTCGGTATCGGTACTTATTAACAGCCTTAAGCTTATTAGCTGTTACCGTAACATCACATCACGTAACTCCAATTTTTGGAATGGTATTCTTTATTTTTCCTTTAATTGGAATGGTTGTAATGGACGTATCTAAAGAAAGAGTAAATCCTCCTGATAAAGTTACATTTTTTGTTTTTTTTAAAACCTTACTTTCTTTGTTAAAAAGAATCATAACCTTTGGTGGCGGGTCTCTCTTACTTATTATATTTTGTATACTGCCATATTGGATCAATACAAAGAATAATCCAATAACTCAGGTTCCCATTCCTCATGGATCCAGAGATAATTTTCTAGAAGTTACCTCATCAGGGCTGGTCTTTTTTTTAATTCCCTGGGGAACTCTACTATGTATACTTCCGTATATATGGTATCGCTTTTTTAGTAAGCGTTATTTATTTTATGGCTTATCATTTACATTGCTAACAATTCTTGGTACTGGAGGCACTACTCCAATTCCCAAAATGATATTAGGTGATAATGCCTTTAATATTCTAACCCTGGATAGGTTTACTCTTTGGGCATCTATTATGGCAATACCTATTTTTGGTGAATTCGTATATCGCTTTTCTGTAGGAGATCTAAGAGACTTTATACAGCATAAATCAGGTAAATTATTCCATCGATTATTGGGCGCTGGGCTAGCGGGTATCTTTCTTTTTGTGGCTATTTTTACGATGAGTTTAGGGTATTTCAGGCCTTCTCAGCCTCAAAAGTTAAAAATGCTACCTATTCTCAACTTTTTAAAACAAGATCAACATGATCATTGGCGGTATTTACCATTAGGTTTTGGAGATCAGATGGCGTGGTTATCAGCGCAAACAAAGGCAATGACAGTGGATGGCAACTATCACTCTGCAAGAAGATTGCCAGAATTAACAACCAGAGCTGTAGAACGTCTGGAGAATTCTAAATATCGAGGGATTGAAGGAATTGGTTCCTTGCAACAGTTTCTTACAGTTCCAGAGAAATATAATCTTAAATACGTATTTTCTAACGATAAGTTTTATGATCCTATTTTGTACTTCTGTGGCTGGCAGCGATTAAGACAATTAGAAAACGGAGTTATGGTATGGGAGAGATTAAATATCCCTCCTTTATCCACGATATTACCCAAAGATGATATTCCTTTATATCAGCGATTAATGTGGGGAATCATTCCAGTACTTACTGTTGTAGTAGCTTTCTTCCTAAATATCCAGATGTTATGGATCAGAATCCTAAGATCCAGAGAAATAAATACCGTAATAGTTTCAAAATTCAAACAACAATATGAATTTTTCAGCCCTGCTGTAGTCAAGGTATCTTTTTTATGGATTCTTATCCTTTTTCCAATTTTCGGGTATGGCGGGTATCTTTTTTATATAAAAAATGCGGATCATATCAGTCCTGAAAATGTAGTCACTGCATATTATGACTCGATTGATTTTAAAGAATTCGAGAAAGCCTATTCTTACCTGGATCCTCAAGGAACTAAAACACTGGATCAATTCATGCTAGAGTTTTCTGTTACTGATGGCATATTAAGTTCTTATGCCAAGCTAGATCAAATCCAGTTAGACATACTGATTGCTACTGATAGCACTGCAAGAATTAAAGCAAACACATTTTGGATAACACCTCTGGAAAAAATTGATAAAACATACTATCACGAGCTTGTCAAACGATTCAATAAATGGTATCTAAAAACCTCTGACTATGATCATGATATTCCACCAGATCAATTGTATGTAGAGAATACCACTTCATATTTTAACCACGGTAGGCGGAGAATTACCTCAGAACAAACACATCATGAAGACGTATTAAAACAACCTGTTTTAGAAGTTCTGCACGCAAAAATCGTTCAATTAGACTCCATATACACCATTGTAGGAGTGCTACAAAACGTAGATAACGTACCAGCTGATGTAGTTATAAACGGAACTCTTTATAATAAAAATAACAAAGAGTTAGCTACCTATAATGCCAAGCATCAGATGAAACACAAATTAATGCCAAAAGAGATCACTAGTTTTAGAATTAATTTTGAAGGTATTGCATGGATTGATAATAAGGAAAAAGGACCTACTACATTTAATCCGGATGAGTTTACAACAATAAATTTTGAAGAACAGCCCAAAACATTTAATCTACAATGTGCTGGAAATGTAGCAAATGTTGACTTATACAAAGGAGTTGCAATTCAGGAAATCGCCATACATAATGGAATTATAAAAGGAGTTGTTTTTAATACTGGAGTGCAGGAAGTAACCATACCTCAACTTTTGATATCGTACTATACTGAAGAGAAAAAATTGATTTGGGTAGATCACCAATTTCTTAGAGAAGGAATACGGCAACAGCGAAAACAGTTTTTTGAATACAAATTATCAGAAATCTCTGAATTGAAAATTATAAATGATACGATGGAAAATATTTTTATTAATGGATTACCCAATAAGGAGATCGCAAACAAAGTAGTACAAGAAAGAGAATTCTCTCACGAGACTGATCAATTAATCCCTGTAACAGGAAAAGGGTATGCTTATATAAAAATAGAGATTAATAATTATTTAGGAGCTCCCAATTAAAAACATTCATGAATCAAAAAAAGGGAATACTTATGTTCATCATTCTTTTTACGCTTTTGTCAAGCATAGGATTCAGCTTGGTGACTGTAGCAGATGATGATTCTGTAACGATTCACAAATTCCCTGAAAAGAACCTCTTTATTGCGGGAGATACCATTGCATTAAATTTTAGATTAAATAAGCAGGTACCCACCCAATTGTTCTGCCATACCTCTTATGGAGCTACTATAGTTGATGCAGAAATCAAAAATGAGGAAGCTACTTTTAAGCTCCCCGAATATATGAGTACTAAAAGAGGAATTGTAGAATATACATTGATCTACAAAAGCAAAAAAATATACAGATCTCAACTTGAGATTCTTGCTAATAAGACTACAAAGACACATATGGAATCCTATCTGGGACCACCAAGTATTGTCGCTGGAGGATTGGATTATGCAATGCTCGTAGTTGTTCCTGCAGATGTCTATGACAATCCTGTCGCTGATAGTACAGAAATATTCATACGACACCAGTTTTTGGATATCGAAAAAGAAGACCGCTACCTTAGTGACTCTTTTATAGGGTGGAAAAATATATTTTCTTATGAGCAGTCTGGAAGAATTTTAGTGTCTTCAGAAGCTCAAAACACGAATTCTAAAGAATATACAATAAAAGTATTTCCTGCACAGGCAGAGGATTTCGAGATAAGTTGCCATCGCAAACACGAGTATGCAGATGGAAATCAAATTTCTAATTTTACTACATCCGTAATCAGAGATCAATTTAATAATATAGTCGTCGATGGTACTTTGGTAGAGTTTTCTATTACCAATTCATCCGGACTATTACTCAAGACGTATGGAACTACCATCAATGGAATTGCTACAGGAAAAATGCTACACCCTGATAAAACTGAACTCTGGAGTGTTACTGCATATATTATTGGCATGGCAAAGAGTACGACTATCAATGTAGCGTATAAACCTGTTTTGAATGACTACAAAATAGTATTAGAAAATAATAATCGAAAAATCATCATAGGCCCTTTATCCAGTTTTATGAAACAAATTTTACCCGATGGAGCAGTTTTGAAATTAAAAATATTCAAAGATGATATTCTTTTGGAAACCAAAATAAAGACTTCTTCTCAAGGATATGTTGTGTTTAGTTTAGAAAATAATTTTTTCCCTAATGACAAGTATACGCTTGTAATTGAAGGTCTGGGGATACTAAAAGAATTTAAAGATATAGAACTATGGTAAACCCAAATAAAAACATATACAGAGCCTCACTAATTCTCTCTTTTTTGGTACTCAATGGAGGCATTATTTATGGGATTAGTCAACTATTTTTATTTCTCAATACAGGAGCTGATCGTACTTCAATGTTACACTTGACCAAAAAGAGTCAACAGGTATATCTACCAAAAATCGTTTGGAAAGATACATTGAACCCGGGAAGACCTATGGAAGCTCAAACATTATCCGACATACAACAAAATTACCTTGATGCCTGGTACGTAAAACAAGTTGCATATAAAACTAATGATTCCTTTGGGATTAATGACTTTTATACGCAAAGCGCTCGCAAAAACCTTTACAAAACTATTGACAACAATACATTCAAAAAATATCATATAGATGGTACCACAACAAAACATACTACGTATTTAGATTTTTATAGTGCTGACGGACAATTAGTTGTTTTTACGGATAAAGATGTAAGAGAATATCAAAAAATTTATAAAGAAGAAAACCTGGTATTCGAAGCAGAAACCCACGCTTCATATAAAATTATGATGCTTCTGGAAGATGGATTTTGGAAGATCCGACATATGGTAAAAGAAAGGTATATCCCGTTGCAGGATAGCATAACATCAAACAAAAAAGCAGTCGTCGTTGATGATAAACTTATAGTAAATGGAGAATCATTTCATATTAAAGGAATCAACTACTATCCACAAAAGTCCCCCTGGGATATGTTTGGAGATCATTTTGATATTAATGTGATTGCCAAAGATTTTGAAATCATAAAAAATGCAGGATTAAATACGATCAGGATATTTATACAATATGAAGATTTTGGAAAAGCAACTGTATTACACAACAAACTGACAAAACTCAAAAATGTTTTAGACCTGGCATCACAAGAAGATTTACAGGTTGTAGTAACTTTATTTGATTTTTATGGTGATTATTCGATCTTAGACTGGACATTAACTCATCGTCATGCTGAGCAAATTGTAAGTAGGTTCAAAGATCATGATGCTATACTAGCCTGGGATCTAAAAAATGAGCCTAATCTGGATTTTCAAAACAGGGGAAAAGACCGTGTATTATCCTGGCTAAAGGAAATGTGCAATCAGATACGCAGTTTTGATCCTAATCACTTAATCACCATTGGCTGGTCTGACCCTGAATCCATGCAGCTACTATCAGAAGAAATGGATTTTTTATCCTTTCATTATTATAGAAGTATTGATGACTTTATAGATGTATATGACAAGTTACTTTCTAATACAAATAAGCCTGTTCTTTTACAGGAGTTTGGAATATCGTCTAATAAAGGTTTATGGAGTCCTTTTGGGACTTCAGAAGAGGATCAGGCCTCTTATTATAGAGATTTTCAAAAATTACTAGCAACCCGAAAACTGCATTATATGTCCTGGACCTTATATGATTTTACAGAAGTACCTACCGCTGTAGTAGGCAAACTGCCCTGGCGTAAGCACCAACAAAAGCATTTTGGATTTATTGATAAGGATGGTAAAAAGAAAAAGGCTTTTGCGTTTATTACAGCCAAGTGATTTCTCAGTCCAGATTACTATTTTCAGGCATATTCTAACCCTTCTATTTTTTCTTTTCTGATGGTTTCAAAAGTTTCTAGATACAAGGCTGTTATTTTGCTCATGGGTAATGCTGTTGCTGCTTGATAATTTGCTTCTCCCAATTCGATTCTATATTCAGGATTCATGACTATTTTTTCGATCGCATTTGCCAGACTTTCTACATTATCAGGAGTAAAAAACTCACCTCTGTATCCTTCTTCTTCGACTAAAATACTAAGATCTCCCAGATCCGGCATAACTACAGCTTTACCATAGCTACCTGCCTGATGTAAGACTCCAGAACTTCCTGTAGTGGATGTATATGGAAACACAACCATAGCACTTTCTTTAAAAATAACGGGAACATCTTCTTCTGCTACATATCCAGTAAAAGTTATCTGCTCTACGTGTTTATAATTTTCTTTTACAGTATCCAGATATCCCAAAACGTTCGGGTTGTCTGTTCCTGCAATTACGATTTCTATATTTTTGTGGGTTTTTTTTCTAACTATCTCTACTGCTTCTATCATCACTTCTACTTTTTTATAGGTCCCAAATTTGCCAAAGGTCATTACCTTTAGGACTTCTTCAGAAACCTCATAAGAAGGTTTTTCTGGAATTTCAAAGGTTCCGTGAGGAATTAATACAATATTATCGGCAAGATATTTTTCTTCTAAAAGATCTACATATTTACTGATGGTAACCGCTACTTTATCCGCAGAAAGAATGAATCTGGTCAGGGTAGTCCCGATAAAATTATAGATCTTTTGCAAGATTTTATTACTGGTAAAACCTGCATTTTCCAGATCTACCTGTTCAAGAATATTATGTAATAATGCAATGGTAGGAATCCCTTTTCTTTTGCATAATAATGGCAATAATAACCCTAGGGCTGCTACTATTTTTTTATCGCCAAACTTCATGAATTGTAAGTTAAATAAAATAGCATCCGGTTTTGTCTGATTTACAGCTTTCATTACAGTAATACTATTACTATAAGAATTAAACTTCCAGGATTGTTTTACGGTAACCTTACAACCATCTTCTTCAAAATTGACATCAGCTTTATCAGGAGTTGTATCCGTAAGCAAAATAAGCTCAGTTATCTGCTGATGCTGCCTAAAATGTTTTACTAAATGATATGCATATTCATTTAATGTTACTTTGCTAGGAGGATATGCTGTTACAATTGCTAGTTTCATGTGTTCCTTGTTGATTTCTAATTTAAAAATTCATGATGATGCCTACTCTATGTTATCATAGATGATCATTTTTCAAAACATAACTATTCTTCCCGAATGCTTTATTTATGATTGCATTATTCTTACCTATAATATAAAAAACCTTGTTTAAGCTCATAGCTTTTTTATGCAATCTGGTAAGTAGGTCAACCGCAGAGATATCTATTTTTTTGACCCGCTCAAGACTTAATATTACCTGATCTTTATTTTGTAATAAATATTCAAAATGTTTTTTAAGAGATTTTACATTGTTCCCTTTTATATCTCCATCTATTTCTAGAATACCGTAGTTATTTGTTATTTGTAATGCCATCCTATTGTGGGTTTACTGGGTTACTAATACTATAAAGATCTATATTATATGAATAGTATTTATCTTGATCTCGATGAATCACCTTAATCTGTAGTTCATTGGTAATCATCTCTGGTTTTATTAACTATTCTAAGCACTATATTTTTGCTCTTTTATTCATTATTTCTTTCTTCAGGAAATATAAGATTTGAAATACTAACAGGATTGCCATTGCAACTATTTGCATCAATACTACCTGAGTCAGGTTTTCATGAAAATATACAATAAGGACTACCTGCGAAATCCCTAGTAACGCTGATAATATCACAGGAATGTACTGATCTAATGATAAGAAGTAATATGCAAAAATATTAGAGATCGCAAATAACGAAGTAGCAATGGCATATTTCCATAATAAAGGTGCCATACTGAGATATTCTGATCCGAACATACTATTAATTACAAACTCTGGGAATATATAGCAACTCGCAATAATACAAGAAGATAATAATGCTATATATCCTACATACTTAAAAAGAATATCAGTATGCGGTTCTCCATCTTTTTGTTTTTGCACCACTTTGGGTAATAGCAACATCACAAACATCCAGGCTACAAAATAAACAACTCTTCCGATCAATGCCAGCGATGCATATAGTCCGGCATCATAGGTTTCAAAATAGTGCTTCACCATAAGAATATCACTATTATTTATAATTATCTGAGTCAATTCATAAAACGCAGTAAGTACAAAAAATTTAGTTACATATTTTGATTGATTGGGTGGTAGCGTATAGGATTTAAAAAGGGATATATCTTTAGTTCTAAATGGAAAAAGTCCTAAAACAAATGAAATACCAATACCTAATGCAATTAAGATTGAAAATTGAGCACCAATCGCATAAATTAATACCAGTGTAATCATCAACCTGGTTAACATTTCTGCCTGGTATGTAACTGCCAGTTTATCAAACTTCTTCCCCCCTTGAAATACGCCTCTGTTAACACTCATAAAGAAATAAACAGGAACTCCAATACCAAAAATGATAAACATATCAGATGACTTGGTATTAAAAACTTCCTGTAAACTCTCAGAAAACAAAATGAGAAGAATCCCCAAAGCTACTCCGGCAAAGGCTGCATATTTATACATCTTATTAATAAAACTAACAAAAACATCCTGATCATATATCACCGAAAATTTGGCTACTGTTAATTGAAATGTCATTGCCAAAAATGACAATACCAATAAAAATGTAATCAGCAATGCCGCATCTGCAAATTCTTCTGGACCTAATATCCTCCCTAACAATAAATTATACAGATAGTTACCTGCATTTACGATAACTACGCTGATCATAAACTTTTGTTCAGCGCTGATTTTTTGTAAAATAGTATCTATTACCATGATTATTATGATCTAATGAATGTTTTATATACGTTTTTCTTGTATGATTATATACAGCCTTGATGACAAGTCATCAAGCATCCTTCTTACTTATATAACTAGTATAATAGAAAGCTTCCTATATACTCTTTGTTTCCATCCCCGACAAGTATATACTTATACATTCCCCGGTTCAGGTTTTTGGAAGTAAACGTTGTTGTTTTGGGTTGATCCACAGAGACGTTCAATTCTTCCTGTTGTACAACTCTACCTAGCATATCCATAACACATATACTCAGTTTTTTATGTTCATCAGGCACTACAATACTTGTTGTTTGCTGAAAAGGGTTCGGATAGTTAAAAACCTTACTTAAACTCACTCCTGAAGTTGGTCCTTCGGTTTGCTCAACTGCTTTGATACCGGTAAAAGCAAGTTTAGCAATTGCTATTTCGAAAGAAGAGAAATCTGTATAATTTCCTTGAATTGAGAATACGATACTTTTTACATTTTCTATTTCGGAAGCATTTTCTGAATTAGGATTTGTAAAGTCTGAAAATGGTATCGTATGTATTTGTTTTGTTTCTCCTACCGGGATAGTATATCTAAATCGTTCATTCCAATCTACCAGTTCATCAGTAATAAGAATAACCTCTACCTCTTTGTCTGTCAATAGCTCAAATTCTAATCCGCTATATTCTGAAACGTCCAAAGATAAATCTCCTCCAACTATATTTCTGAAGATATTTAGTGTTTCCTTTAGAGTTCCATCTACGGTAACCTCTCTCTCTATCGCATAGTAATTTTCTGTAGCTTCTTCGCTAGTTTCACCTTTAAGAATAGTAAAATCAGTAACTTCTACACTTTCTTCCTGATAATCTAATCCCCACGGACCATCTGCAAGATATAAGGCATCTGTTTTGTTTGTATCATCTGCAATAGCAAATCCAATATCAAACAAGTGTCCTGTCTCAATTGTGATTTTTTCAGTGTAGGCTCCTGATAATGAAACTGAGGTTGTAATTAATTCTTCTTCGGATAATTCTGTTTCTCTTTTATTCCCTCTAAAATTAATTTGAGTAGCTTGTTCTTTGTTTACAATATCTAGTACAAGGCTTCCATTTCTATAAAATCCTTGCTGAACAAAGACTAATGGTATATTAGATCGGAGGTATGTTTTACCCAATCCTTTTTCTGATAAAAGTTTATCAATAATAGTATTAGCTATATTTACTGCTTGTGGAATAGAACCTCCCCAGATCTGAAAATTAAGATAATCTCCCTGCGGATATTGGTCAATGTTCCATAAACTATATAATTCATTCTGAAATTCGTCTAATCTTATAGAAAAATGCAAGGCTTGCTCTACTTCTCCAGAGGATCTTCTTATTTTTGTATTTACCAGCGTGTAGTTACGAACTCTTACTGTTCTTATATCTTCTAAAACTGACCCATTCAACCGATCACATATCGTTTTAGAATGATCATATACACTCCCATTCGTTAGGGTTGCCAGGGCCGCTCCTACTCGACTTTCTCCATCATAATAATCGATAGAAAACACAGATTGTGCATTCGTAATCCCTATCAAATCTTCTGGAGTAGATACAAAAGAAGTTTCGATTCCAGAAGCGCCTGTTTGTGGAAAATAAACACTCAAATCCCGATTATTTCCTATTTTATAAGATACATCAGACGGATTAAATGATTTTTGTAATTTTTTCTTATTATAAACTTTATTTGTCTTTGATCTTGTAAAATTTCTTTTAGCGATCAGACTTGCCAAATCACCATTACTTTCCAGTCCTCCGTCATTACCAGAGGTAACTTGTCTTTGTTTTTCTAATTCAGGAATATTCGTTGTTTTAATGGATGAAAATTGATCCGCCTTAATAGAAAACAGAATATCATTAAAATCGTGATCAATTCCTGGATAATCTCTCCTCAAATCTTCAAAACCAAGTATAAGCTGTTCACTAGACGTATCTGCTAATAATACATTATGTGGTTGTAATGTTTCATCACATTCCGGATTGAATTTTGTTTGAGAATATAACTGCCAGACACCTTCGTCTATCGCATTGTTATTCCAGGAATCAGCCAATAAAACCCATCCAATTCCTGTATTAGCAGGAAAACTACCCAGGTTTACAGTATTTCCAGAATCTAATCCTCCATTACTTCCGGAAGCGGATGCATTAGGAAGAATAATCGTAATATCTTCTGGAGAAGGTGCCTGATTTAATGGTGAATTGATATCATATGTATAATACCCTAGGGTATTTTGATATGTTGTATTTTCGCTTATAAAGGTGATTGAGATATTGGTTGTATTTTCTAAAATAACATCTGTATCATATCCTCCATAAATATAATTAGGGTTCAACTCTGAAACCGCACTTCCTTCTGGTAGTGCTGTATCTATTTTTGTTATGATATCTGAGTCAATAGCTCTGTTTGTTACTAAATAATCAGGTACTCCATTAACATCATAGGTCCCCAAATATTGATAGCGTTCTCCAATACTAGCTATAGGAAAGCTATTAGGATTCTGATCTCCATTATCTGCATCAAAAACAGATTCTTTTGTATCAAAATTATCATCCAGACCATCCTGATCAAAATCATTATTTGCTATTATTGTATCAGCAATACCATCACTATTGGTATCATATGCATCTACGGTATCCAGTATTCCATCATTATTAGAGTCTGTATCCAGGAAATCCGGAATATCAGTATTATCTGTATTTTGATATCCTTGAGGCACACCTCCCTGATCTGCATCAAAGCTATCATCCATACCATCTCTATCCTGATCAGAACCAGATAATGCCACAAAATTCGCACTATTCTGACCTTCGATAAGATCAATTATTCCATCTTGATCTGAATCTATATCGTATGGATCATATATTAAATCACCATCGGTATCATCTGGAAAAAATACAATCCCCGTTTGATCGACATCTACGATATCAGCAATTCCATCAAAATCAGAATCCTGAAAACCGGTATCATTGATGTTAAACATACCATCGCCATTGGTATCATAGTTTCCTAATCCGGCTTCTACAATATCATATATCCCGTCATTATCACTATCCAGATCTAATACATTAGGAACACCATCTCTATCCGTATCAAATGCAAGAGAAACTCCACTATTACAGGTATTACCAAAATCGGCATCTAAATAATTAAATATTCCATCATTATCATCATCGCCATAAGGGTCAATCCCTCCTCCTTCTACAATATCAGGAATACCATCTCCGTCTGTATCTTTGTCAAAAGGATCCAATACCTCATCTGCATCTGCATCAATTGGAGACACTCCGGCAGCACATTTAAAACCATCATTCTGGTTAGTCACTTCTGTATTATTAAGCAATGTCGCATATGGAGATGTTGCTTCATAATCATTTATTAGATGTAACCCTCCTTTATTACTAGATACATACAATCTATTACTAGTATCTGTATAGCAAGCTCCAAAAGTATCATTAGGTAAATCCGTAACCGTCTTAGAACTAAAAACCGGTGTTCCTCCAGACAAATCCCACTTATAAACATTTCTCTTACTACCTCCATAAAGGCTACCATTAATAAAAACAATATCTGCACATGTATTAGGAGATGCCTGATCAGCTACTATGATCTCAAAAGTAGGTGCAGTAGAGCCGTCATAATCCTGGAGGTTAACAATTTTATGAAAAGATTGTCTCCCCAAGCTATTTTGGAAAACCCATAAATTTCCTTCATTATCAATATCTGCTGCATATCCTCCACCAAATTCGGTACTTCCATTAGATGCAACAGCTCCCAGATCAATGACTTGATCTGTTCCTATTCGTAATAAGTGTTTGTCACTGCTTCTAATGGCATAGAGGTAATCATCTACCGTATTATACCCCCCGGCATTATAGCTAGGTGTTGTATGTAAGGGAGCAGAATAAGTTCCTGTGATAGGGTCATAAGATCTTAGAGATCCGGAAATTACTTGGTAAAATTTTGCTTCGTTACAATCAAAAGATTGTTGAGATTGGACAAAACTTATAGTAAAAAATAATAGTATTAATAAGGTAATTTTTTTCATAATAGGTATCAGAAATTAGGTTTATCTAGCTTAAAGCTACTGCTTATGGCAGAAAGCAATCCTACGTATTCGATAAATGCAACTTAAGTATAGGTAAGCGGTCTACATCATTTGATGAGTGATATGCTACTTTATATAAATTACACTGTATTTTTAATTTAAAAAAAGTAGTTATCTAACCATATACATCTGTGTTTTTAGATTAAAAATATCTGAGGCATTCCCACTATGGGTATTGATGTTAAAATAATTGGCCCATATTAAGATCAAATTAAAAGGAATGAGAAACGAATCTTTAAGTGTTATTTTAGACCCTTCTACTTCTATCCAACTATCAAGGGGTTCTTCACTGATTGAATGTAACAAGTCTTTTAACCCTATATGTTTCTTAAGTCTCAAGAATATTTCGATATCAAACAACCAACGACTTATAAATCTTTTATGATAAATATTTTCTATAATCTCTTTCTTAAAAACTTTGGCTCCACATTGAGTATCCTTAATTGGCAATTGAAGAATAAATTGAATAAAAAATCCTACAAAATTGGATAAGAACTTTCTAACAGGGCTTCTTTCAATCTGATTCGCATTTTCTGCCTTTCTGGATCCAAAAACCATAGTTAATTTATCATCACTATTCAGTTTTTGCACTAAATTATCTAGTTCTTCCAGTGATGTAGATAAATCGGCATCCAAAAATGCAATATTATCTATATACGATAATGAGTTAAGGTAATTGGCACCTGTCTGAACAGCGGTCGCTTTACCTTGATTAACTTCTAGATCAATTACTGAGATTTTTTGATGATTTCTTTTTTTCAGTTCTTGAAGCATTTCTAAAGTCTTATCAGTACTTCCGTCATTCACAAAACATAAGTGGTAATTAGCATTTTTGTTTAAAAAATTGCAAAACTTCTCCTTCTCCAGTCTATAATACTCATTATAGCATGGAACAATAATTCCTGTCTTTTTCATTATATTTTTCTACGATTTAGGCATACTTTACAAGTGACGATGGATGGGCAAGGATGTAAAATATGTTAAAATAATATTCGTTCTTTTTTAAAACGTTTTCAATTATTTTTTTAATTAAACTTTCTTCTGGGGCTTTCTGAAGATTCTGTTTATACGTTACAATTAGTGTTGAGCTCTCATTACTAATCTGTTGTAAAGATAATATAGTCAATCAATCGACGTATACGGAAAAACCACACTATTTTTACGTTATGTTAAAGAAATGTGTATTTCGTCTATTTTTAATGTATTTAGCTTAAATTTTAACATTTGTTAACCATTAAAAAGAAGGAATAGTACTACAAATTAACTATTTTAGACTTGAAACTTGCAAACCTTAACGTAAAAAAAAGGGGTTTTTCCCCCTTAATACAATCTTTTTAAAGGGAATTTTTACTCAAAAACATCATTTTTATAAGGGAAAAAATCTTTTTATAAGATACTATTGACTAACTTCATACCTTAATTAAGAAAAATCTTCTTATGGTTGATAAATTCACGTGCTCATTTCTTTTTATGTTTTGTTCTATCATTTTGGCGCAAGACATGCAAGAAGGGTTTAATTTTCTGGAAACTGGAAAATACAAAGAGGCTTCACTTTTTTTTGAAAACATACTAAAAGAATACCCAGAAAACAAAACTGCAAAATTATGTTATGGAAGAGCTGTAGGATTATCAGGGGATTCAGAAAAGGCAATTTTAATTTTTACAGCGCTAAGAAATCAGTTTCCAGAAGATTTTGAGATCAAACTAAATTATGCTGAATCTTTATTATGGGATAGACAATTTCCTGAAGCTGAACCCTTCTACAAAAAACTTACAGATGAGCAACCCACTAGTTTCCCTGCTGTCCTCGGGTATGCAAATACGCTTTCCAATCTTAAAAAATACCCTCTGGCATTAAAGGAAGTAACCAAAGCATTGAATTTACAAAAGGGAAATGCAAATGCATTAATCTCTAGAAAATATATCCGATTAGGATATGCCAATCAAATATCTCAGAATAAAGAATATGAAAAAGCTTTGGCTATGCTAGCTCAAAATCTTGTTGATTTCCCCAACGATAAGGATACTCAATTAAACAGAGCCAATATATACCTGATTACAAAAAAACTCGATAGTGCCACAGCTGTATATAAAGAAATTGCTACTAATACAAAGGATAGTATTATCGCTATGAACGGATTGGCACTGATAGCACATCAAAAACATAAAGAAAAAAAAGCCTTAGAAATTACAAGGACAAACATTAAAAAGGCAGAAAGATATGCTAATAGTGATGCTGAACTATATTTTTCTGCAAAAGAGCGATACATCCAGGCACTTTTATGGAATCAGAAATTTTCTACAGCTACTCAGGAAATAGAGAAATTACAATCAGCATACCCGAATAATAACAGTGTATTATCATTATCTGCCAGCAGTGGCATGTACACTAGTCATTTTAAGAAAAGTATCAAAAACTATACTCAGATACTTTCTGTATCAGAAAGTTCATTTGATGGCAATCTAGGTATTGCTAATGCCTATCGCGCAACTGCAAACGATATGAAGGCTTATGAATATGCTTTTAAAACATTACATTTTTATCCAAAACAGCCAGATGCAGAAAAATTAATACAAACGCTAAAGAAATCTCATACGCCTTTTATAGAAGAAAAAACAACCTTCACTTTTGACAATGGTGATAATGAAGCTGTAAGTCTGTATCTAAACTCAGAAATACCATTTTCTACCAAATTTAAAACAACAGCAAGCTATACCTATCGTACTACCAAAAATGAAAAAACCGCAATTGATGCCAAATCTCATACTATATCTGCAGGATTGAATTATATCTGGAACGGAAGAATTTCTATGTCAGGAAATATAGGTGTCACTAGTGCCAACGGACGCACCAATACATTTACATCACTTCTGGGAGAGATCATAATAAAAACCAAACCTTTCAGACTTCATAATTTAGATATTGGATACAGAAGGGAATTACAAAATTTTAATGCGGATTTAATCAATCGCGAAATTTTAATGAACCATTATTTATGTAACTATAACCTAAGTACCAATTTTAATCTGGGTTGGTTTACACAATATATGTACACATTGCAAACAGATGATAATACAAGAAATCTGGTATTTACATCATTATATTATTCTATTTTGCGTCGTCCGGTACTCAAAACAGGGATCAATTATCAATACATCTCATTTGCCAATCAGGTACCTACAACATATTTTAGCCCAGAAAAATTTCATCTGACCGAAATATTTGCCGAATTAGTGAGTGATCCTCAAAAAAAATGGTTCTTTCAGATCAGTGCTGCTTTAGGAAAGCAATTTGTAGAAGAAGATCCTGCATCCACTACCTTTAGAGCCGAAAGCAAATTAGGATATCGGTTTTCGAATAGGTTTATAACCAACATCTATGGAAAGTATAGTAATATTGCATCGGCTACAGCCGCTGGTTTTAGATTTACAGAATTTGGTTTCAAACTAAAATGGTATTTCTTACCAAAACCTATTTTTGATAAAAAGATTATGCTACTAAAAAAAGAAGCAGAATAAATACGTGTATTCTGCCTCTTTACATAAATAAAAACTAACCTATTCATCATAGTATTATAAAAACTCCTTAATATATTATGACAGGAATTAACTATATTAGAGCTTGTTTAAAAGCCTTACTTCCTGAAAACAAATATTTTAAGAACCGTGAGCTTACTTCAAATAATTAAAATATCTCGATATTCTCATCATTTGAAGTGTCCTCAGAACCTCAAACTATTGATTTTCAATTTGTATTCTT